>JBDKSR010000430.1:0-21041 GCA_039680545.1 Bryobacteraceae bacterium | reverse complement strand
CTTGGAAGAGAAGACCCAGGCCGCGGCCAGGATAACGACCAATCCGACGAGTCCGGAAAACCGGCCCATATGTGTACGGTCAGCCGATAACTTCGAGTATCAGTTCGCGCTCTTCGGCCGGGTGAGTCGAAATCCGGAAGGCATCCTCGATGACTTCCGCCGCTTCATCGAGCCGGTCTTCATGGGTGTAGTACATCCGGCACAGCACGCTGCCGGCTTCCACCTTTTCTCCGGCCTTGACTTCCAGAATCACGCCGACCGCCGGATCGACCTGGTCGGTCTTGGCATCGCGGCCCGCGCCGATCATGGCTGCGGCCTTGCCGATGTCCTCGGCGTCGATGGCGCTGATGTACCCCGTGCGAGGCGACGTAATCTCGCGGGCGCCGGTCGCGTTCGGCAGTAGTTCGAAGCGGTCGAGCACCTGCGGATTGCCACCCTGCGCCTTGATGACTTCCTTGAACTTACGGTAGCCGGAGCCGTCGAGCAGCTTGGCCTGCGCCACCTCGCGCGCCTCTTCGATCGTCTCGGCCGCGCGGCCGAGATAGATCATGCGGGCTGCCAGTTCGAGCGAAAGACGCGTCAATTCGGTCGGTCCGACGTTCTGCAGTGTCTGCGACGCTTCCATCACCTCGAGGGCGTTGCCCACGGCGTAGCCCAGGGGCTGGTTCATGTCCGTGATGAGCGCCTGTATGCGCTTATCCATGCGCCGGCCGATCGCCACCATCATCTGCGCCAGCCGCCGCGCATCCACCTGCCGCTTCATGAAGGCACCGGCGCCGACTTTCACGTCCAGAATGACGCCATCCAGCCCTTCGGCAAGTTTCTTGGACATGATGGACGACGCAATCAGCGGGATCGATTCGATCGTAGCTGTTGCGTCTCTCAGCGAGTACAGCTTGCCGTCTGCCGGCGTCACCTGCTCCGACTGGCCCATGTAGCAGAGTCCGATTTCCTGCAACTGAGCGCGGAACTCGTCTACCGTGAGGTTGGTGCGAAAACCAGGGATCGATTCCAGCTTATCCAGCGTTCCGCCCGTATGCCCCAGTGCCCGTCCCGAGATCATAGGCACAACGATGCCTGCCGCGGCCGCCAGGGGAGCCGCAATCAAGCTGGTCTTGTCGCCCACGCCTCCGGTCGAATGCTTGTCTATTTTCGCGCCGGGAACCGAGGATAGGTCCACCGTTTCGCCCGAGCGCAACATGCACTCGGTGAGCGCGGCTACCTCCCGGTCCGACATGCCGGAGAAGTAGACCGCCATCAAGAACGCTGAAATCTGGTAGTCGGGGATCTCATTGCGGGTATACCCCTCAATAAGTTGGGTGATTTCTTCCGGAGATAATTCCTCTCCGTCACGCTTGCGATGAATCAGGTCGACAGTCCTCATGCCGGTTAAGACCCTTCAGGCTACCATCATAGTGCATTGAAAGTAAAGGAGCTCTTTGAATCGCAGGCCCGGGAGCTGTCCGAATGTCCTGCTTACCGGAGCTGCGGCATCGGCACCCGGCAGTTGCCCGAGAAGAGTTCGCTGAATATTTGCAGGATTTCCGGGTGAATGACCGTATTGTCCGCAACTATATGGGGACTGCGGAGATTGTGCGGCCCGCCGTTCATGTCCGTGACGGTCCCGCCTGCCTCCTGAACCAGCAGAATGCCGGCAGCCATGTCCCAGGGATTCAAACCGAATTCCCAGAACGCGTCCAGCCTGCCGCAGGCGACGTAAGCGAGGTCGATCGCCGCTGAACCGCCGCGCCGCACGCCGTGCGTCGCCATCGCAAGTTGGTGATAGAAATGTATGTTCACGCTCTGGTTGCGCGTCTGGTTGGGGAAACCGGTAGCCATGAGGCAGTCCTTGAGGTGCAGTGCCTTGGAAACGTGTATCCGGCGATTGTTCAGGTATGCGCCCCCGCCGCGCTCCGCCGCGAACATCTCATCCCGCAGCGGGTCGTAGACGACCCCGGCCATCAGCTCGCCCTCGCGCTCCACGGCCATGGTCACGTTGAACATCGGGAATCCGTGGGCGAAGTTGGTTGTGCCGTCCAGCGGGTCCACATACCAGCAGTATTCGGAGGTGCCTGTGCGCTTCCCGCCTTCCTCGCCGATGATGCTGTGGGTGGGATAGCGTGCCCGTAGCCGCTCGACCACCAGCTTCTCGGAAGCGCGGTCGGCTTCCGTTACGAGGTCGAACTCGCCCTTGAGCTCGTAGGGGATGTGGCGCTCATAGAAATGCTGGAGAATTGCGCCGGATTCGCGCGCTATTTCTTTCGCGCTTTCGAGTAACGATGCCATGTTAGGAGTCTGCTGCTGCGGCTACTCTTCTTGCTCGTAGATGTACTTGATCTCGTGCTTATAGAGGAACAGGTTTGGCCCGTCCTTGCGCGTCAACCGGATAAAGCTCGAGTCGTAAAACTCGATTGTGCCGGTGAATTCTTCGTTGCTCAAGAGACGAACGCCGACCGGGATCGCCTCTTCAATAAGGCGCCGCAAGTACTTCGGTTCTTCGAAGGTCTGCTCTGGTGGCTTCGTCTTCGATTTCCCGTTACTTTTCTTTTCCATCTTGATCTACGCCTTGCGGAGTCTTGGTGGCCGGATGCCATCTACCGGGCCGCAGCTTGGGTGTTGCCTCGGTCTCCTCATAATATCCATTGCGCGCGAAGACTCGCAAATCCGGACGCAGCACCTTCACTTCGAGCTTGTGATACCGGTCGCCGCTCTGTTTGGAGTCCTTCGGATAGTAGGCCAGGTAATACTGCGTGCGCAGTTCTTTGAGAATGGCCGAAAGAGCTTCGTCGAGGGCCGTGCCGAGGCTCGGTGTGAATACCCTCCCGCCGGTGCCGGCGGAAAGCATGGTCAGTGCGTTTTCTCCGCCGATGTTGCGGCCCACGTCGCTCTTGATGGGCATCACCAGAATGGCGTAAAGCACGGCGTCCGCGCGTTGAGCGGCTTCGAGAGCCTGATGGAAGTTCTTTGCGCTCGTCGTGTCGCCGCCGTCCGTCACCAGGATCATCACGCGGCGTCCTTCACGCGTATCGAGGTCCCGCGAGGCCAGGAAGATCGCGTCATATAGTGACGTGCCGCTCTGCGGCCTCATCGCCCTGGCTGCGCTTTCGAGTTTTGACCGGTCTCCCGTGAAACTCGCTCGCAGCGTCACGTCATAGCTGAAACTGTAAAGCGCCACAGCGTCTTTGGGGTTGCCTTCCGAGAAGACGGCTCGCAAAAACCGCTCAACCGAGTCCATCTCGTATCGCAGATCGATCGCTGTGGACAGGCTCGTATCGACCAGTAGGGCAATCGAAAGCGGCTGTTCGGTCCGGCGCTCGAAAATCGCCAGTTGCTGTGGCGTCCCATCGTCCCAGACGGCGAAATCCGACTTTTCGAGGGTGCCGATCAGGCGCCCACTGTCGTCTTTGACCGTGGCCAGGATTCGGACCAGGTTCACGTCCACCCGGAAGACAGGCTCCTCGCCCAGGGCCAGAACCCCGGCCAGCACGAGGCCTAAAATCGCGAGTGCCGCTACCCTCTGAGAACGGATTCTTTCCATACACCGCCGGTCAACGCCTTCACGCACACTGCTCTAGCCTACCAGACGCCTCCCGCCGGGAGCCGGTTTCAGAGGTCATTGATGCCTTCACTGGCTAGCCGCAGGGCATGCTTCTTGACGCAACTTCTTGTGCCGCCGGATGTTATCGGCTTGGTGTGGTGCCCACTCTTCACAGAAGCCGCATGCTCGGCAGGTGCATCGGTCCCCGCGATGTCTGAAATACCTTCAGTTGAGCCTGTCCTTGTGTACGAGCGGCCACTATGGCGGTGAATCGGGCCGGTTACCTCTCGCGCTCTACCTTGCCATCCATCCGCCGTCGACGGTGAGGGTCGTACCATGCACGTAGTCCGAAGCGGCGGAAGCCAAATAGACAGCTGCTCCTGTCAGATCCACCGGCTTACCCCAGCGTCCAGCGGGAATTCGGGACAGGATTGCCTGGCTTCGTGCCGGATCGTTCCGCAGTGCGGCCGTATTGTCGGTCTCGATGTAGCCAGGCGCGATGGCGTTGACGTTTACGCCACTCGAAGCCCACTCATTGGCAAACGCCTTGACAAGCTGGCTGACTCCGCCTTTGCTTGCGGCGTACGAAGGCACATTGATGCCACCCTGGAAGGCCAGCAAAGATGACGTGAAGATGATCTTGCCGGAACGTCTTTCAACCATACGCCTGCCGATTTCGCGCGTAAGGATGAACGCGGACGTCATGTTGGTTTCAACGACCTTGTCCCAAAAGTCATCCGGGTGTTCCGCGGCAGGCTTTCGGAGGATGGTCCCCGCATTGTTGACCAGAATGTCAATAACGGGATGGTCGGACTGCACGCGCTCGATAAACCGGTACAATGCGGCCCGGTCGGTAAGGTCACATTTGTAAGGCGCGAAGTGGCGGCCAGACGCTTCCACGTCTTGTGCAATCGCGCTGCCGGACTCCTCAAGATTGGCGCTTACGCCCGCAATGTCGGCGCCTGCTTTGGCGAACGCCACAGCTATGGCTGCGCCGATGCCGCGCCTGCATCCGGTGACGAGTGCTGTCTTCCCGTTCAGCCCAAAGACATCTTCCAGAAAACTCTTCATAAGACTCGTTTAGATGGAAGGCTATTCCTCAGTCAGTGCAATGAATTCAAATTGTTCGCGCCCGCTGAGCTGCCGCCACTTGCCGGAACGATCTCAATGCTTCGGCCCCAGCAGATGCTTGAATACCTGGCGTCCGATTTGTTCGTTATCTTCCCGATGGATGTACTCGTTGTAGAGCCACGGATCTCCGATTGCCAACACTAGGCCGCGACCGAAAGCAATAAGCGCCATCACCGGGGTCTCATCGTACTTGAGGAGAATCTCAGCTTTTTTCGCCGTTACGTTGAGGGGGGCTACATCGACCGCGTAGAACCGCAGATCGCCCTGAAAGAACGGACCCGTTGCTCGCAATGTGAGCTTGCCGGCTGCAGGTTTCTGATCGGCTCCCAGTGTTTCTTCAGCGAAATGAATTCCGAAACGCTCAGCAAGACGGTTCAGGTGAATGAACTCTGCGTTTCCGCGATTGTTCCCCATCAGAACTAGAGCCCCGCCTCGTTCTACCCACCGCTTCAGAGCCTGGATCTCGTCGTCCTGAATGTAGTTTGGTTTTGGAGCCTCCTCCGGCGTGTCCGGATCCACAAGGACGAAACAGTCTGCCTGGGAGAGTGAAGGCGTCGTCACTCGCTCAAAGCTTGTACGCAGTTCAGCGCCAAGACTCCGCAACATGGCTGCAAACTCTGAGAATCCGCCATTGTCGCGTGCCTCCCATCGGTAATGTCCCGGCAGCTTGGGTTCGTTGTTGTGATACCCGTCCAGAACCACCACGGGCCGGCGCTCTTCACTCCAACCTATTGCCGCGCCCACGACGAGCAGAATACAGGCGATGGCAGGGAACCGATTCCGTGCATCCAAATGAATAGACAAGTGACGCTCCTCTTCTTCAGGTCTAGAGTAAATCCTGGGACACGATGGGGTCCATATCATCGAAGTCCTGATTCTCGCCTGCCATCCCCCACACGAAACGGTAGCTTGCGGTACCCACGCCGCAATGGAGCGACCAACTCGGCGACAATACTACCTGCCGGTCACGGATGATCAGGTGCCGGGTGCATGGAGCCTCGCCCATTAGATGCAAGACGAAGCTTTCATGCAAGTCAAAGTACAAATACACTTCGGATCGCCTGCTGTGGGTATGCGGAGGCATTGTGTTCCACACGCTTCCAGGCAGCATTTCCGTGAATCCCATTGTCAACTGGCAGCTCTCGATCCGTTCAGGACAAATATAACGATGCAGGCGCCTGCGTGCGCACTTCTCAGCGTCGCCTACTTCGAAGACTAAAGCGTCGGACTTTGTGGCCTGCCTTGTCGGAAGGCTCCGGTGCGCAGGGCAGCTCAGCAGGAAGAACGCAGCAGGCTGGGAAGCATCTGCTTCCTTGGAACGCCGGAATACCAGATCACGCTCGCCGGCGCCGACGTATAGGCAGTCAAGTGGCCTGACAAGGTACTCCTCATCGTCGACCTGAACGATTCCCGGACCTCCTATATTAAGGATGCCTGTCTCTCGCCGCAGACAGAACTTCGAAGATCCGAGTTCATGGAATCCGGACACTTGAATGTCTTCCTCAGGCATGATCCCGCCGATTACCAATCGGTCAAGATCTGTGGAGTAGATACTTGCTGCGCCGGGTTGGAACAGTTGGTCGAGCACGAAATGCTTGCGCAGTTCGGCAGGAGACAAGAGCGGGACCGCGGATGACCCGATCGATGGCACCTGAATAAGATCTTTCGCGATCCTGCGATCTGTTTTACAATATGAATCGGCTGGTTTCATTATTGACCACCAAACTCGATGTTTCAAAATCTCTAGCGAAAAGGGGCAGCCTTTGCAGATCCAAGTCCTCCACAAGACGATCGATGTTCTCGAGACACTCAAGAACAGTGCGGCTGGGCTATCCCTTGCCGACGTTGCACGACGTCTGCAATTGCCTAAAGCAACCGTCTATCGGATCCTCAATACGCTGGAATCCCGCGGCTACCTTGACCGGCGGCCCGACGGTGCGTACCGTTTGTCAAACAAACTTTTCACCTTACAAAACCCAAAATCCACGGAGGAGACGTTGCGACTGGCTGCGCAACCCGTAATGGAACGCCTCTCCAACGAATGCCGTGAGACCGTGAACCTCGGTACTCTCGATGCGGGTGAGGTAGTCGTCATCGCCACGGTGGAAAGCTCGCAGTCGATTCGCATGAGTTCCAAGGTCGGTAATCGGAGACTCATGCATACCACCGGTCTTGGCAAAATACTTCTCTCTGCCCTCAGCGACCGGGAAATCCGGCGTCTTGCGCAGCTCAAAGGCCTACCGGCCCTCACGTCGAAGAGCATCGGAACGGTTGCCGCGCTGCTTGCTGAAGTCCATTCCGTGCGACGGCGCGGGTACGCCATCGACAACCAGGAGAACGAACTCGACGGCCGCTGCATTGCCGCTCCAATTCTCGGAAGTGATGCCAAAGTGATCGCTGCGCTGAGCATTTCCGGGCCCGTCTTCCGCATGGATCTGCAACGCATGCGATCGCTGCGGCCTGCCCTGGAAGCGGGCTGCCAAGCGATATCCCGCGCGTTGGCTAGCTGAGTTCTCATCCTCTACGCCTTCAAGCTTCTGTTGACCAGTCCGGCCCGTATCATAACGTCGGTGGGCGTTCTCTGTCAAGAAAAAGATCTTGCATTGAGAAACAGCGCGTATCACATCGTGAACTACTGATCATCCACTGGCTTTTACCTGAAACTATGGCGATATTCGGATTGCTCTGCGTTTCACGATGCGGTCTATTGCGGATTACATCGAGAAAATTCTGCTTGACAACATCTGCTTCAGGCATCATAATCGCTTTCGATCGTGACAATGCTTCTTGGCTCCTGTCAGGAGACCTGAACATGGGGGTTGCATAGGAATGGGGTTACCCGGAAGATTGCTTTTGCTCGGCATCATGGCGGCATGCCTGCGGATGCCGGCTGCTGACGACGATTCAGCGGTGCAGACCAGAATCAATGAAGTGCACGGCCTCATCTGGTGCAACTACATCCAGCAGGAAACCTGGTCCTTGCTGACAAGGCTGGATATGGCCGGCAAGCCATTCTTTGTCCGGGGAGTCAGGGAAAGCCCGTCCATTGAAGACGCGTCGTTGTACGGAAGCATTTATCTGGATGCGCTGGTTCAGCGATACGAGGTGAATCGTAAACCCGGTGCGGCCAGCGAGGCGCGCTCCATTTTCCGTGGCCTGATCAGGAATTGCACAATCATCCCCTCAGAGGGGCTGCTTGCCCGTGGGATCCATCCAGACGGAAAGGTCTATTGGGGCGACCCGTCTACGGACCAGTACACAGGCGTCGTATTCGGTTTGTGGCGTTACTACCGAAGCTCGCTGGCCACGGCGGCTGAGAAGAAGGAAATCGCCGATGTGATTCGGAAAATGGTGGTCCGGTTGGAGCGGGACCGCTGGACCATCCTCGATGAACAGGGTAAACCCACCCGATTCGGCGACATCGGCGCGCTTACTCCAACCAGAGCAGAGCGTCTTTTAGCACTCTTACTTGCCGGGTACGACATCACAAGAGACAACCGGTTGCTGCAACTTTACGCGCAGGAGAAGAAGTCGCGTTTGCCTCTGTGCGGAAACTACACAAGGCGGATGGGGGAGCCCTGGGTACAGTTACAGAATGCCATGGCGCTCCGGATACTGCTCGATCTTGCGACGGACAAAGCGGACCTGGCGGTGTTCGGTCGCGGGGCGCGAACGGTAGCCGAGGTTTGCGCTCAGCACCTTGCGGCCTATCGCCAGATTGTGGGCCCGGATGGTAAGTTCCTGACGCGAGCCGGGATGATTAGGGCCGGCTTCTGGAACGAAAAGAGCCTGACCACGGTCTTGCGCAACCCCTGGGACGCGATCTTCTCAATTTTGTTGCTGGAGGATCGGCGGTTCTTTGATGATGCCCTGAGCGCCTGCCGGGAAATGATTCTGGGTGTCCCCTTTCCCGAACTGCGTTATGTGGGTAATTTGTTTCAGGCCGAGAACAACTACTGGCTCGCCGTTCGCCATAGTCTTCTGAAATACAACGCCTCACTCGACGGCGAAACCCGGGACGAGGCGTACCGAGTTCTGCGCCACGATGTCTATTCTGACGACTCCCGTGGTGCGATCAGTTTACGCTAACCAGCATTACGGAGGCATGCAATGAAAACCCAGCTTTCCCGGGCCATATGGCCGTTTATTATCTTTCTATTTGCCGGTTCGCTAACCGGCCAGGAAGTGCGCAGCACGATTCTGGGTCGCGTTCTCGACCCACATTCCAACGCGGTCGTCGGTACTGCGGTGACCGTGACTAACACCGGTACGAACGTCGCCGTAACTCTGCAAACGAACGAGACAGGCTACTACGAGGCGAAGTTCCTGCTGCCCGGCACATACGAAGTCAAAGCAAAGGCTCCTGGATTCAAAGAGCTAACCAGAACTGGCATTGTTCTGAGCCTTGGAAGGCGGGCGCAAGTCGATCTTCAACTGGAACTGGGAGCAGTCGCCGAGAGTATTGAGGTGACGGGCGAGGCCCCTTTGGTGGAAACAAGTGGGGTTTCGGGTGGCCGGGTTCTGGATAATCGTATTTTGAGAGACTTGCCTGTTTTCTACAACAACACAATGGACCTAATGCGGTTCGCACCCGGATCTTTTTACCGTGGCGTAAACGCAACCAGTAACGCATTGCACGCCTCTGGAGGTGCCGTGGACGCGACAAACGCCGCTGGTGCAGGCAATAACTCCTGGTCGCTTGATGGCGCGCCCAACTTGGCGCGCGGCGGAGTTGCGAACACCCCCGCTTTTGTTCCTCATGTCGACATTGTCCAAGAGGTCAAGATCGAAACATACAATTTCGATGCTTCCGTTGGATTTTCGACAGGGCTCAATGTCACGATGCTGACAAAAACCGGCACGAATGAACTTCACGGCAGCGCCAGCAACCAGCATTGGCAGCAACGCTGGAATGGCACCCCATTCTTTACGAAGAAGCTCTACTACAACAAGATCAATTCAGCGCTGGCGGCTGGAAATCAGGCTCTTGCGGACGAGTTGCGCGCTCAGGATAAGCAGCCCTCTGGACACTCGAACAATTACGCGGCCACTGTCGGCGGGCCAGTCATCCTGCCGAAAATTTACAACGGTAAGGACAGGTTCTTCTTCTTCTTTAGCTACAACGGAATCAAGATGAGGTCCAGTGCGACTCCCTCGCAGTTGAACCAGACTATCCCCACCATGGCTGAACGAGAGGGAGACTTCTCGAAACTTCTCAATATTAATTCCTCGACGTATCAAATCTATGATCCGTTGACCATACAGCCTGACAGTTCCCGTTCAGGACACTACATTCGCCAGCCATTTCAGGGAAATATCATCCCGAAATCACGGATCATCAACCCCGTGTATCCGTGGTATCTGAAACTGCTCCCCACCCCGAACAACGATCCCGTCAGCTCAAGCCAGGAAGCGCTGAATAACTATGTAGCGGTCGGCATGAAGACTACCTGGGACTTGCGGACATACAACAACCGGTACGACTATCAACTGTCGGAGAAGCACCACTTCTTCGGCCGCTGGACCTACTTCGACTGGACCGGCGGCGCAGTCGACTGGACCTATGAAACGTTACCAGGCTTCGCTAACAGCTTCCAATACTGGAAACAGGTCGGTGGCACTGTTGACTGGGTGTACACGATAAACAGTCAAACTCTGTTCAATCTGTCTGTGAGTGACACGCGCTATGGCACCGGGAACAATCCTGCTCCAGCAGCCAGGGTAAAGCCGTCAGAGGTTGGGCTGCCCAGCTACCTGGACACACAAGCAGGCGATTTGTACTATGCGCCAACCATGTCCGTCTCCGGTGTTTCGACCCAGACAGGTTCTTTGGGCCCCATGCAGCAGGGGTATCCAATTCGTACGTATTACACATTGCCTTCTGCGAAAGCGAACTTGTCCCTTATTCGGGGCCGTCACAGCGTAAACGCAGGGTTCGAGACGCGATTATACTTGCGCAATTCCACGCAGGGCGGAAACACAACGGGGAACTTCACGTTCAATAACACGTATGTGCGGCGCAATGATGATTCATTCACGCCCACTGGCACCCAGGGATTTGGCTGGGCAGCTTTCATGCTGGGCTTGCCATCTGGGAGCACCCTCGCGATCAATTCGAGTATTGCCTCACGTAACTGGGCGTACGGATGGTTTGTGCAAGATACCTTCCGCGTAACGCCAAAGCTGACACTCAACTATGGGTTGCGGGTAGAGTACGAGCGAGGAGTAACTGAGCGGTATGACCGTATGATCGGCGGCTTCGATCCCACACTCCAGCTACCGATATCGAGTGGGGCGGCGACTGCATACGCTGCCAATCCAATATCAGAGCTGGCTGCCTCGGCGTTTACCGTGCGTGGTGGATCAGTATATCCAGGTGTCAATGGCGCGAGTCGTGAACTATGGCCGAGCACAGTGATGTGGGAACCGCGGTTCGGTGTCGCTTATCAGCTCAACTCGAAGACGGTGCTGCGAGGCGGCTACGGGGTGTTCTACGATCAGCTGAATAGCTGGAGCACTGCGCCGAACCAACTCGGTTTCAGCCGAACTACATCGACGACGATCACGAATGATTATGGCATGACGTGGCTTGTCGGCAATCCAAGCACGGGAATTTCGCCGCTCACGGATCCCTTCCCGGTGCGCAGCGACGGCACGCGTTTCGACATGCCTCTGGGCGACGCGTTGGGCGCGATGGCGGTAGCCGGTAGTGGGTTCACAGTTTACAATCCAAACGGTGATCACACTCGGGAGCAACGTTACTCCATAGGAATACAGCGGCAACTGGACGCGAACACCATGCTTGGGGTGTATTATGTCGGCAACTATGCCACAAACGTGTTCGTTGGCGGCGGTTTCAATAACTCTATTTCGGTGTCCCGTAACCTTAACCCGCTGCCCGAAAAGTACTGGGCTACTGGTATGGTGCGGAATGACGCGATTGCCAGCAACCTCTCCTCCAACGTAACGAACCCGTTCTACATCGGGAACTTCGCGAGTTTACAGACATCGAATCCGGTTGTTTATCGGGCTATGAGCGCTATGGGGTTCTTTACGAGCAAAACCATCACCAAGGCCCAGTTGCTGCGCCCCTTCCCACAAATGAGTAGCCTCACGCAGGGTCTTTCGCCGGATGGCCTCGTGCGAACCGACGAGTTGGATATCAATCTCCAGCGGCAGTTTGCGAAAGGCTTTACAGTGAATGCCACATTCACCCGCCTCCGCAACCGGACGGCGGACTATTATAACAACGAGTTCGACGCGTACCCGAGTTGGCGGGAAGGGTTCATCGGACGGCCATACCGCTTCTATGCCAACGCCCTCGTCGAACTGCCATTTGGCAAAGGCCGCCGGTTCCTGCAGAGTGGTATACCGTCGGCGATCTTTGGAGGATTTCAGGTGGGCGTCAGTTATGAACTGCAACCGGGGCCACTGATCAGCTGGCCGGGCAACATCTTCTATTACGGTAACGACCTGAAACAGATCGGTTCGCAACCGCATACATATGACAGGTGGTTCAATACGGCTGGCTTCGAGCGAAGTCAATCCAAAGGGCCTGCATCGTATGCCCAGCGATCGTTTCCAACCCAGGTCCCTGGGAGCCGGGCGGACTGGAACAATGCCTGGAACGCGAACGTGCAGAGAGAATTCCAACTTGCCGAACGCGCTTTCTTTGAGCTCCGGGCTGAAGCGATCAACCTGCAAAACCGGTCACTGATGGCTTCGCCAAACACAAACCCATACTCGACTCAGTTCGGCATGGTTACGTCACAGACGAACACGTACAATCGCTTCATTCAGTTGCAGGCTCGGATTCGCTTCTAGGTTCGGGCAAGAGTCTCGCCAGGAGACTGACTGAATAGAGATGCAACGCAGGTGTTTCCTGAGAGGGGCCGGAGCTGTCCCCGTGCTGGGCGGGGCGGCCCCTCCGCAACTGACGGAGCAGGAGACGACCGCTTGGCGGGGCACGCAGGAGGGCAGAAATCAACTCCGTGATTTTTTGGTGCGTACCGGGAGTTTCATCACAGAACGGGCATGTGATGAGATTCGGAGTCAGAGTTCGTGGGAGAAACTTCGAACGGCCCGTCTGCTTGAACTGCGTGAGATGCTCGGGCTGCTCCCCTGGCCGAAGAAAACGCCTCTGAATCCGATTATTACTGAGGTCGTCGACAAAGGTGCATACGCCGTAGAAAAGATAGCCTTCGAGAGCCTCCCGAAGGTCTATGTCACTGCCAACCTCTATGTGCCGAAAGGTCAGGCGGGACGGCTGCCCGCTGTGGTCTATGTGTGCGGGCACGCTTTCTCACCATACGGCTCCAAGGTGAAGTATCAACGCCATGGAATCTCTTTTGCCAGAAATGGCTATGTCGCGATCATCTTGGATCCGATCGAGGTTGCTGAGACCTTTGCCGTGCATTACGGCGTGTACTACCGGGAAATGTACGACTGGTACGCGCGTGGTTACACGCCCGCCGGTGTGGAGGTTTGGAATGCCATTCGTGCGCTGGATTACCTCGAGACCCGCCCCGAGGTGGATGCCGCACGGTTTGGCATAACCGGCAGATCCGGTGGCGCGATGATGAGTTGGTTCACAGGGGCGGTCGAACCGCGCATCCGAGCTGTCGTCCCAGTAATGGGAATCAGCACTTGCGCAGCAAACCTTCGGGATAACACCCAGCGCTTTCACTGCGACTGTATGTTCGCTATCAACAGTTACCAGCACGATCCGATCCATCTTGGCGCTCTCATTGCGCCGCGACCCTTGCTAATGGCCCACGGGAAGAAAGACCTCGGGTTCCCAATGGATGGGTACAAGGAGTTTGAACGGAACATCAGCGCGCTTTACACCGGCTATGGGCATCCCGAACGTTTTCGCAACATCGAAGTGGATACCGATCATGCGGACTCCGGCTACCTGCGGGGGCAAGCCGTTCACTGGTTCGATCGTTACTTGAAGGGAATTGAACCACGCAAGCTCCTCATGGAATATTCGGAAGAAGCGGACGCCAGTCTGGCCGTCTTCCAGGGGAAACCGCCAGCCGATGCCCGAAACTTTCGCATCCATGAGTGGTTCGCTGGCACTCCCAAGCTTTCCAGGCTCACGAACCTCCGCTTGTGGGAGTCTCGTCGGCGCGAATTACTTGACCTGCTTCACACAAAGGTATTCAGGGACATCAGCGGAGAGCCAGCAGAGCCGCGCATCGAGAGAACTTCCGCCGGTCAATTCTTTCAAGAGCTTGATGTCGTGACCGGAGACGGAATCACAGTTCACATGCTTTTGGCGAAGCCATCCAAGCCGGTGTCCCAGGCTCCGGGGCTCATCTATGTGGCCTCTGATGAGGAAGATCCTGCCGCGATTCACCAGACCTTCAGGGGAATCAATCTGCGCGACGCAGCAGTTCGGTTGGTTGTTTACCCGCGTGGCGTCGGGGAGGTGGGATGGAAGAAGTCCGTGTGGAAGGAGTTCTTCCGGAATGCAATGCTCGTGGGTCGCACGGTGGACTCGATGCGCGTGTCTGACGTGCTTGCGTCCCTTTCAGTTCTTCGCCGCCAGGAGGGTGTCGATCCTGCGCGCATTACAGTGTGTGGGAAAGGGGTCAGCGGGATACTGGGGCTTTACGCCGCTGTCCTCAACACGAGTATCCATCAGGTCATGCTGATGGATCCCACAACGAGTCATGCCCAAGGTCCCATCTTCCTGCATATCCTTCGCTACAGTGATCTGCCTGAAATTGCGGCTCTGCTTGCGCCCCGGCGCCTGAACTTCTACGCAAGGGTTCCACGGGAGTATGAATACACAAAGAACATTTACTCCCTCTACGGCAAGCCGGATCACGTTTTCCTGGCGATGAATATCGAAGCTGTTATGGAGGGTCGTTACGACCACAACTTTGCTGCTCTTATCTAATCCAATGGCTTGGTGTCTGTGCCTGTCGCCAATGCTGTTCTCTGCTGCACGTGTTTCCGCTGACTCTTCATGGCATTCGAGCGTAAACGGCCAACTCTTGAAACGCCGGTGTGCGACGCGATATCAAGATCAAGGGAAGGCTGTCGGCAATCGTCCGCGTGGCGGGGTTCCAATTCTAACGAGTGAGCTGACGGGACCTTTGCAGGAGCCCGCCAGATGCCGCCTTGGAAAGGCCACGGCCGGAGAGCAAATATGATTCGACGGTTCCTGTTGCCATTAACTGTGTTGTGCGCCTCTGCGGCACAACCCGACGTCTTTATTGTTCAGGATACTCCTGAGCCGATTCTTGTCCTCTCGCGCTTCCTCGAAGCCCATGGCCACAAGACCGCGGTCGAGGATCAATCGCATTTTCGCGCGCACATGAAGACCGTTAAGCCTCGGGCCATCTTCATGTATTTACATCACACGATGGACGACGACATCGAAGCGTCTTTGATCTCGTATGCGGAGAACGGTGGCCGGCTTATCGTCCTTCATCATGGGATCGCCTCGGGAAGAATGAAGAACAAGCGCTGGATGGAATTCCTCGGTGTTCGCATCGAGTCCCGTGAGGCTCCCGTATACTCCTGGGATGTCATCCGGTGCGATTTCGAACTTATTCAGTTGAACTCCCGCAGCCCGATTACGACACGCGGCGTGCACTATCCCGGTACCACCTCCTACACCCCTTCCGACGAGCCTTCTGCCGAAGGGAAGTTCCCCGTTCTCACGCTGCCACAAACAGAACTCTTCTGGAACCAGGTGTTCACGGACGGTCGCAGGAAGACTGTGCTGTTTGGCATGAAGGGCGTGACCGGTGGCAAAACTTACATGCAGGACCGCGCAGGGTGGATGATGCCGGTGGGGAAAGGCCATGTTCTATACTTCATGCCCGGTCACTCGCCTCGTGATTTCGAGAACCCCGGATACGCTCAGATTCTGCTCAATGCTGTCGAGTGTGAGTTGCCTGCGAATTGACCTCGGCCGGACTAAATGCCGCTGATCGAATAAGGCGTCGGGAACGCGCTCGTCACATTTCCGCGCACCACTGTTAGGAGTGCGCTCCCGTAGTAGGGGACCACGTGCCGGCCTCAGCTTCACTACCGTCCCCAGCTATAATGCATCTCAATGGATTCACGCGAAACGAGATTGTGCGTCCGGTACGCCGAAACGGACCAGATGGGTGTGGCCTATTACTCCAACTATTTCGTCTGGATGGAAGTCGGCAGGACCGAATACTGCAAGTCGATTGGCTTCCGCTACCGCGATATGGAGGAGCAGGACGGCGTTCTGCTGGCTGTGGTCGGAGCGAGTTGCCGTTACCTTTCCCCAGCTCACTATGACGACGAAATCGTGGTTAAGACCTGGGTGCAGCAGGCCAATTCCCGCATGATCCGGTTCGGCTACGAGATGCGCGAGGCGGAATCGGGCCGCAAGCTGGTGGAAGGCGAAACCAAACACCTCTTCTGTGGCAAAGATATGAAACCGGCAAGGTTACCCGAAAAGTATTACTCCCTGTTCAGAGTTACCCGCTGAAGTTACATTGTGTGCCGCGCCGGTTACGCCTTCACGCCGATCATCAGCGAAGCGGGCGTTGAAAGCCTCGCGTAGCGCACTTCCTTGAAACCGGCCTGTTCGAGCCAGTCCTTGTACTCGACGCGGCTGTAACTCGATCCCTTCGGCGTGCCTACCAGCATGTTCAGGGCGAAGATGGCCGCTTGTTTGGGCGAGGTTTTGTCGGGCTCCAGGATGAAATCGCGCATGATGATACGCCCACTCGCGTTGAGCGCCGCGCGCGCCTTCCGGAACATCTCGATGTTCTCCTCAGGGGAGAGCATGTGGCAGATCGAAGAAACGAACACCATGTCGAAGCCTTCGCCGTACTCGTCTGTGCGCAGATCGCCGGCGCGAGTTGTGATTCGGGAGGCCAGCCCGGCCCGGTCGATGTGCGTCTGTGCGATGGCGAGAACGGGCTTCAGGTCGAAGATGACAGCTTGCAGGTTTGGATTGGCCTCGGCGAAAGCGATCGAATAAGCCGCCGAACCGCCACCCAGATCGAGCATCCGGCGAACTACGGAAGCATCCACGGCATTCACCACCACCGGCGCGCCATCGAGCGAATTGCGCTGCATCGCCGCGATAAAAGCGCTGATCCATTCGTCGCCGCGCTGGTCGACCTCTTCGAGGTCCGCTGCCGTTCCCGCGCGCACGCATTCAGTGAGCTTCGACCAACGGTCCCAGAGGTGGACGCTGTGCATGAAGGGGAGCCTGCCGCCCGAAGCGGCGCCGGACACGAAATGCTCTGCGGATGCGGCGGTGTTATGGAAGACGCCGTCCTTTTTGGTGAGGGCGCCCACCGCCACCAGCGCGTTCATCAGCATTTCTGTTGCGCGTGGGTTCGTGCCGATGCGCCCGGCAACGTCCGCGGCCCGTGCGCCTTCACCAACTGCGGTGAAAAGGTCCAGTTCAATCGCTGTTAGCAGGATGCGGCTTTCCTGAAAAGCTCGCAGTGTAATGGCAAGGCTGTCCGGCAATTCGGGCATAGCGTCCTCCCCAACTGTTCCTCGTTACGCTCAGGATGACATACCGGGCAGCGGACAAACCAGTCCGGAAAGACAGGAGTCTCGTGACCTTTGAAACGGGATTCTATGCCGGATTCTGCGCGGCCTGCAGCTTTGCGACGTCCCTCTTTACGAAGAACACCGCGCCCGAGACGAGAAACAACCCTCCGATGACGTAAACGGCTGCCGCCATCGCGATGGCCGTCCCAAGCGATGTCTGCTGTGCGAGCAGTCCGATCACGATCGGCGCTGCGCCGCCACCCGCCAGCCAGCCCACGCAGTTCATGATCCCGGCGGTTGTGCCGCGGGCTTCGGCGGGGATCACGTCGAATGGCGACGCGAAGATGTTGGCGTCGTAAAAGCCCTTGAAGAGTCCCCACGCCGTCAAGGCAATGATCACCGGACCGATGGTGTCGGCCATGCCGCACAGAACCACAAACGGCGCCGCTGCGAACACTCCACCTGCCTGGACGAGAATCCTGCCGCGGACTGTCCGCTTCGCGAAGGAGTCGGCTGCCCAGCCTCCGAGGAATGCTCCGGCCATGCTCGCCAGTTGCGCGTAAACGGTGGCGGTGAAACCTGCTGCCGCGAGACCCAAGCCGAACTTGTCATGCAGGAACTTGGGCATCCACGACAGCAGGACGACGGCTACGAAGTTGCTGCAGATGAAGCCGCCCAGCAGCATCAGAACCGTCGGTCTGCTGAAGATCAATTTGAACGTGTCGCGGACGGGCAAGCCCTTTGAACTTGTGTGCGCCGCGGCGGCGAACTCCGCTTGGTCAGCCGCGCCTCGAACCGGCTCGCGAAGTACCTTATGCAGAATGGCCCCAAGGACGATCCCAAGTCCGCCGAACACGACGAACGACCACCGCCATCCGTAATACTGCCCGATGAGACCCGCAAAGAAGCCTCCGCCGATGGTGCCGAAATAAACGCTGGTTTGTAGCAGGCCGAGCGCGCGCGACCGCGTTTTCTTTCCGTGGTAATCGCTGATCATCGAGACCGACGCCGGATAATAGAACGTTTCTCCGAGTCCCTCAGCCGCGCGGAAGAAGAAAAGGTGCGTGAAATTCCGCGAGAGCGCCGTCAGGACGCAAATGATGCTCCAGACATGCAAGCCGGAGAGGATGGCAGTCTTCCTCTTCACCCGGTCCACGATCACCCCTGCGAACGGGGCGGCCAAGCCATAGATCCACGCGAACGCCGATCCGAGCATGCCGAGCTGAACCGTGCTCAGGTCCATCTCGCGTTCGAGCAACGGAAACACGGAGAAAATCGCCTGCCGGTCGGCATAGTTGAAGAAGCAGATCATCCAGAGCATCAGGACGACGTGCCATCGGTAGTTCTTGGACAGATTCTGTGTTTGATTCATCACGTGTTCCGGGTCTTGAGCGTCGGTTCTATACCATAAAGTGATACCACATTCCGAAATCTGTTGGCCCGTTCAAAGATTGTGTGCCATAGATCAGAAATCGGTACGGTGGTAGGATGTCAAGCGGGATGCCTTCGAAAAAAGTAACCCGCCCGCGCGGCGCGGAAAAATCACCGAAACCTCAATACTTGTCCCGTGCCGTCCGCAAGGCATTCAAAGCATTGGATATCCTGAGCCACTCCTCCCGTGAACTCTCGCTCGGGGAAATCGCCGGCTCGCTGAAGCTCGCGAAGAGTTCCGCCGCCCGGATCCTGAACACGCTGGAAGTGGTCGGTTATGCGCAAAAAAGCGGCGGAGATTACTCGATTTCGCCCGATTTGCGACGCTCGATTCCGAGCCAATTGATCGCGCGTCTGCGGCAGGCGGCCGCGCCCTGGCTCAAGGAACTGAACCGCGAGTCTGGGGAGACCGTGAGCCTTGCGGCGCTGTTCGAGAATCACATCGAAGTGCTCGACGTCGTCGAGAGCCCGGAAATGCTGCGCGCCGGCAACGTCGTGGGCCGCATCTTGCCGCCGCACGCGAGTTCCATGGGAAAAGCGATCACCGCTTTCCACCCCGAGGCTACGCAGGACCGCCTCATCCGGTCCTATGGCCTGTTCCGGTTCACGCCGGCGACGATCACGGACCTCAACGACCTTTACCGCGAATACGAACTCATTCGTACGCAGGGGTTTGCGATTGATCGGGAAGAAAGCGTCGCCGGGGGCGTCTGTTTCGCGGCGCCGGTTTTCAACGAGGCGCGCGAGGCGATTGCAGCGATCAGCACATCCATCCCCGTTAACCGATTGGGCGACCTTGACCGCCAGGAGACGTTTATCGCCGCCGTGGAACGCGCCGCCCGCGAAATTACACACGAATTGGCCCGGTCCTGAGCCTTCAATAAACGGCATGACTACACCTCGAAAGAAAACGATCAGTGTTCTTACATGGTTCTGCGGAGCGGTTCTCACCGCCGGTGTATTGGACGCTGCCGCAACCGCCTGGACGAGCGGCGCGCCGATTCCCGTTGGGACAGCCGATCGACGTGGCCCGCTTTCCGCCGGCCTGACGAGTTTCCCCGTGGGGTATGCGAGGGTGACCGGGGCGAAGCAGCCCGATCTTTTTGCCGTCGCAGGCAAGTTCAGTCCCGAACCCGGCCTGTATCTCTACCCGTGGAAAGCGACGACTGCCAGCGGCGTTCCCGTGTTCGGCGAGCGTCAGGCCATACGGCATCCTTTAGGCAACATCGACCGCCCCGTTTGCACGATTGTCGAGGAGGGCGGCGTCACTTGGGGTTTTTTCGTACAAGGAAGCGAGATCATCCACGCACGGTTTGACAGGGACAAGCGTGAGTTCGTCGAGACTTCACGCCAGGCGCTGACAGGGCTGCCGCGCGCTCCGCAGGCGATTGCCGCCCTGCCTCGCGCCGGGGGTGGCTGGTCATTCGTGGTAAGCGTCCCGGACGGCAACGACCGCAGACCGCCCGGCGCCGGATCGCGCGATATGAACTACGTCCCCTTCGACGGAGCGGGCATCTGGCGCGGGGGAACGCCCCGATTCTCACTGTGGGTTTATGCCGCCGGATCGGAGCCTAAACTGATCTCCCGGCCGGGCGAAGAAATTCTCTGGAACGCGGGAACGCTTTCCCGTGCAAGGTTCGACGCGAATCATCCCAATGACGTGATCAGCGGCTCGTGGTTCGGAGACATTTACTATTACCGGAGTAACTCGGAAAAGGACGGGTCGTTCGAACAACGCAGGCACGCGGTGGGTGACAACGGCATCGTTCTTCGCCATCCGCTGGCCGGCGTCTATCCGCTTGCGTACCCGAATCCCCGCACGGGGCTATCCGACCTCATCGCGGGAGGAGAAGGCGGGCTGCACTTCTATCAGTTCACCGGGCGCTTCGATTCGCAAGGCCGTCCGGTGTTCCGGCAGCCGGTTCCCGTGCTCGAAGAGAATGCGCGGCTGTTTGCGGGCTCACTGTCGGTTCCGACGGTCGTCGATTGGGATGGCGACGGCGCTCTCGACATCGTCGCGGGCAACTCGGAGGGCCGCATTCTCTTTTTCCGTAACCTCGGAAGTAACCGACTTCCGGCGATGGCTCCCAGTGTTGCGCTGCGCGCGGGCGGACGCGAAATCCACATGCAGCCCGGTTACAAGGGCGACATACAGGGTCCGGGCGAAGCGCGATGGGGGTACATCAGCCCGAACGTTTTTGACTGGAACGGCGACGGGTTGCCCGACATTCTGGCGAGCGATTCCACGTCCCGGCACTATGTGTTCCTGAACCGCGGCACGAAGCGCGCTCCCGGGTTGGATCTTGACCGGACCCTCTATCTCGACGGCCTCGATTTACACGGCACGTGGCGGGTGCGGCCGGGGGTGGGCAAGATGGACGGGCGCGTGGCGTATATCGCGCTCGACGATCAGGACCAGTTTCACCGTTACTGG
>JBDKSR010000429.1:0-1873 GCA_039680545.1 Bryobacteraceae bacterium | reverse complement strand
CTCAACAGCGGCGTCTCACCGGTGACCGTTATGCTCTCCACGGCTGCGCCGACTTCAAGTGTGAAGTTGAGTTCGACCCGATCATTGACACGGATTTCGACCCCGTCCCGCACGACTTTCTTAAAGCCGGAGTGCTCGACTTCAATCTGGTAAAGACCAGGAATGAGGAAGGACGCCTGGTAGAGACCCGCCTCGTTGGTGGTCCGTGAGACTTTGGTTCCCATGGCCTGATTGGTGATGGTAACCGTCGCGCCGGGGACCGCCGATCCAGAGGGGTCGACTACAGTGCCAAGGATCGAGCCGCGGGCTTCCTGCGCAAGAAGCTGGGTCTGCCACGGCCCTGCTAGAGCCACGCAGATCAGCAGAACGAACCACACAGTATTACTGAATCGGAATCGCATGGACACTCCTTTTCAGGTTTGAATGATTTCCCGTGGCATGGCCGGGGACTGCTCACCACTGGCATTGATGTATTCCACCCCGGCCATGCGCCCCTCGCCATACCCGTAGCCGGGTCAGCGAGGCAAAAGACTTCACCAAGTCGGGCGGGGTTATTTGGTTGCGAGGATAAGCTGCGGGGGACCCCGCAGGCAGCCGGCGCTCCACCAGCAACTACGTGGGGGAGGAGCACCTGAGAAGGCACACGCACCCCTGCACTTCGAATCATCCCCACCATCCGTCCCACCTAGCCTCACGTGTCTCCGCCCGGGTATGGGCGGACACGCTACAATACCTTCCAGAGCAACGATGGGCTACGGCTGCGATGGTTACAAGGAGGAGTCGGTAAGAAGTTTGTAAAAATTATATAAGTCGGGTTTGGCAATACCTTGAAAAACAAGCGTTTCTGCAAATTCGGCCCATTTACTATCGACACTGCCGCGAAGGTTGTGCTGCGCGATGGGCATCCCATGCACCTGACGCGGAAGGCAGTCGAAACCCTCCTTGTATTGGCAGAAAACTGCGAGCAGATTGTTACGAAGGAAGAGCTTCTGGGTGCCGTCTGGAACGGCCAGATTGTCGACGAAGCGAACCTGAAGCAGAATATCGCTGTCATCCGGCACGCCTTGGCAGTCGATCCTGACAGTCCCGGACACATCGAGACTTACTCCCGCCGCGGGTATAGGATGATCGGCCCAGTCGAATATGTAGACGAGGCGCCGCTCGCACCTTCGGGCCCGAATGGCAGTAAGCCGGCCCTTGAGTCGTTCTACCGCCGGGCTCGCACTCCGGTAATTGCCGGAATCGTGATTGCCATCGGTCTCTCGACATGGATTGCGTTTCGGGAGCGGCCGCAATCGCGCATAGACTTCCGCGTGATTCCCGTGACGCGCCTGGCTGGAAAGGAATTTCAGCCTGCGATCTCGGCAGACGGTCGGAAGGTGGCGTTCGCATGGACACAGGAAGTCGCCGGGCCGACCGGTATCTCGATTCAAACAGCCGGCAGCGGCAATCCACAAGCAGTAACGAAGCAACCCGGCCGATACGTCAGCCCGGCTTGGTCGCCTGACGGCAAGTCCCTGGCTTATCTTCGGACAAGCACAGCATCGACAGAAGTTTTGATCACGGATCTCGGCTCAGGCAAGGAACGACTTGTCGCCGATCTCCCAACCCCAGATTACGGTTACGACTACCGTCTTCTTGACTGGTCTCCGGACGGGCGCTTGCTCGCCGCCGCCCATTCCGAGTCAGCCGATACGCCGCTGGGTATATTCCTGATCGACATCCAGACGGGCGAGAGACGGCGTTTGACGCAACCCGGGGCATCGGTTGGGGGTGACGTGGACCCTCGTTTTTCCCCGGACGGGAAGTCCGTTTCGTTTGTTCGGATAATCCACCGCTCGAATCAGGAGTTGTTCATCGTGCCGATCGGAGG
>JBDKSR010000428.1:0-2803 GCA_039680545.1 Bryobacteraceae bacterium | reverse complement strand
GTTCTCCGGAGTGTTCAGCCGCCACCACCGCAAGGTAAAGATTTTATTTGGCCTGTCGGACGTGATCCTGACGGCGCTGGCATTCGAAGCCGCCTATCAGACCCGCCTGTATCTTCATCTCGAGAAGGTATTCTATATCGTCGTACCGACCAGGGCCCTGCTGCTTGGCTTCTCTATACTTGTCTGGCTGGCGATCGGACGCTGGTTGGACATCTACGGCAGGCTCGAAGCCGGGAACCCCAAGGTCATCCTCCGCGACAGTTTCAACCAGTGCCTCGCGGGCACAACAGCCGTAATTCTATTTCAGTATCTCCTGCGCCTCGACTTGAGCCGCACGTTCTTGGTGTTGCTCGCGGGCTAAACCTGGGGATTTCTGTGCGTATTCCGATTGAGTGCGGGACATCTGGTTGGAATCATGCGCCGCGAATTCACCGCACCGCTGTACGTGCTTGTGGCGGGCCTCGGCGAACGCGGGCGCCGGCTCGGCGCGGCGCTTGAGAAGAACGAGAAGTACGGCGTCCGCCTCATTGGTTTCTTGGCGGAGCCGGGCGAAACCTCTGACGGCAAGCTCCAGCTTAATAAGAGCTATCCGATCTATCCGCTCACCGATTTCCCAAAACTTCTCGACCAGCGCGTCATCGATGAGGTGATATTCGCGGTTGATAGCCGCAAACTGGCCGAACTCGAAGAGGTTTTCCTGCAGTGCGACGAAGAGGGTGTCCGCACCCGTGTCGCGGTGGACTTCTTCCCGCACGTGAACAGCCGCGTGTACCTCGAGCAACTCGGCTCGGCGCCGATGCTCACCTATGCGGCCGCGCCGCACGACGAATTCCGCCTCCTCATCAAGCGGGCGTTCGACGTGGTTGCCGCCGCGGCGGGACTGCTGGTGCTCTGGCCGGTCATGCTGCTGGTCATCGCCTTCATCCGTATTACTTCGCCCGGTCCGGCGATCTTCAGCCAGATTCGTTGCGGACTGAATGGCCGCCGGTTTGTGCTCTACAAGTTCCGCTCAATGTGCCGGAATGCCGAGGACTTGAAGCCCCAGTTGATGCACTTGAGTAAGAAGCGAACCGCATTCAAGATTCCGAACGATCCCCGGCTGACGCCGATAGGGCGCTGGCTCCGCAAGTTCTCCATCGATGAATGGCCTCAGCTATGGAACGTTCTTCGCGGGGATATGTCGCTCGTGGGACCGAGGCCGGCTGTTCCGGACGAGGTCGAACACTACGCGCGGTGGCAACGCAGGCGTCTCAGGATGCGCCCCGGCTTGACGTGCTTGTGGGCGCTCGCGGGAAGAGACGCACTCGACTTCGAGACCTGGATGAGAATGGATATGGAGTACATCGACAACTGGTCGTTGTCGCTCGATTCGAGAATCTTGCTTCAGACAGTACCGCGGGTCATCATCGGAAGAGGAGCTCATTAACATATGCAACTGGTTCCAACGCAGGAAGACGTGGTCGGTCTGCTGAAGCAGACGGAAGCCTTGCGGCATGGCCATTTTGAATATCCGAGCGGCATGCATTCGGATACGTACCTGCAGGTGGCGCTCGCCATGCGCTATCACCAGCACGCCAAGACACTGGGCGTGGGGTTGAGCCGCCTGGTTCGTGCAAACCCGGAGATCCGCGCGCTGATTCCGAGGTTGTCGATCGTCGCCCCAGCCACCGGTGGCCTCCCCGTGGCATACGGCGTCTGCGAGGCGTTGCGCGCGCATCAGGTGTACTGGGCCGAGCCGGACGAAGCGACACATAATCTGCGTTTCCGGCAGTACCTCGAGCAGGTCCCGGGAGAAAAGGTTCTGCTCGTCGATGACTTCATCCGAACCGGGCGGCGGCTCACGCAAATGAAGAATCTGGTCGAGGCAAATGGCGCCGAGGTCGTGGGGTTTGCGGTAATCATCTACCAGCCGACGCCAAAGACGCCTGATTTCAGCCCGCTGCCCTTCTACTACCTGGCGAAGCTGGACGGTAAGTACTACCCGGACGCGAGCTCCTGCGAGCTGTGCAAGCAGGGAATCCCCGTCGACAAGGTCTGGATGTAAGCTGGGCGGGAGACCCGGCGCCGTGGTGGGAATTGGCTTTAGTTTGAGATAGGGAGAGGATCATGAAGAAGCTTGTTTCGATACTGCTTTTGGCCTGCTGTGCCTGGGCCGCCGACTACAAAGCGGGTGTCGCGCGCGTTAACATCACGCCCACTACACCCATTTGGATGACCGGCTACGGCAACCGTTCACACCCGTCCGAGGGAGTACTCCAGGACATTTGGGTCAAGGCGCTGGCGATTGAGGACTCGAAACATTACCGTGTCGTCATCGTGACGTCGGATCTGATCGGACTCCCTGGACAGATGACCGACCTCGTGTCGGCAAGAATCCAGAAGCAATATGGCTTGAGCAGGTCCCAACTGCTTTTCAACTCATCTCACACGCACACCGGGCCGCTGGTTAAGGGCAACCTCGAAATAATGTTCGAGTTGGACCCGGAAAACCGGCGGATCGTGGACGAATACGGCGCGAAACTCACGGAGAGTCTCGTCTCCGTCATTGGTGCTGCCTTGGGGAAACTGGCGCCCGCGAAGCTTGATTTCGGACAGGGAGAAGCCGGATTCGCCGCTAACCGCCGTCAGTTTACCACTCAGAAAGTTCAGATCGGCGTGAACCCGGCAGGTCCAACGGATCACTCCGTTCCGGTTCTGCGCGTGACTGCTCCCGATGGCAGCCTCGTTGCCGTGCTGTTCGGATACGCCTGCCATAACACGACGCTGACCGGGCAGTTCTACAAGATCAGCGGTGACTACGCGG
>JBDKSR010000427.1:0-1982 GCA_039680545.1 Bryobacteraceae bacterium | reverse complement strand
CTTTGAGCACGCAGTTGAGCCACCACATGCGGGCGTAGAACTCTTCCTGAGCCCAGTTCATCCGAAACTTCACCTTCTGGCCGTGGGCATCCACGATCCAGTAAAGGTTATTGAGCCGCCAGTGGCGATTCGCCAGCACAGCCGCAATCGGATCGTCTTTCGTGGAAACCATGAACCCCAGCTATGCCGAAGCACGCTGGGGTTCAAGGATAGATCGGAACTGCTACTACAGCCACAACACCGGCAGCTCGCTGAGCAGCGCGGCGGCATAGCCGGCCGCGAAGGAGAGGAGGGCGAGGGTCATGGCTAGAACAGACCGGCGACCGTCTCTCCGAATAGGGTGTATCCAGCCGGGTCCGTTGGGTGTATTCCGTCTTCGCGAATCAGCGCCGAAAGCCCCCGCGGATCACTGAGGAACGCCTCCGTGACCGAGATATACGGAGCGCCTTTGCGAGCGCACCAGCCCGGAAGCTGTGAGAGTCTGGTGTCGTGCTCTCCATCAAATCCGGCGATTGGAAGGCGCGGCGAAACGCCAACGTAGCACACCCCTGCCGAGGTTTTCTCAATCAACTTAGCGTGCAGCGTATCGAGGAGCGCCACGTAATCGGCCCCTGTCGCGTATCCACCGTTTAAACCAAGCGCAACGAGACACAGTTGCGCATTACGGTATCGCGAGAGCGCGGCAGTTGCCCGAGCATCATCGGACCATGTAGTTGTCCACGCGCCCGAGTATCCGCCCGACAATACGAGCAGCGTCGGAGACCCGGATACGGTCCAAGTCTTCGGGTATTGCGAGCCGGTGTTAAACGACCAGCAAGCAAGCCCAAGCGGGAAGTTGTTTAGCCCGCCGACAGTCATTCCGATTTCGTACCACGTTCCCGCTCCATACAATTCCCATACAGTCGTGTTTGGCTTGAGTGATGTTGCGCCCGCCGTTGAGGTGCTGCCGACTTGCGCCCACGCCCCAGCAACCCACCGATACAGACTCACGGCTCCGGTCGCAGTGGTGAACTTCAGCTTCAGCCTGTGCCGCGAGCCTGCCGTGAACGTGCCAGCGTCGAGCGCGAACTGCGCCGACTTCGCAAGATTCGTGCCACCATCTTCACTCCACTGGATCAGTAAATATGACGAGCTAGTACGGATACGGACAGGGCGGATTCCTGCCACGGCGGCAGTATCCATCCAAATGACAGCGGCCGACCAGTCGGCTTGCGAGCGATCAAAGATCCACTCGAACACGCCATCCCTCGGCAGCGGGGCCAGCGTTGCAGGGTAAGTTGCCGGCACTGCGGCGGTGGTAGTTAAGGCCGGCTCTCCGCCCGTGCCTGTCTGGATGGTTACGGCATTACCCCACGCATTATTCACGGAGTCCCATTGCGAGTAGAGCACAGAATACGCGCTGTACTTGCTCGCCATCGCGGCGGCAAACCTGCCTCCCCAAGCGTAGTTCGCGGCAGCGGTGGAATCTCCGATGATCGGAATAGTGACGTTGCTAACGCCGCGCGTTAATACCCGGCGAAGTGAGGCAATGACCGGGTTACCACCACCATGCGCCCCCGCGTCGGCGTTGTGCGCGGCGGTCGCAGCGGCGGCGGTGGCGGCGGCAATGACGCCAGCCTGCACCGGAGTCGTCCCTCCACCAGCCGAGCCCGTCCCAACCTGCGCCTCAACCGTAACCTGCGTCGTGGACTGGTCGGTGCGCCGGACGTACAGCTCGGCCATCGAGAACACTAGCTTGATCGGCAGCGTCGCACCGCTCGCAAGCGTCTGCACGCTCCCGCTCGCCCCGATACGAACGTCAAGAGACGTTCCCGTGTCGTTGAGGATGTAGCCGTTGCCGTCGTAGCACCAAGCCGCATCAAACTGCGCGAACGCCGTGCCGCCTGCCGCTGGGGTTTGTTTGGAGAAGAGCATCGTGGAAGGTTGGTTGAGTTCCTTCCTCTTTGCTCATTCCGGCCACCAACGCAAGCCTACGCCTCCGC
>JBDKSR010000426.1:0-6880 GCA_039680545.1 Bryobacteraceae bacterium | reverse complement strand
CCCTTTTTTTGCACTAAAACGCGCGGATAGTGCAGGTGTATGGATATTAAGCAGGCTTGTGATTCTCTTCGGGCTTCTGAGAACCGGGAAGTGGCGGCGCTGGTGGTGCAGGATAAGGCGTTGCAGCGGGTTTTGGCGGTTTGGCCGATGGTGCGGCGCGAGGAACTGCCGCAGGCGGTGACGGGCGATATGTCGTTTGCCGATCTTTGGGGCGCGGTGCGCTTCGATGAGCGGGAGGCGGTGGAGTTGTCCGGGTTGCCGTCTGGGGTGGGGATTGCGGCTCTACGGCGAGCGAAGGGCTTGAAGCTGATTTATCCAGACGGGTCGGTGCATCAATACTCGAAGCTGGTTCTGCAGCAGGTAGTGAAGGATGCGCTGCAATCGTAGGTCTTTTTGAAGGAGTGAATCATGGCAAAGCCTCGTTTTCGTGCTGCTGCAAATGGTCGTGTGACGCCGGTCAATAATGCCGCTCGCCGTGCTCAGCTTGAGCAGCAGGCCATCAATGGCGGACAGATCGTTTCCCGTCAGTCGATTGCCAACCAGGCACGTCGCAAGTCCGCCGGCGGCACGGGCGGTTAAGCGTGGCGCGGAATGCGCCGAAGAAGCCGAAGCCGCCTCCGCCAACGGGGCGGCTTCTTTTTGAGCCGGTGAAGCTGGGAAGCCGGTTTGCGGATGAGGTGATTGTTTCGTTCAGCGGCGGCAAAGATTCGGTGGTGACGCTGGATCTGTGCGCGCGACATTTCAAAAAGGTGCACGCCTTCTTCATGTACCAGGTGCCGGGCTTGTCGTTTCAGGAGGCGACGCTGCGCTGGTATGAGGAAAAGTACGGGATCGAGATCCTGCGGATTCCGCATCCGGAGCTTGCTGAGTGGTTGCGGCTTGGGCTGTTCCGGCATTGCGACTGGTCAGTGCCGGCGGTGTCGTTCAACGAGATTTATCACTATGTGCGGGTGATGACCGGCGCGCGGTGGATTGCGGCTGGGGAGCGGATCGCCGATTCGATCTGGCGGCGGGCGATGATGAAGTCGACGGGGTCGGTTGATCGCAAGCGCGGGCGGTTTTTCCCGGTGGCGTATTTCCGGAAAGAGGATGTGATGCGCTACATCAACGCGCGGCAGTTGAAGGTGGCGCCGGAGTCGCGGTATCTGGGGCATTCGTTCCGGTCGCTGGAGCCGGAGGAGATGTTTCTGGTGCGCAAGCACTACCCGGCTGATTTTGATCGGATTCGACGGTTTTTCCCTTTCGTTGAGGCGTCGGTGATGAAGTTCGAGATGGAAAACGAGGAAGTGGTGGCGAGGTACGGGCGATGAGCGAGTTAACCAAGCATCAGCGGTTTGTGTCGGAGCGCTGGGAGCGCAGCGCGATCAAGCCGCATCCGAAAAACCCCCGGCAGATCACGCCGAAGGCCGAGCGGCGCTTGCGCGGCAAGGTGAAGGAAGTGGGGATGATCCAGCCGGTGATTGTGAATCGGCGAACTGGCTACCTGGTGGGCGGGCATCAGCGACTGGCGATCCTCGACAAGCTGGAGGGGTACGACAAGAACCCGGCGAAGGGCTACCTGCTCGACGTGTCGGTGTGCGATCTGACCGACCAGCAGGAGCTTGAGATGCTGGCGTTTTTGAACAATGCCAGTGCGCAGGGCATTTTTGACGTTGATCTGCTGGCCGATCTGAACCTTGAAATGGGGGTCGGGTTCGAGGCGATGGGCTTCGATCAGCTTGATGTCGACTTCATGTTCGATGGTGACGCGCGGTTCAGCCATCTGTTCGAGGATGCGCCCGAGGTGGCCGTGACCAAGGAGAAGCTGGAGGCCGTGAAGGCGGCGCGATCCGAAGGCGTGGAGCGCATGCAGGAGAAGAACGACGCGGAGTTTTATTTTGTGGTCGTCTGCAAAGACGGCGAAGAGCGCGATGAGTGCCTGCAGCGGCTGGGGGTGCCGAAGCATGAGCAGTTTGTGAGCGCTGATGCGCTGCTTGGAGTGGTGGGCGAATAAAAAACCGCCCGGAGGCGGTTGGTTGCTGCGGTGAACCCGAATTACGGCAAAAAATCGAGGTAGTGCATCGCGTCGGGCAGGTGTTCGCAGCCTTCCGGTGTGCGGTAGAGGCTGAGCTTGCCTTTGTGTGGGATGGGGCGGACGTGGCGTGGGTTGGCCAGGTGCCAGCCCCATAAGCCTGTGTCGTATTCGTCCAGGCAGGCGCCGGCCAGGTCGGCACGGAGAAATGGCCGGCAGTCGATCAGGTCGACGGTGCATACCTGCACCTGTGTCGGCAGCATGACGATCTGACCGGCGTCGTCGGCCAGATGCAGGGGCTTGCCGCTGGCGACAATGAGCAATGGGCCGCGATAGTCGGTACGCCAGCTGCGCACCTCGATGGTTTTTGATCCCTCGGCGATGTAGGTGCACCAGGGCTGGCGTATGGCGAGGGTTTTCACAGTTCGCAGCCTCGGGCGCAGTAGTCCATGTAGTCGGCGCTCAGGTCTTCCGCTTCGGCTACGCTCAGTCCGTAGGTCTTTTCTACCTTCCATGCAGCGTCGGGATATTCCCAGCCTTCATCGATCAGGCGTACCAGCATGGCCAGGGCCAGCTCGTTTTTGTTGTGACGACTCATTTGACACTCCACAAAACAGGAGACACGACGATACGGGTTATGCCGTGCATTTCGAGGGCGCTTTCCAGGGCGGCGATGCTGTTGCCGGCCAGGGCGGTGTAGTTGATGCGCTGGCCGGTTGGCAGGGTGACGCGCACGGTGAACTCTTTGAGCGGGGCGACGCGCGCCCCGCCGATGAGGGCGGGTGCGAGCATGATCAAACCTCCTCTGTGCTGGCTTTTACGGCCTTGATGCTGAGGTGGTAAATCTGGCTGTGGCGTTCGCGCTGGGCTTCCCAGCGCTGGGGGTAAGGGAGATCCTCGGCGAGCAGCCAGGCGGCGATCTGCGGCGAATAGTCGCGGGAGCATGAGACGTATTTGGCATCGCCGAAGGCCTCCGTCCAGGCGGTGCGCTGGTAGGTGTAGAGGTCGTCGTAGCCGTCGAAGCTGCCGGCCTTGTACTGGCAGGCCAGCGACTCGACGCGATCAACGGCCGGGCCGTCAACCCAGCTCACGCGCAGCGAATCGCCACCGCTGAAGCGGTCGGTGGTGACCGAGAATTTGACGCCGGGAAACGCCTTGCGCAGCTGCGTGCGCAGGTTTTTGGCGGCAGCGACCAGGGCGCCGCCTTTGGTTTCTGCGGGGGTGACGAGTTCCGGGTGTTGGGTGCGCAGCGCGTCGGTTGCGCGCTGCAGTTCGGTTTGCTTGGCCGCGCTGTTAGCGCGGTAGAGTGCCGCTGTAGCAAGCGGGAGCAGGCCTTGTGCCAGTTGCATGATTGACTCCAATCGCCAGGTGAGGCCGGCGAGCGCCTGTGATCAATTGACCACGAATCAAATTATAGGCATTGCAAAAAATATTGCAATACTATTTGCAAAATAATTTTAATGCACTATACTGCAGTTGTCGGGCAAGGGTGCCCGGCGGCGCTCGCCGGCCAGTCTGGCGATCTGGAGATGATGATGATCAACGTGACTTTTAAGCTGAAATCTGCGAAAAAAACGGCCTCTGGCGTGCTCGTGAAGCTGGCTGGCGATGATGCTTTTGAGTGGCGATTGGCTGACCAGCCGCATCCGCTGCAGCCGGCCGGTTGTGTGACGCTCTGGCACTGGTGCAGTGGTTCTTACCGGTGGCTCGACGAGGGTGCGGTCGACGCGCTTCTCGCTGTCCAGTAATTCGATCAGCCCGCCGTGTGCGGGCTTTTTTGGGATGTAACGATGGCCGACTGGTCTGTTGATTTGAGTGCGTGCGAGGCGCGGCATGTGTCCGGTCTCGTTATTCGTTTTCGCAAAGCCGATGATGGTCTAGGCGGCTGGGTGGGAGAGCTGGCCGGCGGTGGCGATCTGCGTCCGTTGATGGCTATGTATCCGAACGAGAAGCCGGAAAAGATTGTTGCGCGGCTGGCGCGTGAGGCTGGGGATGTTTATTCGGAGGCGATGCGTGCAAGACACTAAAGCGGTTTCTCCTTCATCGTTCGACACCTGGGCGGACAAGATCAAGCTGAAGGCGGGGCTGCGGGCGCCGTTGAAGCTGGTTTATTGCGACCGGCGTTTGCCGACCTGGGCGGCGCGGGAGTGCGGGCTGGCGCCGGGGACGATTACGCGGGCGGTGAAGATGTACCCGTTCGGGGTTTGTCCATGCTGCGGCGAGACACTGGTGCTGCCTTGAAGACCCGTCTTGTGTTGGCCAGTGGTGAGGATCGGGCGCTGGTGTGGACTAATCGCAACCCGAAGCATCCGGGCAAGGCCGGGGTGATGATGTTTCGTCATTCGACGGATGTGGTGACAGGGGATTTTGCCCGGAGGGTGATCGCCAGTGGCGGGCGGATTGAGTCGACGCATCCGGATCGAGTGCGGGCGGCTCTTGAGTTCGCTGTGGATGATCCGCCGATTGGCTTGATGGAATAAGCTGGATTCCCGCCTGCGCGGGAATGACGGCGCTTAGAGGGGAGGCTTCGGCCTCCCCTTTTTTTGCATCCTTGCCCGCCGGAAACTGCCAGTGTCGCGGTGGGTGGCGGGAAAAACTCTCTCTCTCCTCCCCCGTTGCTTGCTGCGACGCCTTTACATCAGGTGGATGGATGGACATGCAGAAAATTGGGCGGGTGATTCGGCTTTCGGAGGGCGATGGGCGCCTGGTGCGCTTTGTTTCGGAGTCGATCCGGCTGGGTGAAGACCAGCCGACGTCGTGGGTGACGGTGACGCGGACGGGGGAGTTTTCGGACCCGCGCTACGGGAAGTTCTCGATCACGCCGGCGATGCTGGCGGAGATGGTGAAGAACTTTACCGGGCAGGCCTACGGGCAGGACATTTTTATCGACGTGGCGCACAAGCCGGAGAACGGCGCGGCGGGCAAGGTTGTGGCGCTGGCGGTCGAGGGTGACCGGCTGCGCGCGAAGGTGGAGTGGACGCCGATGGGCGTCGAGGCGGTGCGGGCGAAGGGTTATGCCTACCTGTCCGCCGAGTATCACGAAAACTGGCGAGACAACGAGGCGGGGAATCCCCATGGATGTGTCCTCCTGGGGGCTGGGCTTGTGACGCGGCCCTGCATCAAGCGGCTCGATCCCGTGCAGTTGAGCGAAGCGGATGGCGAGAGCGTGCTGCTCCTGCATCCGAAACTTTTGAACGATTTGATTTCCGAGGTGAAGGACACCATGAAAAAGCATCTGGAAGAACTGGCCAAGCAACTGGCCGCCAAGGGCATGAGCGATAACGCGATTGCTGCGGTGATTTCCCTGGCCGAGAAGGCGATGACCGGCATGACGGACGAGGCGCAGATGAAGGCGCTGTGCGAGGCTTTCGCGGCCGATGCCAAGAAGCTGACCGAGGGTGGCCCGGTGACGGTGAACGTGGCCGGCGGTCTGACGGCGGCCGATGTGGCTGCGGCCGTGGCCAAGCAACTGGCCGAGCGCGACGATGCCGCGAAGAAGCTGGCGGAAACGCAGGCCGGTAACGTCAAGTTGCTGGGCGAGCAGATTGCCGAGCTGGGCAAGGCGCTCAGCGAGGACACCCGCAAGGAATTGATTGATGGTCTGACCCCGGCGATTACTGCCGAGATGTCGGCGCCGGCGATCAAGGCGCTGGCCGAGGTGCAGGTGAAGATGGCCGAGAAGGCCGAGGCCAACAAGCAACTGGCCGCTTCCGGCTTCCACTTCCGTGGCAATGCCCACATCACGGTGGATTCGACCAACGAAGTGCTGAAGCTGCAGGAGACGATTGACCGTCGCCTGGGCATCACGCCGCCGAAGGATTCGCCGAACGCCGAGCTGGTCAATAAGGTGCTGGCGCAGTTCGATGCCGAGCGCGGCGCCGAGCTGTCGCGTGAGCATAAGCACCTGGCAGCGGGCGATGGCATCATTTCGGACGTGTCGGTACCGGCGATCTTCGAGCGCACGGTGATCCGCGAAGCGCTTTACCCGCTGGTCGCCTTGCAGTTCGTCAATGTCGGGACGTCTGAATTCGCGGTTGCCGCGCAGATCCCGTACAGCTACCGCGACGTGACTGCCGCCGGTCGTGACTCGACCCGCAAGTATGAAGGCCAGGGCATCGCCCGCGCCGGCATCAAGCAGGCGATGGAAACGGCTTACCCGATCCCGCAGAAGCTGGCCTTTGAAGTGTCGGACGAACTGCGCTACCTGACTGGGGCCGGCCGTATCGACTTCGACGCCACCACTGAGAACGTGCGCAATGCCTCGCGCATCATCGGCGAGGATCTGGAGCGCCTGATCCTCAACGAGTGCGTCAATGCCGGTGATGAGTTCGCGGTATCGGCCGGTAACGACACGCTGACCGCCACGGTCAATGGCACCAACAAGGTGTTCGTGACCAGCAACTTCCCGGTGGTGCGTCCGCGCAAGGTCTTCGACCTGCAGGGCAACCAGGTGGGCAGCACGGTGAATCCGATTGTCGTGACGCTGAACAGCATCGTGCGTCAGGAATACGACGGTTCCGGCACGCAGTCCGCCGGCACCTACTACACGATGGATTACAACCTCGGCGAAATCCGCTTCGTGTCGGAAACCGGCGCCTCGGTGACACCGACCAACGCCTGGCCGCTGACGGTCACTTACAGCTACACCACCAACGTCACCAAGTTCGACACCGACCTCGGTTCGCTCAAGGTGGGCGAGAAGTGGGACGACTTCATCTACCGCTACGGCCTGCGCCGCTCGGTGCTGGAAGACCAGCGCTTCTACCGCGCCAACTTCGGCCTGATGTCGGGCACGGTGCATGAGCAGGTGCTGCTGGCCAACCAGTTCGCGGCGATCAACGACCGCGGGAATACCTCGGTCAGCGGGGC
>JBDKSR010000425.1:0-9682 GCA_039680545.1 Bryobacteraceae bacterium | reverse complement strand
AGTCTCCGTTCGATCTTGTCGAAGATGCCGTGTCTCACACCCCGGTCGTTGATGCGATCAAGCGGAGGGATGCCGCGACGGCTGAAGCGGTCATGCGTGAACGAATCGGCATCTGGGAGGCGTCGTCGCATAACTATCTTGTTTTTCAACCAGTTGAATCTAATCCTAGCTGATCCAGCGGGTAATCCCCACCCCGCCGATTGTTCCCGGTTGACCGGCCAGACATTTACGCCCGCGTGCTGTTGCCCTTCAGTTTCAGACGCCCGGGTGAGGTGGCGCGCATAGCGCACAGCGGCCGCAGGTGCGACTGCAACGATCATGCGCTCCGCCCCCTCCCTTCCCCCGTGTCGCGTGATTTATTGAGGTAAACTGGGCGGTCACCGCACTGTCTGACGGATAGGGAGTGAACGAATGCCAGGTAAACATAAGGGTCTGATTCTTCCGATTGGCGCGATATTTTGCTGCGGCGCGCTTTCCGTGGTGGCGCAGACACCGGCCTACCGCAGTACCTGGGACGACCCTGCCGTCGTACAGCGAATCGAGGCGGGAATCCAGGCGAATCGCATGGGATGGGCGACCTTGCGTGTCGTCGATTCGAACGGCAAACCACTGGCAGGGGCAAAGGTGGCCATCGAGCAGACGCGCCACGATTTTCTTTTCGGAGCAAATCTCTTCATGCTTGGCGGCTTTCCAACCGAGGCCGAGAACCGAAAGTTTGAACAGCAATTCACCGGTCTGTTCAACTTTGGAACCGTCCCATTCTACTGGAAGACGCTGGAACCGAAACCAGGGCAACTGCGCTTCGCCTCGTCCAGCGAGCCAATCTTTCGCCGGCCTCCTCCGGATACGGCGGTAGAGTTCAGCCGCAGGACCGGCGTCACCCTCAAAGGTCATCCCTTAGTGTGGGACAACCCGACGTGGCAACACCCGGACTGGGCGCCGCAAGATCCTGCGGACCTCGACCGGCTCATGCGGCAGCGGATAGAACAGATTGCCGGACGTTACCGGGAGACGATACCTATCTGGGACGTCGTCAACGAAGTTTTTCAGCGCAATATGAAGGTCCCGATGCCTAGGGATTTCGTGTACCGCGCCTTCCAGACGGCCGCCCGTGTCTTCCCCGCCGACACAAAGCTCACCCTGAACGAGGCAAACAACGCGTGGATCAACTTCGCGGATGAGCACAGCCCGTTCTATTTATTGATTCAGAATTTGCTGCTACGCGGCGCTGCCGTCAACACCGTCGGCCTACAGGCGCATTTTTGGTACAGCGACATCTACGAACCGCGTTCCCTGGTCATGCGCCCTCTTGACCTGTTGCGGGTTCTTGACCGTTATTCGGATTTCCGTTTACCCATTCACATCACGGAGATCACCGTGCCGACGCCACCCGGCTCGACAGGCGGAGAGGCGGCGCAGGCAGAAATCACCCGTAATCTGTATCGCCTTTGGTTCAGCCATCCTTCGGTAGAGGCAATTACCTGGTGGAACCTGGTAGACAACACCGCCGTACCGGGCGAGGACAAGTGGCTGGGCGGTCTGCTGCACCGCGACCTTTCGCCCAAGTTGTCGTACGAGGCTTTGCGGAAACTGATTCAAGAGGAATGGCACACGAAACTGGAACGCAACGCCACTGAACAAGGTGAATTGCGATTTCAGGGCTTCTATGGAAAGTACCGCGGCACCGTTCAGTACGAGGGTAAAACCCGCGTCTTCGAGTTCAGCGTCAGCAAGGGCGGAATAAACAGGGCTGAATTACGGCTGTGAAAAGAGAGGACGCGACGGCACTCATCACACCGTCGCGTCCGCGTCCTTCGGCCTAAAATACCAACTTCATTGCGAACTGGATCTGCCGCGCTTCACCGGACAGGCCCGTGATCTTCCCGAAGCTCGAACTGCTGAAGTCCTGGTTCGCCGCTCCAAGGTTCGTAACATTGAACAGGTTGAAGAACTCAGAGCGGAATTGCAGACGTCCACTTTCCCACCACAGAGGAAATTCCTTGTGCATGGCGAGATCGAAGTTGAACATGGATTCGGTCCGCGCGATGTTTCTGCCCAGGTTCCCGAATGGCTGTGTCGTCGCCGGCGCGGCAAACGCAGCCTTGTTGAAGTAGTTGGTCACGCTCTTCTCATCCGAGTAAATGCTGCCGCCAACGTAATCCGGCCGATAGGTCGGAGCGGAAGAGACCTGAACGGTGGACGACGGCGAATACTTGATGTTGATGGGCTGCCCGCTTGTCATCGTGTTGATGCCAGTCAGCCGCCAACCGCCGAATACCGCGTTCATGAAAACCGGCGCCCCCGAACCCCAGTGGCGCCCCTTGCCGTAGGGCACTTCCCAAACCACACTCGTCGTGTTATTGAAAGGCTGGTCGTAGGCGCCAACGGCCTTCTCCGCCGCGATGTTGGCGTAATTCACGCGAGAGTTGTCGCCGTTATAAGCTTCCAGGTGTCCGGACGCGTTATCAATCGTCTTCGACCACGTAAAACTGTTGAGAAGATACACGCCAGATGCGTACCGCTTCTCCAGCTTTGTCTGCAGCGCGTGGTATTTCGCGAACCCGCCACCATAGGACATCTGAATAAAACCAAACCCGGAAAGCGGGCGGCGCTGCTGGATCGTCAGCGACTCGCCGGCGTTGTTCGCGCGAGCCTGATTGTAATCCGTCAGGATCATCAGCCCGTTGGAGCGATTGCCGACATAGGCGATGTCAAAAATGAGATCCTTCGCGATCTCGCGCTGGATCGTCAAATGCCAGCTCTGCACATACGAGGTCCGGTAATCCGATGGTGTGTAGTTCGTGCGCGTATTGACCGTCGAGAAATTCGCCGGGTCAACCAGGCCCGAGGGATAGCCTTGTTGGGTGAGCCGGAAGCAATTTGAATAGGCGTCACCGCTGCAGAGACCCATCTTCGGGGTCTGATCCATCGTCACATTCACTACGCTCGGACCGTTGTAACCGAGCAGGTTTTCGCCGCCAAGCCGGTTGAAATGAATGTAGCTGACACCGTAACCGGAGCGTACGACGGTCTTGGGCGTCACCTGATACGCCAGGCCGATACGCGGGGCCCAGTTATTGCGATCGGGGTGGACCAGCGTGCGATCGTAAACACCGCCGTCTTTCGCATAGATCAGAGATTTCGCGCTCGAATCGAAATTGGCGAGACGGTTCTTGTCTTCCCACTGAGGCGTCGCATATTCGTAACGGACACCAAGGTTAAGTGTCAGCTTCGTGCTCACCTTCCAGTCGTCTTGCAGGTAAAAGAAGTTCATCCGCTGGCGGTAGTTCAGGACAATCTCATTGTTCAGGTTGTAAGAGGACCTGGCGCCGTACATGAAGTCCACCAGATTGAACAGGTTGTTCGACGACGCTCCCGAGGGCTTCGAAAACTTTCCGGAGTAACTGTCCGCGCCATACTGCGGATTGAAGTCGAAGATGTCCGTGTTGATGGCTTGGTACTCGTACCCCATCTTCAGTGAATGACGGCCCACGATCTTCGAATAATTCACCTTCGGGTTGACGCTGGTCGGATTCTGGAACTGCGGATTTGATGTCTGACGGCCAAAGGCTGTGAAGCCGCTGACCGACTGGTTCGTCAAGCCACCACCAATCACGGTGCTGTCCGGCAGCCCTGTGATCCCGTACAACTCCTTCATGTTCGCGCGTTCCTTGCCGAGTGCGGACTTGCCGCCCTCGAACACCGACACTCCGAGCCGGAAATCGATCAACGAAGTCGGCGACAGATTGTAGTTGAACCCGGTCGCTATCTGCTGGTTGTATACGCGGACATGCCCGTTGGCGTCGCCGCCCGAGTTGCCGGGTATCTTGCTGTTCTCTGTCCGGTTCAATAGCCGGTGGCTGTAACGCACGAAGGCGTTCAGGTGGGAGGAGAAGTAGTGATCGATACGCCCGTTGCCCTTGTTGTCCACCAAAGGCGTCGGAGTAAGGTATTCCCAGTTGTTGGATGGCATCGTGCCGCTGGCCGTCGAGCGAATCGGCGTAGGAAGATCATTCAGAACCTGGGTGGCGAAGGCAGTGATCTCGCTGGCGGGCACAATGCCGTTGGTATAAACGCCGCCCGTGATCGGATTGGCTATCGGAATCCCGATGTTGCCCTGCCGCTGTTCCGGCGTGGGGATCGTGGCATATTCAAGGGTTCTTGAGACCCGGCGCAGGCCTTCATAGTCAGCGAAGAAGAAGGTCTTGTCCTTCCTAATCGGGCCGCCCATGGACGCCCCGAACTGGTTCTGCACCAGCACAGGCTTCACCCCGCTCGCAGGCTTGAAAAAACCCACCGCGTTGAGCTTGGTGTTGCGCATGAACTCCCAAACAGAACCGTGATATTCGTTGGTGCCGCTCCGAAGGCTGGCGTTGATGACAGCACCTCCGGCACGGCCATACTCCGCCGAGAAATTGTTGGTGACCACGCGGAACTCTTCCACGGCATCCGGATTAAGTTGCACAATCTGGTTCGAGAACCCCTGATTGGACGTGCCGTACGCGTTGTTGTCTACGCCATCCAGCATGAAGTTGTTCAACGAACTGCGAAGACCGTTCACATTGAAGGAAGCGTCGCGGGCCGTAATGTTCGATTTCCGGACGCCGGGCGACAGCAGGGCGAGATCGGCGTAGGCGCGGCCATTCAACGGCAGATTCACGATGGCGCCACGCTGGATAACCTGTCCGCGGTCGCTCGAATCAGTCTCGAGCGCCTCAACCGCGCCCGTCACGGCGATGCTCTGTGTGATTTCGCCGACCTGAAGCACCAGGTTGACGCGCTGGCGGGCATTCACCGTCAAGGTGAAAACATCGGAGCTCACCTGCTTGAAACCCGGGGCTTCGCCAATGACCCGGTAATCGCCAATGCGCTGGTTCAGGAACAGATAGTCGCCGTGCAGGTCGGTGACGGCCGTCTGTTTCACTCCCGTCCTGACATTTTCCAGTGTGACTTTCACGTTGGACACGACAGCCGAACTGGGATCGGTGACCGTCCCAAGAACCGACGCGGTGTCATATTGGCCGAATGCGGCCGTAGCAAACAACAATCCAAGAATTACTAGTCGACGCATGGTGGGATTGTAGCCTTTCGCCCGTTACAAGGGCATGACGTTTTGTTGACACTATGCGAACCCGTCCGAATCATGGATAGAGGTCTAAATCACGTCCGGATTGGGAAGCATCAAATCCCGGATCACAGATGCAAGATCCGCAAAAGCCACGATGAATTGGCGAAGCGTCCGCCGGGTCGGACCGAAGGAGTCGAACTCCTCGACTTTGAGTCCATCTTCCATATATGCGCGCCGGAAATCGGCGAATCTCTTTAACAAATCGTCTACCACACGGCCATCGACAGGTTTGTCGATCCGCGGGATCACCTCTATATCACTGGCGTTGTACCGCCGCTGCCACTTACACGGGGGAGAGATCACCACGTCGCCCCCGATGAACTCGCTCCAGTGCATGTGATTCCGGAACGCGGCCGACAGCAAGCGGAGGCGGTAACCACGTTCGCGAAAAATCCGGTACGTCTTTTTGAATACGGCGACTCCGGCCCATTCAAGATATCCCGGATCCGTGCTGATACTCTCCCTCTCCATCATGACTTTCAGCCAATCATCCAAACGGCCGACCATGATAGTACATACGGGGCCCATAGTCGAGATGTCTTTGCCCTCACTCTCCCGCCGGCGGAGCCCGCGCTCCACCGCCTCGGCCACCGCGATCGACTGCGGCAAGGTAAAGGACACCGTGGCGTTGATGCTTACTCCGCGGTAAGTTGCCTCCTCGATGGCCGGAATTCCGGCCCTGGTCACCGGGATCTTCACGATCATGTTCGGCGCCAACTGGCTGAAACGGACCGCTTGGTCGACGATCGCCTGCGTATTCCGATAATTGCGAGGGTCCGTCTGGATCGAGAGACGCCCGTTTCGTCCCCCGTGGGCTTCAAAGATCGGCTGAAGCAGTGCGGCGCCCTTCGCGGACATCTCCTCGATTACCCGCCACCCGATCTCGTCCTCATTGGCCGTAGGCATTTCCTGAATCAGTTCGAGTATCCGCGGCCGCCACGCCGGCATCGCGGCTTTCACTACCGACAACGCGATGACAGGGTTACAGGTGGCGCCTACAGCGCCGTGCTCAATGGAATACGTAAGCTCCTCGAGCGACGCAGAATCGTTCCACAAGCAAGTGGGCGTGGTCTGGGTCATTTTGTGGAGAGGACTCTTGTAGGAGAGGGATCGAGTGGCTTCAGGCATGGTGAGCATCGTGTCGCATTCTGCACACGTGTGCACGATTGTATCCGCAGTACGGGATATGGTCAAGAGGAAAAACTCAACAATTTAAGCAATTTTACTTTACAAGCGCCCAAGCGCTGAGTAGAATCGTACTGCACACGTGTTCAACGACGATCAAGTCCCCAAGAACCAGACAACCCCGGCCGCTGCCGCCAAGAGGCGAGTTTCCATCAAAGACATTGCGCGGCTGGCGCGGGTCTCCCACTCGACTGTATCCAGAGCCCTGAGAGAGAGTCCGCTTGTTAATCCCGAAACCGCCGAAAAGATACGCCAAATCGCGGAAGAAAGCGGTTTCCGAGCCAGCGCTGTCGCCCGCAGCCTCGCCACGAGCCGCACGAGTACGATCGGCGTCGTGGTGACGAGCATCTCCGATCCCTTTGTGGCTGAAGTAGTTAGCGGGATCGAGGACGAAGCGATCGCACAGAATTATTCCGTCTTCCTCGCCAACTGCAACGCCGATCCGGGACGGGAACTCAAGATCGTAAATTCATTCGAAGACCGCCGCGTTGATGGAATTATCGTTACCGCCTCGCGTGTCGGGGCCCTCTACGGATCCGTCCTCGAACGCATGAAGATCCCTATCGTCCTGTTGAACAACCAGCATCCGAGCCAGTTCGCGCACTCCGTAATGATCGAGAACTTTGAAGCGAGCCGGGACGCCGTCAGCGTGCTCATCAAAATGGGCCACCGGCACATCGCTTACATCGGCGACCGTTTCGGATATGGTTCCGATTCAGAGAGATACAGCGGATATCGAGCCGCGCTTGGGGAAGCTGACATCGCCTTCCAGCCGGAGCTGGTCGTCCATGGCGACGGCGGGGCCGAGGGGGGAATCGAGGCCATGACCCACCTTTTGGAGGGTCCCGAACCACCCACGGCGGTCTTCTGTTACAACGACCGGACCGCTATCGGGGCGCTCAAGGCGATCCGTGCTCACGGGCTCAAGGTTCCGGACGACATTTCTCTTGTGGGTTTCGATGATCTGCCGCTGGCTCAGTATGTAGAACCTCCGTTGACTACCGTGAGGCAGCCCAAGCATGAAATGGGCCGCCTCGCAATGCAAGTTCTTTTGAAACTTATGGCCGGGTCGGATGCCGAACAGAACATCAGAGTAGCGGGCGAACTCGTTCTGCGCGAATCCACCGCCGCGCCGAAGGAGAAGACCGCGTGCAACTACTCGTCCGTCCCAAAGAAGGAGCGGAAGAAGCGTATGGCTTCCAGTTCCTCTCGTTCCGCAGCCGGAAACTGAAACGGGGTGAGTCGTTCGAAGAGGACACGGGCAACCGTGAGCTTGGCCTCATCGTGCTCGGCGGAACGTGCTCGGTGTCATCATCGCGCGGCAGTTGGAAGAGCGTCGGCCGGCGCCCTAATGTCTTCTCGGGAATGCCGTATGCCCTGTATCTCCCGATTTCGACGCAATTCAACGTCGCCACGGAGACGGGTTGCGACCTGGCGTTCTGCTACTCCCGGGCCGAAGAGTCCCATCCCGCGGCGCTGATCACGCCATCCGGCATCGAGGTGGAGATCCGCGGGGGTGAAAACGCGACGCGCCAGATCAATAAGATCATCCGCCCCGAGTTTACGGCGCATCGGCTGCTCGTAGTGGAGGTGTACACACCCGGCGGCAATTGGTCGAGCTACCCGCCGCACAAGCACGACATGCACAATCCGCCCGGCGAGGTCGACCTCGAGGAAATTTATTATTACCGCGTCGATCGCCCCGAAGGTTACGCGATCCAGAAGGTTTATACGCCGGACCGGCATATCGACGAGACGGTTACGGTCCATGACGGCGAGATGGTGCTGGTTCCGGAAGGTTACCACCCCGTGGTTGCCGCACACGGCTACAACGTCTACTACCTGAATGCGCTGGCGGGATCGGCGCGATCCATGGCAGCCTCCGACGACCTTGATTTTGCCTGGGTCCGGGAGGCGTGGCACAGTCAGGATCCGCGTGTTCCGCTGGTCACCCTGGAGATGGAGAACTGAGCTGGCGAGGACTTCAAAAATGCGAACAAGACGAGTGACCATGGCGCAGGCCCTGGTCGGATTCCTGAAAAATCAGTTCGTCGAGCGCGACGGGCAGGAGCATAAATTCTTCCACGGCGCGTGGGGCATCTTCGGACACGGCTGCATCGCGGGGTTGGGCCAGGCGTTGCAGCAAAACCCCGGCTTCCGCTATCACCAGTGCAAGAATGAGCAGGCCGCCGTGCACGTGGCCACGGCGTTCGCCAAAGCCAAGAACCGGATGGGGACGTTCGCGTGCCTCTCGTCGATTGGACCGGGAGCAACGAACATGGTGACGGGCGCCGCCACTGCGACAGTCAATCGCATCCCTGTACTGCTTCTGCCGGGGGACATCTTTGCGCGCCGCAACGTCGCTCCGGTGTTGCAGCAACTGGAGTCCGAACATGCACAGGACGTTTCGGTCAACGACGCCTTCAAACCAGTGTCCCGCTATTGGGACCGCATCAATCGCCCCGATCAACTTATCTGCTCCGTAGTCGAGGCGATGCGGGTGCTTGCCTCGCCCGCGCAGACCGGCGCGGTAACACTGGCGTTGCCTCAGGACGTGCAGGCGGAGGCCTGGGACTATCCCGAGGAAATGTTCGAAAAGCGCGTCTGGCACATTGCACGGCCGGAACCGGAACGCGCCGTGCTTGCGCGCGCCATTGAGATGATCCGATCCGCGAAGCGTCCGCTGATCGTCGCGGGCGGAGGGGTGTTGTTCAGCGAGGCCACCGGCGCCCTTGCAAAGTTTGTTGCCGGGACAGGCATCCCGGTGGGAGAAACACAGGCGGGGAAAGGATCGCTGCCGTTCGATCATCCGCAGAATCTCGGCGCGATCGGCGTCACAGGCACCCCCGGAGCGAACATCGCCGCCCGCGAAGCGGATCTTGTGATCGCCATCGGCACCCGGCTCAGCGACTTCACGACAGCGTCGAAGACCGCGTTCCAGAATCCTGATGTACGCTTCATCAACATCAACGTCGCCGAGTTCGACGCCTACAAACATGCCGGACTGCCACTTCTCGCCGACGCCCGCGCCGCCCTTGAACACCTCACGGCCGCCCTCGCTGATTTCCGAATCGCCGCGGACTATGCGGGCTGCATCTCCCAATGGAAGGAACGTTGGGAAGAGGAAACGGATCGCATCTATGCGCTTCGGCACGGCCCGCCCATCAGCCAGGGCGAAGCGATCGGTGTCGTGAACCGGCTTTCGCGTTCGCAGGATGTTGTTGTTTGCGCGGCGGGCAGTCTGCCCGGCGACCTGCATAAGCTTTGGCGCACACGCCAGCCGGGAAGCTATCACCTTGAATACGGCTACTCGTGCATGGGATATGAGATCGCCGGCGGACTCGGGGTCAAGATGGCCGACCCATCCCG
>JBDKSR010000424.1:0-5684 GCA_039680545.1 Bryobacteraceae bacterium | reverse complement strand
TGGGAAGCCTTTCGTTCGCGACCTTCACTACCTTGATATCGGCGGGCTTGATCGTCACCCCGACCGGCAGGGCGGCGGCAGCAACCACCATGTCAACGGTTTTCGTGTTTTCGGTCTTCCGGGGCTTGCCCTTCAGACGCGCACTCATCTGGTAGAAAACACTCGCGACAACGAGGGCGAACACCAAGCTCACCCCCAGAACGGTCAAGAAACGGCGGTCCATCGATCCCTCTCTCCGCTCCACCCCCCAGCCACGAAAGGCGGGGCCCCTCAACGACTCCCAGACTTCAACAGGCGTCCGGCAACAAAGCCGAATCGCAGGCCGAATTCTCCCAACGAGAAGCCGGAAGGCACGCGCCAGCCAGGAGTTTCCGGCGAGATGCCGGCTTTCCGAGAGGCCTTTGCGGGTTCCGTCCCGGAGATACGGCGTTTCTTATGCCGGCTCTCCTTCTCCTTGGGCTTCATGGCGTGGAACCTCCAACGAAAGACTATCGGTGGCGGGTTGCGGTTTGATTAGCGGTTTGCGTTTGAACGAATAGCACCGCCTGGCGATCCTCCAGGGTGACCTGCCAGCTCCGTTCGTCCCGCAGCAGGGCGGCGAGCGGCCAGTTCCGGCCTGCAAGCACTGCATTAACCTTATGTTTTTCCAGCAACTTACGCCAACCAGAGCGTCCTTCGACTAACTGGATATACTCCCTGCCTAGAGTGGGCCCATAGAAGTCGCTCCGGCCATCGAGAAAGACTTTCTGATGCGGCCAGCCACGATAAATGAGGTAGTCTGCCCACTCGTCTGAGGTGAATACTCTGGCCTTCGGCAGTCGTTCCTCCTCAGTCCCCACAAGCTTTACCGGGAATTTGGCTGCTGGAAAATCGCGGGGCCACTTCGCAACTGGCGTCAAAACCAGGACAGCCACCACGAGCACCACGGACCATGCCGTATTGCGCTGGAAACCCGGTGTAAGATCGCGTGCCAGCGCCCAAAGGATACCCGTGATGGACTTACGGGATGAACCAACGCTCCAACCCTCCCAGATTCGAGTCAGTTCCTGAGCTACGAGAGGCGACACGATCACCGCGAAGACCGGTACGTGGCGAACCGACGAGAGCGAGAGGTGCGCCCAGACGAGGATGGGCAGCGCGTCGCAAATCCGGCGCTTCGAAAGGAGAATACCGGCAAGCAGCAGCGCGACGAACAGGATCGCCTCGAACTGGAAGATGTTTTCAGACCGAAATTTCGGCGATTGGAACTCATCCACGGCCTCGCGAATCCAGTCCGAGCGCAGGTAGCTCGCGATGTGCGTATGCAGCCGGAATCCATACGGGTTTAACAGGGTCGCGGCCGTACATGCTGCTGTGAGCCCGGCGTAGCGCCATACGGGGCGCCAATTCCTTTCCGGAGCCAGCCAAGCTTCCACCGCAGACCCTACGGCCAGTATGCCCAGGCAGGCAATCAGAGCGAGAAATCCCCCGTGCAGGTTGGCCCAGAGCGCTGATAGCGGGACAAGCACCCACACCGCTGTCCCGGGTGAACGGCGGTCACGCTCCACGATCCAGAGCGCCAATGGCAACAGCAGGAGCGTGAACACGTGCGGCCTTGCCAGAAAGTGCAGGGAGGCAGCGCCTGTGGCGACCAGCGTCACCCCAAGCGCGGCGAAGGCGTTGGCGCCCCTCCAAAGCGACTGCCGGAACACGGTAAGGGCCGCCAGCGCGATGACGAGTCCGGTGAACCCAACGACACCCGGAAGGCCCCAGATGCCGTGCAACCCCGCAAAGATCACATCCGACAGCCATTCCCACGCGAACCACGGTTCCCCGGGCTTCGAGAACGAAAAGATGTCGACGGTGGGAACGCTTCCCGTCTGAAGAATATAATCCCCTGTGCGAATGTGCCAGCCCGTATCGCCGTCAGCGAGCAGGCCGTTCCAGCCTTCGCCCGCCGCGAACAGCCAAGCCACAAGCGACACGAGAAGCAGGTCCGCAAGCGATGGCGCGTAATGGACCCAGCGGCTTCGAGCCTGTAGAGGCGCAGACCCCACTCCGAAGGTGATCGGTAGCCCCGGCCGCCGAGTTTAGAGGTGGGCAGGCGGCCCGTGGGAGATCCTCGCGGGCCGCGTCAGAGTACTTGCCAGCTATGCCTGTTTGACGTCGTCCTTCGTGAAGTCCCACTCGATCAAGCGGCGTTCCTTAACGGACTGGTTGACCATGTGGGCGCATGCGGCGGCATGATGCCCCGCGGAAGCGTCTTCCCAATACGGTTTCCGCGACCGGATCGAATCAAGGAAGTGCCTGGTGTGGGCCACCGTAGGTTCTTGCCCCTCCTGGAGATAGGACTGGGCATCCGCGATGACCGAATCCGGCCGGGTCTCCCTCAGTTCCGATGCTCGTACTTTCGGATCCTGGTAGTAGGCGTCTTCCTGTGCCTGCGCCCAGCTATCCACGATCCAGCGGTTGTCCTCCACAGCCCGCTCCGGCCGGAAGGTCAATTGACTCGGACCGATGGCGAGTGAGCCTTCGGTGCCGAGGATCTGGAAGTTCTCCCCCGCCGCCGATTGATTGTTGAACGTGCCACTCAGGTTGACCGAAAAGCCCTCTGGATACTCAAGCGCGCCGTTGATCGTGTCCGGCACCTCGCGGCTTTCCTTCCAACGGTACAGTTGCGCCAGCGCGATTGCGCGGGAAGGCACTTTCGCATCCATCAGAAAGTGAATTGTCGTGCAAAGGTGCACAAAAAGGTCGGTCGCGATGCCGCCCGAATAATCCCAATAGCAGCGCCAGCGGAAGAACCGCTCCAGACTAAATTGACGCCGCGGCGCCGGTCCGAGGAACATATCCCAATCGACCGTCTGCGGAGAGGCGTCGGGAGGAATCGGATAAATCCAGGCTCCGGAAGCCGTATTGCGGTTGTACGCAGCGCGGATCATCGTGATCTGGCCGAGCTTGCCTTCCCGGATGATCTGCTTCGCCTTCCTCTGCACTTCGGAACTCATCCCCTGGCTGCCCACCTGCACGATGCGCCCGGCCTCTTTCGCCGCGCGAATCACTTCCACGCCGTCCGCAGTGCGATAGGTCAACGGCTTTTCGCAGTAAACGTCCTTACCCGCTTTGATCGCATCGAGAACCATCTGTTTGTGCCAGTGGTCCGGGGTGGCGATGAAAACGGCATCAATGGATTTGTCGGCCAGGATGTCGGTGTACTGTTTGTACGCCTTCGCGCGGCCTCCCGTTCGTTGGATCGCGCGCTCGATACGCCCTTTGTATGCGTCGGCGACGGCGACGATTTCCGCGTCCTTGTGGACCATCAGGGCGGGAAGTATCTCGTGCGCTCTCGCCCCGACTCCAATCATGCCGATCTGAATCCGGTCATTCGCGCCGGTCGACTTAGCGATTCCAGGCGCAGCGGCCATTGCCGTTCCGGTCTTGAGAAAATTACGACGGCTGAGTTCCATGAAAACTCCTTCGGCAAATCATTATATTGCGGCTGTCCGTCCGGACAAACCGGTGGCGTCTTCGAGTGCGGCGCCAACCCGCAGTATAAGCGCCTCGTCGAACGGCCTGCCGACGATCTGCATTCCCATTGGAAGCCCGCGCGAGGACATCCCGCACGGCGTGGCCAGCGCGGGAAGGCCCAGGACGTTGATGGCCCGAACAAGTCGCGTCGAGGCCAGCCGTACATCCTCGGCTTTTCCTCCGGCGTCGATCGTCATCTGTCCGATTTCGGGTGCGGTTGTGGGCGTTGCCGGAGTAAAGAGACAGTCCACCTGATTCCAAAGACAACTGAACTCCCTGCGTTTCATGCGGCGCAATCGTTGCGCATTGATGTAGTCGGTCGCCGGAAGCAGCCTCCCCTGGTCGAGCAAAGCAAGCACGTCCGCACCGAAGTCTTCCCGCCGCTCGTGGTATTTCTCCATCAGGGCCGAGGCTTCCGCCAGAAGAATCACGCGTCCGATCACGTTCAGCGCATGGATGTCCGGCACACGGACCGGGATAACGTTCGCTCCGAGCCGCCCCGCGAGTGTTGCCATGCCACGAACGGCCGACTCGACCTCGGGGTCCACGTTATCGAAGTAGAAGTTCTCGGGCACGCCGATTCGAACGCGCTGAATCAAGACTGGCTCGGTAGGAACGTATTCGGAGACGGGTACCCGGCTTGAGGTGTCGTCTCGCGAGTCCCGGCCGGCAATGACATTAAGGCAGAGTGCCGCTTCGCGGACGGTACGCGTGAGCGGCCCCATGTGGTCCAGGCTGAAATCCAGCGGGAGCACGCCGTAGCGGCTCACCCGGCCGAAGGTCGGCTTCAGCCCGACGGTCCCGCAGAAGGACGACGGGATGCGTATCGACCCGCCCGTATCGCTGCCCATCGCCATAAAGACGATACCGGCGGCAACAGCCGCCCCGGAGCCTCCACTCGAACCGCCCGGAATGCGATTTGTGTCCCACGGGTTATGTACGGCTCCGAAGTGCGGATTGCTCGACGTGATGCCGTAGGCAAGCTCGTGCATGTTCGTCTTGCCGGTCAGCACGGCGCCTGCGTCTTCCAGTCTCTCGACGACAGCCGCATCGACGTCAGGAATGTAATCTCCGAATAGCTTCGAGCCACAGGTCGTGCGGACGCCCCGCGTGCGGAATACGTCCTTCACGGCGATGGGAATGCCTTGTAGCGGGCCACGGTCTATTCCGCGCGCAAAATCCTCGTCCGCCTGTCTGGCGCGCGCCCTTGCCGCTTCCTCTGTAACCGTGATGAAGGCGTTGAGCCGCGGGTTCAAGCGCGAGATGCTCGTCATGGCCTCGCTGGTGAGTTCCACGGAGGACACCTGTTTCGCCCTGAGAGCGCGGGCGGCATCGACAATCGTCACGCCCGTTCCTCCGGTTCCACGGAGAAGATCACCGCAGGCTCGACGTCTTCCGGAATCTCCTTCGCAAGTGGAGAAAATGAGGCGCAAAGAGCATCGAGTGTCCGTACGCTTCCCTCCAGATCGGCGTCCGGAATATCGAGCCCGAGTCCCTCCGCAACCAGTTTCCAGTTCTTCATGTGATGCTCATTCTACAGCAGGGCGAAGGCGTACCGTCATCAGGCGGTAGACTGAGAGTAACGCGACTGGTCCTGCGAATTCTCCTGGAAACCCCGGCAGCGCGGGTTCCGTCGCATAAGAGGAGAGTTATGTTGCGCGTAGCGTTCCTGGTTTTGATGGCGGCAGCGTCCCTTGCCGCGGCGTCCCCAAAGCCCGATCCATCGCCCGCCGAGGTCGACGAGATCATCCAGAAGTTCGCCGCTAAAGAGACGGAGTTCTCGATCGCTCGCGAAAACTACACCTACCGCCAGACTTCCAAGCTTCAGGAGTTGGACGACGGCGGAAACGTGCGAGGCCGGCACGAAATGGTGACCGACATCATCTTCTCGGCCGAAGGCAAGCGGATTGAGCACGTGGTGAAGGCGCCGGTTTCAACCCTGCAGAACCTCATCTTGACTCCCGAAGACGAGCAGGACCTCCGGAACGTACAGCCGTTCGTCTTGACGACCAAGGACTTACCCAAGTATGACGTCCGCTACCTTGGCAAGCAGATGGCGGACGAAATCCCCTGCTATGTCTTCGCGGTTAAGCCCAAGAAGTTGGAGCCGGGCCAGCGCTACTTTTCAGGCCAGATCTGGGTCGATGACAGGGATCTGCAAATTGTGAAGAGCTACG
>JBDKSR010000423.1:0-10729 GCA_039680545.1 Bryobacteraceae bacterium | reverse complement strand
ACAGGTTCTTGAATGAGAACTACTCTACGTATGTTATTGTGACTCCCGACCGGTCCGACATTATCGACGCCTTCAAACGCTGCGGGCTACGTTGTACTTCGCAAAGGTATGCGATTCTCGAACACCTCTTGCGCCATCCAAACCACCCCAGCGCGGAATCAATCCACGAAGCAGTGAACCGCACGGACCCGCGAGCGTCATTGGCAACCGTCTACAAGGCTTTGCATGCGCTTGCGGAGGCGGGTCTGATACGGGAACTGGACATCGGGAGCAACGCCGCCCGTTTTGATGCAACGGTAACCCGGCATCATCACTTCTATTGCGAGCGCTGCGGGTGCGTTGAAGACCTCCCCTGGTTCGACTTATTCCAGATGCTGCCTCAGGCATTGCCGGGCCGCCGAATCCTCTCCGGCTACGACCTGGTGATCAAAGGACTCTGCGAGCACTGCTCAACTGCCTCTTGATGAGCACGTCCCGTACTCTCAGGTCCCTGTCGGCCGCGTGTTAAACTCAGGAATCATATGGCTGCGAAAGAGAAAAAGGCAAAGGCCCCGTTGCCTCCGCTCAAAACATGGCTGCCTTGTGTCGCTTTAGCCTGGTTCGTTCCAGGAGGCGGACACTTGCTCCTCCGGCGGCGCGGCAGAGGCTTCCTGCTGCTGTCAGCAGTCGCGCTGACGTTCCTGATGGGTTTGATGATGCGGGGGATTATGTTCCGCCCGCAGACCGGCGATTTGCTCACCACGATCATTTACTGTGGCGGCTTCCTCGGCGACATGGCATCAGGCGTTTTCTATTTCTTCAGCGTCTGGATGGGGTACGCGCAGCCTGACGTTGCGGGCCATGCGCACGACTACGGCACGAAATTCCTGGTGACCGCAGGGTTGATGAACGTGCTTGCAATGGTAGACGCGTTTGAGATTGCCGTGGGGAGGAAGCAGTAATGCCGAAGGTAGCACTCTCACACTTCGAGACGTCCTTGCTGTTGGCGGTGGTCATTTCCGTTGTGCTTGCTATCGTGACCAAAAGGACCGATCGTGAGCGCGTGATGTACGGCCTGAAGAGTTTCGGGTATTTCCTTCTCACGCTGTTCGGCATCGCCTGGCTGATGCACTTTGGGCACGGATAGACGCACGCCCAGCGAAGCTACCGGATTCACCCCAAACCCTGCTACACGATTCCCGAGAGATCGATCAGGTACAACTGTCTTCCGTTGCCCCCGTGCGGCGAATCGATTGTCACTTTCTTCCCGTCAAGACTGAATCGAGGGTGCGTGTCGCAGCGCCATTCACCTGCGTATTCCTTCGGCGACAGGAAGGCTCCAAGAGGTATCCGGCGGCCGGTAGCCACCTCGTAGAGATAGACGTGCTGCTCTCGGTTCTTGTCCGGATAGGTGTCATTAAGAATCCAGCGGTTACCGGGCAAGTACGAGCAATGGCCGTTCTGGGGCATGACGATGGGACCGACTACCTCCACTTTGTCCGCACGGTCCTCGTACAGGTAAAACTTGTCGCCGTGGGAGGGATGCTTCGCCCAAGCCAGGACGTGGTTCGGGTCGCGCCAGATGAAGTGAGACGTCCCGCCATAGGGGTCGAGCACATAGAGATTGTTGCCGTCCGCGTCAGCGGTAAACATGCGGGTGGAGAAGCTACGTCCCTCTTTGACGCCGCGCCAGCGGTGCAGGAAGATGAACCGGGCTCCATCCGGCGAAATCAACAAATGGTTGAACCAGTGCTTTGCGCCGGTCCAATCTCCGTACGGGTTGGCAACGGTCAGGGCCTTCGAAAGCGGGACGATCAATTCCGGCTTTCCACCCTGAAAACTGAACTTCCAGATGCCCGCGTTGCCAGGAGCGAGAACGTCCTTATTGGGGTCCGGAACTCCCGCATAGCCATAGCCGGGACGGGTGTCGTTCAAGCGGCGGAAATCCGTGGTGACAGCCCACCGGCCGTCCGGACTGATCGAGTAAACGGGGGCGGGGAAGGTCCGTTTCCGGCGGGTCTTGACGTCGAGAAGGTACGAGACGAATTGCCCGTCCACGCGGTCGTTCCAGACCACCTCCGTGGAGGAGCCGGGTAGCCATTGCAGCATGCAGCCCTGCTGCCAGTTCCAGGCTCGCGATTCCCCGAGTTCAATCCAGCGGTCCCCGTCCTGCAGGTCCACCATGCCGACACGAATCACGTCGTCAGGCTTCGGCGAACGGTGCTCGAAATCGACTTCCATGCCTAGCGCATACCTGCCTGTAGGGTCGAACTGGAGCTTGTCGTAGTACGCGAACCAGTGGAACTTGGGGCCACGCGTAATGGCGCGGACGCGCGGCGCGGTTTGTGCCCGCAAGCCTGCGACGGCCGCAGTGGAGATCAGAAAATGACGCCGGCTGAATGTAGTCAAGGTGGCGGTTTCTCCCTCCGAACTATAATAGAAGAAACCCTCCATGAAGAGTTTTTACATCGAGACGTTCGGCTGCCAGATGAACGTGCACGACTCCGAAAGAGTGGCCGGAACCCTTGCGGCGCGCGGCTACCGGCGCGTCGAAACGCCCGAAGAAGCGGACCTTGTGGTCTATAACACGTGCAGCGTTCGCGATAAAGCCGAACAGAAGGTTTACAGCCGGCTGTCGCAGTTCAAGAGGACGGGAAACGGGAAGCTCTTCGCGGTTCTCGGGTGCGTGGCGCAGCAGGCGGGGGAAGCCATCTTCGAAAAGGCGCCGCACGTGTCATTGGTGTGCGGGTCGGCGAGTTATAACAAGCTGCCCGAGTTGCTGACGCAGATTGAGACCGGCGGCCGCAGGGTGACCGGTCTCGATCTAGAGGTGCAGGAGACTTACGAGACTCCTTTCGCAACGAGGAACAGCCGTCACCACGCTTACATCACGATCATCGAGGGGTGCGACAAGTCCTGCGCGTATTGCGTTGTCCCGTTCACTCGCGGGGGCGAGCGAAGCCGCGCAAGCAACGTCATCCTCGAAGATGTGCAGAGGCTGGCGGATGACGGCTACACGGAAGTCCAGCTTCTGGGCCAGAACGTAAACAGCTACCGGGACCCGTCTCCGGCCGGATGGGACTTTGCGACGCTGCTGGCGCGCGTGGGCGAGGTTCGGGGACTGCGGCGCGTGCGGTTCATGACGTCGCATCCGAGGGATTTTGGGAAGGAGATCGTGGACGCGATCGACGCCAACCCGGTCCTCTGCAATAACATTCATCTGCCGGTGCAGTCCGGGTCGAGCCGCGTGCTGGATCGTATGCGGCGGCAGTATTCGCGGGACGAATACATGCAGCGGATCGAGTGGATCAAAGGCGCGCGGCGTGAAATCGCTATCTCCACGGACATCATCGCCGGATTTCCAGGCGAAACCAATGAGGATTTCGAGGAGACGATGTCCTTACTGCGCGCCGTGGAATACGATTCCATTTTCAGTTTCAAATACTCTCCGCGACCAAATACGCCGGCCCTGGAGTTCAGGGAACAGGTCCCGGACGAGGAGAAGGGAAGGCGTCTGACAGTCCTCCAGGAACTGCAGCGTTCGATCCAGTTGAAGCGGAACGCCCGGCTTATCGGGACTATTGATGAAGTGCTGGTCGAAGGGTACAACCGCGCGACGGGTCAGTGGGCCGGCCGAACCTCCCAAAACCGCGTGCTGAACTTCGTGCATGGGGGCAGCGAAGATACGCTTGTGGGCGAATATATGCGTGTGAGGGTCAGCCGCGCCGGTCCGAACTCGCTTGCCGGAGAAAGCGTGATCTAATGGTTTCAGGGGGTGCGCCGTGGAAGTCGAAATGAAAATCCGAGGTCTGATGATGGATCCGGTCACGAACATGCCGATCGTGATCCTCAAAGACACCAACGGCAGTGCCATCCTGCCAATCTGGGTGGGCATTTACGAGGCCAACGCGATCGCACTCGAAATTGAGAAGGTTGCGACACCACGGCCGATGACGCACGACCTGATCCGCACGGTTCTCACTGGGTTGGAGACCGGAGTCCGAAAGGTTGTCGTGAGCGAACTCAAGGACGACACCTTTTATGCGGTGATCTGGCTGGAAAAAGACGGCCAACTCATCAGCATCGACTCGCGGCCAAGTGACGCCCTGGCGCTCGCCCTTCGCATGGATTGCCCGATCTATGTGGAAGATGCCGTGCTTAGCTCCTCGAAGGCTGCCGGCGCTGTCACTGAGAAGGTCAACAGCGAGGAACTTCGCCGGTGGCTCGAAGGACTGAACGACGAGGACCTCGGCCGCTATAAGATGTAAAGTTCTTGTATCCCCGCTAACCTCGCGTCCGTTATAGCGTCAATAAAGGTATGGACCGAGGGACTACAGGCAGGTGGCGGGCCGTAGCTTTGGCCCTCATGCTGGGGATGACGGCACTAATCAGTTCCGAGCAGCACACCCTGGCCAAGTATCTTCCCAATGAAGCTCGTTGTTTCGTCGAGTATTACGAAGTGCTTGCAGGACCTGAGTGGAAGATGCCAGGCTGGCAAAGAGTAGTAGTCAGCCTGATCCTGGCGCGGGGACAGGATCAGGCTGCAGGCAACCAAGACTGCGTGAAACCAGCGAGATCGGGAAGAACTACTTCTTCTTCCTGATCGCCCTCTTCGGCGCAACTTTCTTTACCGGCGCGGGCCAGCCGCTGACCTTCGCTTTGTCCACTTCGAAAACCAGCATGAAGGGATCCTTTACGAAGGAGGTCGCGACCCCTTCGAAGTCGATCTCAGTTCCGGCAGGAGCGGCACCAACCATCGGCTCGTCGAGCTTCAGGGTCACTTCCGGAGTGGTCGCGTCGCTGACAGCGAGCACGAGTTCCTTCGGGTTCTTGGCCGGGGTATGAGATACGAGCTTACCCTTGAACTTCGTCACGCCATGCGCGCCGCCAGGAAGTCCGGCGCCCTTCACGCTGCTATCCCAATACTGGTCGGCATTCGCACCGGTCAATTCCGAGCGGACATTGAGCCAGAGGGCAAGCATCGGGTTCGTGCGCTTCAGTTCTTCTTCCTTCTCGAGATTCAGTTCGTACGAGCTCTTGATCTTGAAGCCCTCAGGCGGGAGCGCGCTCTGTTTCGCAGCAGTGCGAACAGCGTCAATTCCCTCAGCCGATCCGTGGAACGAGCTGTAAACCTTCTCGAAATACTTGGTTACATCAGCACGAGCCTGCGGGTTCAAAGAAGCGGGGCCATCGTACATGGCGGCCCTGGCAAAATGGAACAGGGCCTCGCCTTGCTTCTCCGCCAGTTTCTGGTTGACAAGCACCAAGCCGAGCCAGTAGGAGACTTCGCCGCCGGCAGGGTTGGCCTTGAGACTGTCTTTGAATTGAGTCTCAGCCGCAGCGTAATCCTTCCGGTTCATAGCCACCCAGCCGAGCACCTTGTGAGCCAACGCGCCGCTGTCGGTGCGTCCCTTCTCCCAGTCAGCGGTGCTGGTTTCCTTGGGCTTGGCACTGGCTGCGAACAGAGTGTCAATGGACGCAATCAGCCCGTTGGCTGCCTTTTCACCGGTTTCCAGGATGTCCGGAGTATTCTTCCCTAAGGTAGGCGTCAAGATAAGCACCCAGGAGAGTCCCCGAAGGTCCTTGGGGTTGAGTGCGACCATTTCTTTGGCCGTCTCATACATCTCAACCGGCCGGTTCATCGCCTGGTAGGTTGTCAGGTAATACAGCAGCCGGGTGTCTTTGTAGAAGGTATCCGGGTACTTCTGCTTCCATTCGTTGAGAAGCTGCAGCTTCTTGTTGTTGTCGGTCTCCTTGGTGTACGAGGCGACAAGGTCATACTCCGCCCTGTCTTTCCACTTCGTCTCCTGCGCCCACGCGGCCCCAGCGGGAATAAGGGCAGCGAGCGCCACTGTGATGAGTCCCTTCGAGAGTCGAACCAGCACTCTTGCCTCCTGATTTACTGTGTTGACCCGGAACGAGACCGGAGCGGTTGCCGGGAGCCCGATCTCGACCGTGAAACCCAATTAGAATTGCCGAATACCATGTCGGCAACGGTGCAATTGGGGAGTATAGACCGAATCGGGCACCGCCCGCAACTATTTGGACGCATCTTTTCCGAGTTGGTTCCAAGGTCCCGCCACCGAGGTGATTCTGTGTGTTAGAATCCCGTTTCCATGCGTTACGTCGATCTTGGCGTCATCCTGGCATACCTGATAGGCATTACGTGGTTCGGGGCTCATTTCCGGCACGGCCAACGGACGCTTAAGGACTACTTCCTAGGGGGGCGGGCGGCCCCCTGGTGGGCCATCGCGTTTTCGATTGTCTCCGCCGAAACCAGCACACTGACCGTGATCGGCACGCCGGCACTGGCCTTTTCCGGGAACCTGGGGTTCCTGCAAGTTGTCCTCGGTTACCTGCTCGCCCGCGTAGTGATCTCGGTGCTATTCCTTCCGCACTATTTCCGCGGCGAAATGTATACGGCCTACGAGCTGATGCAGATCCGGTTCGGTCCCAGAATCCGCAAGCTGACGGCCGGAACGTTCCTCCTGCTGCGCGCCCTGGCGGAGGGGGTGAGGGTGTTTGCGATCTCGATCGTGATCTCGATTATTCTCGGGACCGGCGAGTTTGCGTCAATCGTAGTGATCGTCTGCCTGACGCTGTTCTACACATTCGAGGGTGGGATGACGGCGGTGATCTGGACCGACGTCGTGCAGATGTTCCTGTACATTGCCGGGGCGCTGGTCAGTTTCTTCGTGATCTTTCACAAGATTCCCGGCGGTTGGGATCACATCTGGTTCGTGGCAAGCGCCGCGGATAAGTTCCAGATTTTCGACTTCAGCTTCGAGTTTTCCCGCGAGTTCTTTAGCCGGACGTATACGTTTTGGGCGGGTTTATTGGGGGGCTGCTTCCTGACGACGGCGAGCCACGGCACAGAGCAACTGATGGTGCAACGGCTGCTGGCTGCGAAATCGGAATCGGAAAGCCGGACGGCTCTGTTTGCCAGTTGGGTGGTGGTCGTATTCCAATTCAGCCTGTTCCTTGTGATCGGCATCTTTCTGTTCGTGTTCTATCAGGACTCCGGATGGACGCTGCCGCATCCGCAAGACCGGATTTATCCCGAATTCATTTGGAATTACTTGCCGGCCGGCGTGTCCGGTCTGGTGATCGCCGCCATCCTCGCCGCAGCCATGTCGAACCTGAGTGCGGCGCTAAACTCGCTTTCGTCAACCTGCATCATCGACTTCTATAAGCCGATGATGGCGCTCCGAGGGGGCAAGGAACGTTCCGAGGCTCACTACTTGCGGCTGGCCCGAGGCGCCACGATTGGCTGGGGCGGGATTCTGCTGCTTATCGGCTGGCTGGCGCGGAAGTGGGGATCAGTTCTGGAAGCAGGACTGTCAATCGCTTCGATCCTGTACGGCTCGCTGCTCGGCGTCTTCTTGCTGGGCCGGCTCACGAAGCGGGTCGGCGAAAAGGCGGCGATGGCGGGGATGGTTGCCGGGCTACTCACCATGCTTTATGTGAAGGGCGGCACCGGAATCGCCTGGACGTGGTACGTACTGATCGGCACGTCGGTGACGTTCGGCGTCGGTTTGCTCACGTCGTTTGTTCTGAGGGAGCGAGCCGGTGAGTAATCCCGTGCCGAACGGGCAGCTTCGCCGCGTGCTGGGCCTGCCGTCGGCCATCTCAATTGTCATCGGGACGATTATCGGTAGCGGGATCTTCCTTGTCCCGAAGGCGATGGTCCGTAACGTCGGCTCAGTCGAAGTGGTATTCGCGGCTTGGGTCGTCGGCGGACTGCTGTCGCTCTTCGGGGCGCTTACTTACGCAGAGCTCTCCGCGGCGATGCCCGAGGCGGGTGGCGAGTACGTGTACCTCAGGGAGGCGTACGGCGGGCTGTGGGGGTTCGTCTACGGCTGGACGCAGACCTGGGTGGCGAAGAGCGGCTCGATTGCGACACTGGCGACGGCGTTCTTTTACTACCTGGCGAATTTCGCTCCCGGGCTCGAACAGACGCTAGCGGTGATCCCCGTACCGGTGGGCCCAGGGGGCGGCCCGTTGGAGATACGGTACGGACAGGTGCTCGCGGCGGGCGTGATTGTGTTCCTGGCGCTCGTGAACTATGCCGGTGTGCGGCTCAGCGGCGGCGTGCAAGTGACGGTGACCATCGTCAAAGTTGTACTGCTGTGCGGCATCATCGTGGCGGGCCTGTTTGTGGGGCAGGGGAGCGTCGCGAACTATGGAAGCTCGGTACCTGCAATGGGGGGCTTCGCCGGATTCTTCGCTGCACTGGTGGCGGCGCTGTGGGCTTACGACGGGTGGAATAACTTGAGTATGGTCGGCTCCGAGATCAAGCAGCCGCAGCGCAACCTCCCGGTTTCCCTGATCGTGGGCACGGCCTGCGTGGTTGCGATTTACCTGCTTGCGAATTTGGCCTATTTCTATATCCTGCCGGCGGCGGCTGTGGCCGGAAGCGATCGTGTTGCGGCGGAAATGATGCGCCGCATCGCGGGGCCCGCGGGGGCGGGGGGCGTGAGCATTGCGGCAATGGTTTCGATTTTCGCGGCATTGAACGGCTCCATCCTTTCGGGTTCCCGGGTGCCATACGCCATGGCTCGTGACCACCGTTTCTTCGCGGCGGTGGGGAAGGTGCACCCTACGCGTCATACTCCGGGGATCTCCATTCTGCTGCTTAACGGGTGGTCGGCCGTGCTGGTCTTCACCGGACGATACGAGGAGTTGTTCACTTATGTAATATTTGCCAGTTGGATTTTGTACGGAATGACAGCGGTTTCGGTGATCGTGCTCCGCAAAAAGCGGCCCGATTTATCGAGGCCTTACCGGACCATTGGTTACCCTACCGTACCGGTACTGTTCGTCGTCGGAGCCGCCTGCGTAGTGGTTTCCACCCTACTTAACTCGCCTCGAGAATCAGTTATGGGGCTAGTACTCATATTGTCCGGTCTCCCGTTTTATTTCTATTGGAAACGCCATTCTCCCGATGTAGCATAGTGATGTATTCCGTACCCGGCACGGTGAATTTGCGGGGAAACCGCTAGCCTTTCATTGGTCCTTTCTTGCGATGAAGGACTGATTTTTGGCTTTCACGAGAGTGCCGGTTGGGGGCGAGCTGGCTGGTAAGGGAGGAGCGGCACCTGCTTTCCTCGCCGGAGATCAGCGCTCGGAACTTAAGTGACTCAAGGGAGCAAATCAATGGACGTCGCTAAGATTCTGGAGGAATTACGTCAGGAGCGCGAACAAATCGAGGAAGCAATTCTCAGCCTCGAAAGACTGGCGAGCGGGCGCGGAAGGCGGCGGGGGCGACCGCCGGCCTGGATGGCTGAGGCGCGCAAGAGAGCGCGTCAGGGCGTTAAGAAGGCAAAGACCGAAGTTAACACCAAGTCAGCCGCTGCGTGAGCGCTTTGTTTTCCACGTGAATTACTCGCGAACCGAGCGTGCTCGCTACGCCTGACATGTTGAACGGTGTTGGTTGTTGGGCATCTGTAACTCGGTGATCCTGGCTGGAATAACGTCTCCGTTGTAATCCATTCTTTCCACCCGCCGGACGCGTCCCAGGTGCTCGGCTGCAAGCGGTGCTGCATCTCCCTCATCCGAATCGGAACATTCTCAAGGGCACACCTCAGCCACCCAACGTCTGTCTTTGGAACGCTCAAGATTCAAGTAGAATAGCCGAGACAACAGAGACGTCCTGATGACACTCTCCACGCTGACACGCCGCGCTGTCGTTTTTGGGCCAGCCGCGGCACTGCTGCTCCGGCGGCCGGTCCACTCGGCTCCCACGCCGTCTTTAGCGATCACGGACGTGACGGTGATTGACGCGCGAGGCGAAACAGAACGCGGCCGGACTGTTCTTATCAGCGGTGACCGCATCGCCACGGCCGGTGACTGCGCGTCCGTGCCCATTCCCGCCGGTGTTCAAATCTTGCCGGGTAGTGGCCGGTTCCTCATCCCAGGTCTGTGGGACATGCATGTGCACTTGTGCATCGCCGGGGCGAGCGCGCTGCCGGTGTTGCTCGCGAATGGCGTGACCGGCGTGCGCGATATGGGAGGTCGGCTCGCCGAGGTGGACCAGTGGCGAAATCTGATCGCGGAGGGCGTGATGGCCGGTCCGCGCATCTTCCGCGCGGGGCCGATCGTGAACGGAAAGGTGTCCGATCCGCTCCAAATCGCGGTCGAGAGCCGGGCGGAGGGACACGGCGCCGTCAGTGCGCTTCGGACCGCCGGTGTCGACTTCGTCAAGGTGCATTCGGCTGTCTCACGCGACGCTTATATGGGCATCAGCGAGGAGTGCGCGCGCGGAGGGACCCGCTTTGCCGGTCATATCCCTCGCGCTATCCACCCTCGGGAGGCGGCGGACGCTGGACAGAGCAGCTTCGAGCACCTCTACACCTTGTTTGATGGGGTGCTGACGAACGGTGTGGAGGAGTCGCAACTGCCTCAGCGAATCCGGCGGTTTCGTGAGAGTGGCGCGGAGGAGTTGTTCGCTGGTTTTGCCCGAAAAGGCTCGGCCTACACGCCCACGATTGTGGCAGAGCACGCGTCATTGTCGCTTCAAAGGCCGCAGTCCTCCGAGCTTGAGAAGTATTGCTCACGTTTGGCGAAAGAGGCTACTCGACAGTTGCAGGAAAAGTACGGGGCTCTGATTACCGGCGAGTATGTCTCGCGGGGGAAGCGCCAACTTGAAGAGAAGCTGCCTCTTATCAGGATGATGCGACAGGCGGGGATCGAGCTTCTGACGGGAACGGATTTGGGGCCGAGCCTGTTCGTTCCCGGTTTCAGCCTGCAC
>JBDKSR010000422.1:0-6479 GCA_039680545.1 Bryobacteraceae bacterium | reverse complement strand
TGTTGTTACGCCCTGCGGTGCGGACGTCGGGAAGAGTCCTGGTCCCGACCAGTTCGAGAGTTTCTCGCGCCCTGAAAGCGCTCGTATCAAACCACTCGCTGATCGTCTGTTCGCTGCTGGAAAGCTTCGCACTTCGGCCCGCGCTTTCAGCGCTGGCGACCGACAGGGGTATACCTCCCTGCGCCGTATAGGTCCAGTTGAGTTGCCAACCTTCTATGGCCTTACCGAACGGCCCGCTGGAGCCGGAGAAGAAATGCCGCCCTTTGCCTACAGGGAGTTCATATGTCCCGCTCACAACCAACCGCTGGGGAACATCATATGAACATAGCTCTCGGATCAAGTTCGCGTCAGATGCGTTCAGCCGCGAAGTCTTCCAAATGGTCTTGGCATTCGTATAGGCGACGAGCAGGTTGAGACCGGCACTGAAACGCTTCGACACTTTGAGCTGAAACGAATCGTACCGGCTGCTGCCACTGGATTCGTAGTTTTGAGCGAGCGACGTGAACTGTGGGTAGGCGTAAAGCAACTGACTCCGCGTCGTCGTTCTGGAGGCCAGCGACCCTTTCCCGATCAATCCATAGAAGGGATTCGATACGGAATCGTTGAGAGTATTCTTTCCCGTCGACAGAAAAGTCGCTCGCGCAGCCGCCCGGTATTTCTCGGGGACAAAGTTCAGAGTGTGAGTCACCGGGTAGGCCCCACCGAGGACTCCGGCGTAGCCAGCCTCGACCAGCACCTGGCCAGGGAACTGCCGTTGAATGCTGAATTGGTATCTTTGAGCGTAAAGCTGCACTCCAGACGGGTCGATGAATGAGGCGCCCTGACCCACTTGCGTCATGAGTCCGTCACTGGCGCCCAGCGGTGCTATGAACCCGTCCGGATAGGGGTTGCTGAATCTATTCACTGGAGTCAAACCACCGTCGACGGTAGTCACCCAAGTTGTGCTGGAACTGAATCCCGAGGTGGTTGCGCTTTCCTGCGAAGTCGGTCCGAAAAACAGACCCCATCCGCCGCGCAACACCGTCTTGGAGGTCAAGCTGTAAGCCGCGCCAATGCGGGGCGCGATGTTGTTCCAGTCCGTATCCCCAAGGGCACGTGGAACACCTCCGACACCTGCGAACTGAAGGCCACCCTTCACTTTGAAATCCGAGACAGCCACTTCTGAAATCGGGTTGGCCGCATAGTTGGCCACAGCCGCGCTTTCAATGGGGCTGGCCGCGGTCCGGTCAAATCCACGATTGAAACGGTTATAGCGTTCGGTGCGCCCGCCTTCCCATTCGTAGCGCAGACCGAGATTCAGGGTCAGCTTGCTGGTAACGCGAAAGTCGTCCTGGAAGTAAAAGCCGTAGTAAGGCGCAAGCTGGGCAGTCGACGCGCCATAGTTCAGCGAACCACTTGACCCGAGGCCAAGCAGGAACGACGCCGCGGAAGCGCCACCAGCCGTGTTAGTCTTCTGCGGGTTAGGCCCGCGTGTGAACACTGTATCGAACGAGTAGGAACCCGCCCCATACCCACCGGGACCGCCGTTATAGCGTCCCATACGGACATCGGCGCCCGCGCGCAGAGAGTGCGATCCCAGATGTTTGAGAACTCCTGCATGCGCTGTGTGGGTTTCATACGCGGTTCTGGAGAGGCCATTGCCACCAAACGACGTGTACCCCGAAATGCTCACGCTCGGGTAGCCATGTATGTCGATGATGGAGTCTAATGTAGCCGGGAAACCGAGTTCCGCCATCGACACGTTCAGATTGTTTCCGGGCGAATTGCTGAGAATGCGCTGCATTCCATAGCGGAAGTTAATCACTGTGGTCGGGCTCACAGTGAACGTGTCGTCGAACGCCGTGCCCCAAGCGTACCGGTCTTCGTGGTTTCCCGTCACATCGTTATTGAAGTTTTGCATGCGCGATACATAGAAGTGGCGATATGACACGCGCGCAAACATCTGATTCCGATCGCTCAACCGATGGTCGGCTTTCACGACGAAACCGTCATCGAAAACCGGGTCTGTGAATGACACCGGGTAGTTGCTGGCGTGGGTTATCGAATCGCCCACTACGGTCGGTTGCGGGATCAGAGACATCAGATTGACGGCCACTCTATCCATCCTGGCGGACGGAATCTTGTTTTCGGGGAACGCATCGCGCACATAGGCGCCGTTTTGCAGCCGCGTCGTCTCGGGGTCGTAGATCGTAACCGGCGTTGCCTTTCCGCTGACCTTGACATAGGTGTCCGAAAAATCGCCCGCCCGCTGGGAGGCTGTCGGCACCGTGCTTGTAAAGGTTCTAGGTACACCCTCTCGCGAACCTTCATAGCTACCGAAGATGAAAGTCCGGTTCTTGCCGTTGTACAACTTAGGCAGAACCACGGGTCCACCAGCGGTAGCTCCAAACTGGTTATACGCAAACTGCGATTTTGAAGTGTCGAAGAATTTCCGGGCATTGAGAGCCGAGTTCCTGAGGAATTCAGCTAAGGAACCGTGAAATTCGTTCGTTCCCGACTTGATCGAGGCGTTGACGACGCCGCCCAGGAAACGCCCAAACTCGGCGTCGAAACTGTTTGTTTGAACCTTAAATTCCTGCGTGGCGTCGACCGACGGCACGTACATCTCCGCATTACCGTTCGATGTGACCGAAACACCATCCAAAAGTACCTCGTTATATCCCGATGGGCCGCCCGATACACTCAAGTTGGTCGCTCCTGCGCCATTGGCGGACAGACGCAAGAAGAAGTTCCAGTCCGCCCTACCTGTGGGGATCGCCCCAGGTACCAGATAGATGAGCCCGTACGGGTTCCGGCCGTTGAGCGGCATGTCAATGACGGTTCGCTGGGAGACAACTTCGCCGAACGAGGAACTCGCGGTCTCGAGCAGAGGAGTCTCGCCTGACACCGTAATAGACTCGGAGACGTCACCAACCTGTAGCTGGATGTCAACGGAAGTGCGGTCCTGGATCCTAAGAACGATACCTTCACGCACAAACTTCCGGAACCCCTGCCGCTCGGCTTCGATCCGGTACTTACCCGGCGAGAGGAATGACAGAGTGTAATCCCCCGTATCGGTGCTAACCGTCTTGTTCACGGTGTTCGTTTCAAGCTGAGTAGCCCTCACTTGAACACCCGGTATAGCGGAGCCGGAGGAATCTGTGATTCGACCCACGATGGTTGCGCGGAATTCCTGAGCCGAGACGACCAGGAATGATCCGGCAAGAACTAGGGCAGTTGCAACACGTTGCAAGAGCAAGACTTACCTCCCTTGAGAATGGCGGTTCGTTCGGATGACCGAGCAGAACCGGTATTGACGCCAACACGCGCAAACTCACGACCCGAGATCGGCAGTTTGTGAATCCACGCCAGTATAAGATCTAAGATCTAAGTTGTCAATACCTTTCTTTGGGGCCGTAGCGGTTTTACACGAGCTCAACTCCAATAAACTAAGGAACACTGTCAGCTAAGCAGAAGAACTATTGATCGGATGCGTTGACACTACTATGGATCCGTGATATAAGATCTAAGTGGCTTCAAGGACGACACTGCCCGATACTGTTAGTCAGCCCCCGAAGGCCAACGTCCCGCGGCTCCCTTACCGATGGGAACTGGTTCTGTGGCTATGGGTTGCGTTCTTTTTCAATCAGGCTGACAGGCAACTTTTCGGCATCGTTCTTCCAGCCTTGAAGCTGGATCTCCATCTGACGGATGTGCAGGCCGGTCTGGTCGCCTCGATATTCACGGCTACGTTTGCCTGTGTCATTCCTTTCAGTGGTATCGCCGGCGACGTCTTTTCGCGCAAACGTATCGTGGTCTGGAGTATTCTTCTCTGGAGTCTGGCCACGGCCCTCACTGGACTCGCTAACACACTGATTTTATTGATAATCGTACGCAGCCTTGCCACTAGCGTTGGTGAGGCGCTGTTTGCCCCCTCCGCCTACGCCTTGATCGCCGAGCAGCACACGGAAACCCGGGCGCGGGCCATGGCCCTGCACCAGACCTCTCTATACATTGGCGTCATAGTCACTGGGGGCGTGGCCGGCTACGTTGCCGATCACTTTGGCTGGCGTGGCGCATTCTGGATCTTTGGCTTGGCGGGCATCGCTACCGCGTGGCTCATGCACTTGCGCATCCACGAATCTGCCATCACTCAGACGCGTGCCGAGCCTGGCGAACGCTTCGGCGTGGTGGATCTGCTTCGTACACCAACCGTGTTCGCCCTCGCGCTTGGCCTCGGATCCTCAGTGTTTGCTAATGTCGCATACCTCACCTGGATGCCCACGTACTTGCACGAGCGTTTTCACTTATCTTTGGCAAGCGCCGGCTTTTCGAGCATGTTTTTCCACCACGCATTCGCGTTCGGTGGGGTCCTGATTGGCGGCAGGGTTGCAGACCGCCTCGCAATACTTCACCCACGAGTCCGGATCGCAATGCAGGGTTCCGCACTGCTTCTGGCCGCCCCTTTCCTGTTCCTGATGGGCACTACAGGCAGGTTGTCCGTCGTATACATAGCACTGGCTGGCTTCGGGCTGTTTCGCGGACTTTACGACTGCAACACATACGCCGCGCTGTATCAAGTTGTGCCTCCGAGTCTGCATTCCTCCGCTTCCGGACTTCTCCTGGCGATCGCCTTTGCAATTGGCTCGCTGGCTCCTCTCCTGCTTGGCGCGATGAAGCAGACCGTTGGTCTGGCCTCGGGGCTCTCGTATTTGTCATTGGTTCATACCGCGGGCAGTGCGGTGTTATTCACTTCACTGCGGGTCTTCTTTGGACGGGACTATAACAGAATGAGTAATTACGATTCTCAGATTGTGAGCAGGGCATGACGACTCCAGACCTGACAGGAATTGGCGATCCAGTTTACGCGCGCGTGCGCGAGAGGATACGCCAGGACATACTCTCCGGGTATTTTCAACCCGGAGCCAGGATTAAGACCTCGGTCCTTGGGGCGCGCTATAGCGTAAGCCAGATGCCGATCCGCGAAGCTCTGCAGCAACTGCAGGGTGAGGGACTGGTCATGATCGCTCCCAACAAGGGGGCCAGCGTACGTCGAGTGGACGCCAGTTTCGTTAATAACCTCTACGACATCCGGGCTGCACTGGAGGGTCTGCTGACCCGTCGCGCCGTGGGGGCGGTGACCGACGAGGATATGTTCACCCTGTATGCGATAGAAGGCCGGTTCGAGGACGCAGCTCAGCGACATGACGCTGAAGCGGTGGTCATCGCCAACCGTGAGTTACATGAAACTATGTACGCCTTAGCCCGGAACCCGGAAGCTGTCGAGGTCATCTCCCGCCACTCCGGCTTACTTCAGAGCTTACGCCGTCAGTATGGATATGGCACAGGCCGAATGGAACAGATCATCGCCGAACACCGGCAGCTATTACGTGCATTCGACCAACGGGATGCTGCTACCGCCGTCCGCGTCACTGAGGAGCACTGCGAACACGCTAAACGTGACCTGATCGCACAGGCTGGCTTCACAACCACCGAAGCCGAACCAAAGCGCAGCGCCAGCACAGAGAGCCATTCGTTATGAAGATCACAGACCTGAGAACGTTCGTCGTATATGCGTACCGTTGTAACTGGGTATTTGTGAAGCTGTATACGGACTCGGGCCTGACCGGTGTCGGCGAAGGAACCGTGGAGCACCGCGAGCCGACCGTCGCTTCCGCCATCGAGGAACTCGGGCGGTACCTGATCGGCCAGGATCCGTTTACAATCGAGAAACACTGCGAAATTCTGAACCGCGATTCCTACTGGCGCAGCGGGGTCATCCTGCGAAGTGCACTGAGCGCGATTGAGGCGGCGCTTTTCGATATTAAAGGCAAAGCCCTCGGCGTTCCCGTCTATGAGTTGCTCGGCGGGATGTGCCGCGACCGCGTAAAAGCATATGCCAACGGATGGTTCGCGGGCGCCAGTCAACCCGATCAATTTGCTGACAAAGCGGTTGTCGCGGCAGAGGCCGGGTTCCGTGCCTTGAAGTTCGATCCATTCGGCTCGGCCTACATGCAGATGGAGCCCGAGGAACGCTGGCGCACCGTCAACGTCGTACGGTCAATTCGGGACGCAGTGGGCGATGACGTGGATCTGCTGATCGAAGTTCACGGCCGCCTCGATGTTCCCACAGCCATCTCGATGGCTCACAAGCTCGCGGAGTTCTCACCATTTTGGTACGAGGAGCCCGTTCCACCAGAGAGCATCCAAGCGCTTGCCGAAGTGCGGTCGCGTATCCCGATCCCGGTTGCGGCAGGTGAGCGTGTGTTTGACCGGTTTCGCTTTGAGGAGATGCTTCAAGCCGGAGCGGCTGACATCTATCAGCCGGATGTATGCCACGTGGGTGGATTACTCGAACTAAAGCGCATCTGCGACATGGCCAGGACGAGTTACAAGCCTGTTTCGGCGCACAATCCGAATGGACCGGTCGCAAACGCCATGACGCTGCACGTGGCAGCTTCGACACCCAACTTCACAATGCTCGAAACCATGATGTCCGA
>JBDKSR010000421.1:0-15055 GCA_039680545.1 Bryobacteraceae bacterium | reverse complement strand
ATATCCCAGCCGCTCTGGACCCCGACCGAATCGTGGCCGCCCGTGAAGTTGTAATTAAAGTGATACGAGAACACCCGGAGGCTTTTCACCGCACCACGCGGAATGCCTGTGAGTCCTGGCCCGCTGTAGATGTCGGATAGATAGACGGTTGCCTCTTTGTCGCCGGGTTTCGTCCGGTCGGGAATGACCGGCGGCCGCGGTACCACATGGAACGGGATTGGTTCCAGAAGAGCGGCCCCTTCCACCTCTTTGAGCAACGTGATGTTGTCAAAAATATCGACCAGGTAGATGCCCCAGAGCGACCCCTCGTCGCGTTTCATGGCAACGAGGAAGTACTTACCGCCGCCGATGGGGCTCTCTGGATCCTGATAGTCCGCCAGCGGATATGGATGCAGGAACTGAGGCCAGACGCCCTCGATGAGCGGATCCTTGATAAACGACTCAACTTTCTTTCCGTACCCTGGGATTTCCTGAACGGCGCCATCCACTTCATGACGCCCGCGCGCGGGATCAAAGATGATTAGACGGCCCGATCGCGGGATGCCATGGTGGCCCGATGCAATACCAACGACTGCGGATGAATCGCCGGGAATGGATCGCGCATAGAAGTAAGTGTTCGGAAAGTATGAGTTGGAATGGAAGTACTCCATCTGCCCCGTGCCGTCCGGATTCGCATGGAAAAGGAGGCGCGTGAAATAGTGAGGCGTGTCGGTATACTCCCAACGCAGATACAGGAGTTGTCCATTATTGTGGACCGACGGCGTCCAGTCACTGTCCTGCTCGAAGGTGATCTGCCGGATGTCCTTGCCCGAGTTGTCACAGGTGAACATCTGCGCCATCGGCGCGCCGCCGCCAATGCATGGCATCCCTTGCAAAGCGGAGGTGGCGGCAAAAGCGATGCGGCCATTCGGCATGTAACAGGAGTCGAAATGGTCAACATCGGGAACGTCAGGAGTAATCTGGCGCAAACCCGTACCATCGGCTTTCACTTCGAACAAACGCCACCGGTCACTCGATCCGATGGAGGAGAACATCACGCGGGACGCGTCGAAATCGAGGTCCACATCGCTGACGATCTTTGTGCCGTCAGGCTGATAAAAGGTTGACAGCTTGCCTTCGCCGCGCAGATCGCTGAGGATAGCGATCTGGTTGTCCCAACCCGTGTGAGGGATGGCATCGTTGGTCCAGGAATTGCCAAACGGGACACCGAGATTTCCCCCGATTATGGTCCGGGCGGTCCTCCCGTAATTGCGGCGGACGAGCAGGATCTTGTCGAAGTCGAGCATCGGGTTCGCAAGCAGAGCCGCACGGCTCACCGCCTGGTATTGCCTTACCTGCTCGCCGAAACGCTCCAGCGCGGCATCGTCGGACTGAACCGCACGAGCCTGGAAGAACGCCTTCTCGAGTGCAGCCAGTGTGCGCCTGTATTCAACGCCCTTCTTGTAACGCGCACCGAATGTCCGAATCAGATCATCGACAGCCAGTTGAACTTTTTCCGGCTTGACCTCTCTGATGATGTCCCGGATTTCGTCGAGGGTGCGAACACGGCTGTAAATCGCTCGCACCTCTGCGAGGTCGCTTTGGGTCCGTGCTTTGGCTGCAAGCGTGCGGATCTGGCTCGACGCGAGTCCGGCGACCGCAGCGGCATAACGCGCGGCGAGCACCGAGACGTCGCCCGACGGCCAGCCTTCCGTCCAGATGGCGTCGCGTTGTTCACGGCGCATCTCCCGGAGAAAACGGGCATCCTTGAAGTCGGCGCGGAGTCGTGCCCACAGGCGGTCCATCAATGCATTACGGCGCTTTTCGACCTCATAGGGGCGGACCATGCTGAACGAATACCGTGGGTCCGGGTTCATCGGATGGGGCCCCGCGCTATACATCTTGATAAGAAGATCGTTCTCGCCCTTCTTCAAGGGCAGACTGAGATCTGTGCCACTTTTTACATCACGAGCGAGTTCATTTCCGTTCAGCCAGACGACGGCCGGCCCATGCGAACCAAGGTGAAAGGAGATTGTCTTCGCAGTTTCGGAATGAATCGAACAGCGGTCGTAAATGATCGACACGCCAGAGGCGTAAATCATGCGACGCGACGCGTCGCGCCATTCCGGATGCTCGATCCACCTGACGGACGGATCGTTCTTCTCAGGAGGCAGGACCGTGTCAAGCGTGTAGTCTCCTTCATAGGATCCGCTGGAGCGCCACACACCCGTGGTGACGCCCTCCAGTGGATCCTCGGAGTCGTGCATCCTCTCGCGTGCCGCATACATGGTGGCCTGCCACGTGGCAGCCTTGCGGTACTGTAATGTCCGGTCCTGCGCCAGGAAGCCCACCGCTGTGGCGAGCGACGTGATAACAACCGCCATCAATATTCCTAAACGGCGATGGCGGGCGAGGGTATTCAGACGCATGACACGGTCCCCTTTCAGTTGGAACTACGCCTTCTTATTTCGCAGGTCGTTGTACAGTTCAAAAGCTTGCTGAGGCGTCGTACCGTCATGGACGACGGCCCTGACCGCCTGGATCATCGCCACCGGATGCCCCGCCTGGAACACGTTGCGTCCCATGTCGTCGCCGGCCGCACCCTGGTTGATCGCTTCGTAAGCAATCTGAAGCGCTTCCAGTTCCGGCAGTTTCTTCCCGCCGGCGATCACGATCGGCACGGGGCACGCCGCCACAACTTTCTCGAAGTCAGGCGTGCAGTAATACGTCTTCACGACGTGCGCCCCGTTTTCGGCGCAAACACGGCTGGCGAGGCTCAAATACCGGGCGTCCCTGGTGAGTTCCTTGCCCACGGCGGTAACGCCGAGAACCGGAATCCCGTAGCGGGTGCCCTGGTCAACGATCGAGGTGAGGTTACGGATCGTTTTCGCCTCGAACTTGCTGCCGATCGCGACCATCACCGCCAGCATGGAAGCGTTCAGGCGAATGCACTCTTCAATGTCGAGGATGACTTCGTCGTTGAGGTCGGTGAGAACGGTCGAGCCGGCCGAAGCGCGCAGGGAAATGGGCTTGTTGTGGGTGGGCGGTATCACCTGGCGAAGTGCGCCGCGCGTGCACATAAGGCAGTCGGCGTAGTCGACGAGCGGCACGATGGTCAAATCCATCCGCTCCAATCCCGAGGTCGGGCCCATGATGTAGCCATGATCGAAGGCGAGCATGACCGTCCGGCCGCTACGAGGACTAAAGATGCGCGACAGGCGATCCTTCATGCCCCACTCGAGGTTGCCCGAGCCCTTCAGAAAGTACTTTTCGTTAGTTTGCGGAATACCGATGCCATAGTCTTTGGCATCCAGGTTTCCAGTCGTGTCAGCCATGTACGAACTCCAAAAAAGAGAATTTGAATTATTTACTCACTGCAAATGCCGCCTGAAAACCGGCAACCAGCAGCGAGACTGAGGTTGCTCCAGGGTCGGCGAACCCAACCGAGCGTGGGCCGAGGTTTCTGGCCCGGCCGAATTTTGCTTGCAACGACTTCGTGCTCTCCGCGCCCTGCTTGGCCGCTTCCGCGGCTTTCGCCAATATCTCGGCTGCGCTGAGACCCTGATCGGCCGCCGCTCGCAATGCCGTGATTGCCGGCACCAGCGCATCGAGCATGGTCTTGTCCCCGACTTGCGCGGGCGTTTGAGCGCGGAACTTTGCGAGTCCCGACTCGAACGCGACTGCCAGATCCGCACCGGTCAACTGATCCGCGGGCGGGCAGCCTTCCGACATCCCTAGGAGGAACGAACCCACCAGCGGGCTCGCCGAGCCGCCGTCAACCGACAGAACACTCCAACCCGTTGACTCCAGAAGTGCTTGAGGGCTCGATGCGCCACCCGATTCAACCGATTCGAGTATCGCGTCGGCCACCCTGCCCATCGTGGTCCCGTGGTCTCCGTCGCCAGTTGCCGAATCCAACTGCGATAGCAGGTCCCGGTTCGACTTCAGCAGGCATGCTCCTTCCCGGAGCATGCCCGCGACATCTTTGCATTCCAAAACGGTTGTCACTGAAAGCCTCTCCTCAACGAACCTTCAGATACGGGGTGTTGCAGGGAGCCTTCCACAGACGAATGAGTTCGTCATCCATCTTTGCGGCAAACATCTGGAATCCCGCCATTTCCTGCACGGTTAGGTACTCGCCAACGAGCGGCGCAACCGGTTCGATTCCACGCTCCAAAAGGATCCGGTGAACGGCCCGATAGATGATGAGCAGTTCCATCAGCGTGGTCGCGCCGGCGCCGTTCAGGATGACCAGCAGTTTGTCGCCCGCTTTGGCTCCAACCGCTGCGATGAGGCGACCGAGCATGACCTTGGCCGTCTCATCAGCCGTCATGATCTTCGTGGAGCCCGTGCCGGCTTCTCCGTGCTGGCCCATGCCGATCTCCATCTCGTCGTCAGCCAGTTCGAAGATCGATTGGCCGGTCGACGGATGAGTCGCCGTTCGCAGCGCCACGGCGAGAGATGCCATGTTGTTGTTGAACCGGTCGGCAACCGCATAGACCTGGTTCATGCTCATACCCTCTTCGGCTGCTGCACCGGCGATCTTGCAAAGCGGTACACATCCGACGAGACCCCGGCGCTCGCTCGCCGGAGCATTGGCGCCGGGCGCGATGTCCTCGTGTGTCAGGATCGAGCGGACGTTCAGCCCCTGCTTCCGCGCCATTTCCAGCGCGATGTTGGAACTCATGACATCGCCCGCGTGGTTCAGGACAACCAGCAGAACACCCGCTTCCCGATTGAGGGTCTTTATTGCTTGAAAGACCTTGGGAGCGGCAGGCGCAGCGAAAACATCTCCGGCTACACTGATGTCGAGCATACCCTCGCCGACGAAACCGCTTAGTGCCGGCTCGTGTCCGGTGCCGCCGAGGGTGACGATGGCCACCTTGTCCTGAGCCTTGGGCTGCGCCCGGACCATAAGCTTGCCCGAATCGAGCCGGATTGTGTCGCCAAACGCCAGTGCCATCCCTTCCAGCAACTCGGCGGTGAGATTTGCCGGATCATTGATGAATTTCTTCATGGCCATGGGAGCACCCCTTTACGCAGTCTTCTGCATGAGTTCGAGCACCGCGCCGTCGTCGATGACGAATGCGACACTCAGCCCCGGCATGGGATCGAACGGTTCGACCAACACAGTCTTACCCGCCATGGCAACCTTCAGGTCATCGACAAAGAAGGCCACGTGCGTATTCGTCTTCATGGCCTCCGGCATCGGGCTGTCAGCTTCAAAGCGAACCCATTCGATGTGGTAAGGACTAGCGTCAGCGTCAGTGATAAAGAGCTTGGCTCCGGCCAAATACGCCTCCCCGGGCCGTTTTTGCGCGGTTGGGATTCCTACGTGGTGAAATGTCATGATTCCCTCCTAGAATTTCACTGCAGTATTTGTGAACCGGAGACCATTTCCATCGTGGTAGGTGCCAAATTCGGTGACAATGGCGCCCTCCGGACCGGCGATCATGAAATGCTTGGCTGTGGCGCGCGCGAGAGCGTCCGTTTCGCCTTCCTTCAACTGCTTCCAGCGGTGTGCCGTGATGAAGTTGGTCTGGCTGCGGGGCAGTTCCACCGGGCAGGTTCCTTCCTGCGCGGCGCCCTCGGCGAAGGTGCAGATCCAGCCGTTTCGGACCAGCCATGCTTCTCTCTTGGGCGGCCCATCCACGGTCTTCTCGTGAGCGTGCTCGGCGATCATCTGCCCTGGCAACAGGTAAATGTCGTGGCCGAACACGGCCGTGGCCTTGTCGTTGTACCAGATGATCCCCGCCATACCGACCTTGGCGAAATCACCCAATTCAAAATCGATGGCCCACATTTCTTTCTGCAGCCGCGGTGAGATCGGGTATCCGAATCGCCGCATCATGCTGAAATAGGCGTCCTTGGCTTTCTCAACAAGGAACTTCCCGTCTTTGTAAAAGTCTTCGTTTCGGATCGGACTCATGTTCTTTTTACCAGGTGCGACGGACATCCCCGCCGCGGCCGCCAAAGGCGCCAAACCCGTGGCAATTGTTCCTGCCGCCATCACGTCAGTCAGAAAGCGTCTTCTTGGACATCGGTTATCGCTGGATTGCATCGCACTTCCTTTCTTGTAAGACCACGTGGATTCACCGCAAGCACCTGCCGGGCAGCAGGTTGCCGCGGTCGTCGAGACGTTGAACGGCCATCATCGAGCGATCGCCGGCCGGATTCGCATATCTCCACACAAGTTTCCGGTCCCGCGTAATCTCGAACAGGCCATTCCCTTCCTTTCCGTTATATGCAGCGTAACAACCGACGGCGATGTTGCCGTCCGGCAGTAAGTGCATGCCCGTCATCTTGGTGATCACAACTCCAGGCAGGTCAGTATTCGCAAACTGCCACACTATCTTGCCGGAGGAATCGTACTCGCAAATATGATCAAGCTCCGAAACGAGCGTCGTGCCGCCCGCCGTCCGGATCGCAGCGAAGGGCAGAGCCGGAGTCTTCATCTCCCACACTACGGTGCCGTCCGGCGCATATTCGTTCACAAGGTTCGTGCCCGAATGGCAGACCAGGTAGTTGCCGTTCCCGACCTTTCGAACCATCCTCATGTTGTGGTGCGCGCCGGCCGTAGCGGGCGTGGTCTGGAGTTGAAATACGACACGCCCTTTCTGATCGACTTCCAGAATCTTGCCCGTTGAATTTTCGCCTATTACGGTGTCCCCGTTTTCAAGACGCTGGCAGGCGTATGTGCCGCCACCACGCTGTTCCGAGGACTGGAACCGGAAGACGACCTTGTGGCCTGGCGTAACTTCGGTGACCGACTGTCCATCGGCGAACAGAATGTTGCCCCCTGGCAACATCCAAACGTCGTGTACGAGCGCCGCGGGATGCTCCCAGACAATCTCACCGCGAGAATCCAGGATCACGACGCGATTCGTTCCGCCCGCCAGTACGCATCCAGCCATCTTTCCGCTCAGTTCGGCGTTCAGGGGGACGGCGCAGAGCACCAGCATTGCGGCGTTGATCCACGTCGCGCAGCGGGCACTGCTGTTCGTCCACATCGTTCGCTCCCTTATACGGAAGAGGCTACAGTTGGCAACAACCCGTACCCTAAACGGGCGGATACGAGCTTTACTTGCGACTTGAACAGTTGGCCGATCGAGTCGAGATCCATCTCCCGAATCCGGTCGGCCGGTCCCGTGGTCCAGATGGCAGCAATCGGATAGCCGTGACGGGCGAATACCGGCACAGCGACGCAGTGAATCCCCGACAGTTGCTCGCCGCGATCAATGGCATATCCCCGCTCGCGAACCTCGCTCAACTCTTTGCGTAACTGGGCGGCATTCGCGATCGTCGCCGAGTTGTATCGCACGTACTCGATCTGAGAAAGCAGAGATTCGCGCGCCGGTTCTGGGAGGTACGCGATAAGGGCTTTGGCCGGGGCAGCGGTATGCAAAGGCAACCGGGCGCCCGCGTCGACCGAAAACTTGAACGGATGCGTGCCCAATACCTGCTCAAGGACGACAAACTCGCCGCCGGCAAGCGTACCGATCAGCACCGTCTCCCTGATGCGGTCGCGCAAGTCCCTCATAACGTCGATGGCGGTTCCGACGAGATCTTTTTCGTGCAGCGCCTTCGTCCCCATCGCCAGAAGCTTGCGGCTGAGAGCCAGACTGCGCGGATCTTCCTTACGCTCCAGGTAACCCCATTCGAGCAATGTGGCGGTGATTCGGAAAATACTGGTCTTTGAACAGTGCAGGCGCGTGGCCATCTCACTCTGCGCGAGTCCGTCCGGGAAGTTCAATAGCAATTCCAGGATCTGGAGCGCCCGTTCAAGGTTTGGCACGCTGTAGCGTGAACGCTTGTGCGAGGAGTCAGCCTTAGTGAGCACTGCGGTCTTTGGGTCCATCGGTGAAACCAAGTTTCAAGCGTAACACAAGACTACGAAGAACGTGCCGGCAAAAGAAGACTGTTGTTGGTCAAACTAGGCGGTCATTTTGCAAGTGCGAAGCGTCTGGCGATCTCGTTTGGGGAGAGCAAGCGCCCGTATAGAGACACTTCGTCGATTTTTCCTGGGAAGTTCAGGACGTCATCAGCGCGGCCACCCACGGAAATGTCCTCACCCAGGTTGCGACCCTTTGGAACATCACCCTTGATTTCAAGCTGGCCGTCCAAGTAAACCCTGACGGTCGTCGCGGATCGGACCAGCGCCATGTGATGCCACTTACGAGTTGGTATTGGGGTAGATCCAGTAAGTGTTGTAGTCCCGTTTTGGAAGAGAATCCCGTGAACGGGGCCCCCAATGGCGATGGCATCGTCCCCACGGCCGAAAAGGTGTCCGATGACAGCGTCTGTTTCGAACGGCACGCCGCTCCAAAACCAGAACTCCACGGCATAGTCACTGCCGAGACCCTTCGCGGAAGCGGTCATACGCCCGCCGGCATAGTGGGGCGAGCGGTTGGTCTGATCGCCGGAAAATGCCTTGGAGGCCGGTCCTTCGAGATAGAACGCGATCCGGTCACCATAGCGGCCATTGTTGTTGTGCCGCGTGGCGTCAAAAGCGACCGGACTTTTGATCTCGTTGCCACGCCAGTACGCGAGCGGCTTGGCGGCCAGCACGGCCTTCGCGTACGTCCCGTGTCTATCCGCAAGCTGACGGCGGTTTTTGCCGGAGACCTCTTCCAGCAGACCCAGTACGGTCTTGACAATCTTCGGTTCGGCGGTCGTCTCCAACCCTGCTGTGCGTGCAGCCCAGGTCGTGTAACCACCCAGCGTGTGCTGTTCAGGTGGCGGGATGTAGCCCTCGGCGCCGTTCGCCAGTTCCATCGTGAACGTCGTCGGGAAAGGGCTCAGGGCTTTGATCTTCAGCCCGGTGATGGCGAATACCTCGGCAGGGGTCGCCGCGATACCGAGGTCGCCGATTCGTACCGTCTGCAATCTCAATTCGCGCTCCGGTTCCGCGGCGATGTACACCTGCTCGCGGGCATAGATTTCCTGCTGATTCTTTGGGGGCGCTCCTCCCATCTGAGCAACCACTCCCTTGGCCCACGCCAATCGCTCAGGACCAGCGACCCGGCGTTGAAGCTTCAGTTTCTTCTCCGCCATCCCAATCGGGGCCCAATCCCGGTATTCAATCTTCTGGTAAGCGGCGTAAGCCTCCTGCGCGAGCTCATCGGCGTACATCCGAAAGTTCATTTCCTTTTTGGGTTGGCCGTAGTCCATCCAGTGCTGATCGCCGCTTGTGCCCTGCGACATGATGGCGACGAACGGCTGCCCGCCGCTGTCAGCGCCCACAAGCCTCTCCATGTTTTCGCAGAACGGACCGTAATAGTCGGGTGAAACAACGTCTCGACCCACGCCAACGTAATGCATGGAATAATTTGCAAGCAGCGCGATAGGTCTACCCGTCGGTGTCTGGAAAGCCAGCACGGTCAAATCAGGGTCAACCGGACCTGCCGGACCCACGAAATCCGGGTTCTGATAGCCCGGATGCATGTGTGCGCGAACGGTCAACTCGCCAAACGGGTCCTTTCGAAGACGATCCGGCCTCAGAATCCATCGCCGGCAGTGTGTGTGCTCGGCGTCATCGGCCACGGTCCATCCGACGCGGGCGGGCTGGAGACTCTTCACGGCGCCTTCAATGGCCTTCACGATCTGCCCAGCAAGAAGAGACGCGTATTTCGGATCAGGATCTGTGCCCAAAGCCCCCATCACCGGCGGGGTCGAGTGGCTATGTGTGGCCGCAATGAGCATCTTGTCCGGGGCAATCCCTGTGCTTCGGGATGCGGTCTCCTTGATCCGGTCAAGCCACTCTCGCGGCATCATCAGCGTATCGACCACCGTGATCACAAGACGATGTTCGCCGTCATCGAGCGCCAGTGCACGAGCATGCAGCGTCCCGTCCGCGCTCTTGGCTGTCATAGGAAGGAAATTGCCGCTCGTGATGATGGGGAACGTGCGAGGTGTAACGTCCACCACGTAAGCACCGGCCCGCAAGGTGCCGGCCGCCGCCATCGTGGTTGCGGATAGAAGCAACACGGCCACAAACGCCAAAGAGGTGACTATTGCGCGGAGAAATAAATTCCCTAAACCTCGCAGGCTGCTCATTCGCTTACGCCTCCCGCCCACAAAATCGCCTTCTGCACCAATTTCCGGTAGGCCGGGTGCAAATGCGCTTTTCGATCGTGTCCCAACTCAATCACCACCACGCGAGATTTCTTGTATGGACTGATCCAGACCACCGGGCCATCGCTCGACGGGTCATCCGTTTTCATCAAAACCGTGTTCCCCTGTGAGAGCCACATACCTTTGTAAGTCTCGTCGCAGATGTGGAAAGGTCCGATTCCCTCGGTCACAGGATGCCGGGTGACGGGTGATACAAGGAACTCCACATCCTCTTTCCACTTGGTCTTCCAGCGCGGGGGCTTGTCATCTGTTCGATACCACCGCCCACCGATGACTTCCTCGCCCCACCACTGCCAGTCACAGTAATCCACTAAGGCGTGATGCAGGACGACGAGGCCCTTTCCGGACTCGACGAAGCTCTGAAGCACGTTTCGCTCGCGGTCCGTGATTTCCTGCATGGAATCGTACAGCGCCAGGACGTCATACTTTGGCCGAAGATCGCCGCGCCGGTAGGGGAAGGGGTGCGGATCGACGGTCGCCTTGATGTCGTCGCGCCCTTCAAACAGATCGTAGAAGGTGGCATCGTGCGTATGTCCGCCGGTGACGACGAGCGTGCGAACCACTCGCGCCTCGCCGGGGCCTGACGTTGTCTGCGTGACTCCCGGGAGAGGCGCGGCGGCGATGCTCGCCGACAAACAGAAAACGAGCGTCGTAACAACAGTTTGGTGCGACATTTCCTACCAGGCGCGAGCGCCTTCCTTTCACGCGACCAGCGGATTGAGGTACGCGAGACTCCGCGCTCCTTCGTCCGGTGATCCGCACTCGACCGATAGCACTCCGTTGAAGCCGTGCTTGCGAATGATAGCGATGATCCGCGGCCAGTCGAGCACACCTTCGCCGCAAGCGCATCCTACCGGCGTTCCGGCGACTTTGCCGCGCTCCTCATCCGAGTGGGATACGGAGATGTCCTTTGCGTGCATGTGCACAAGCCGCGGCCCGACACGCTCCAACGCTTCGTACACATCCTCGCCCGCGAGGTAGCCGTTGCCAGTGTCGTAGTTGACGCGCAGCAGCGGATGATCCACCAGAGTCGAGATGCGCATGAGGCCATCCGTGGTCCGGCTGATCTCGTTGTGGGGTTCGATACCGATGGCGATGCCATAGCGCTCAGCGACCCGCAGCACGGCGCGCAAGGTGTATCGCATGATCGTCCAGGCGTCGTCCATCTGCACCCACTTCGGACGGAAACTCTCATCGGTGTTGACTACCGGCGCGCCGAGGATCGCGGCGAACCGGATTGCGCGTTCGAGGTAAGGCACACTCACTTCGGGCCGCATGAGAGGGCAGTGCGCGCTGACGGCTGACGATTTCAAGCCGTTCTTATCGAGAAGGTCCTTGATCTCGTATGGCTCTTCCTCCATGGAGACGGAGTGATAGTAGCCCGCCTCGCTCATCAATTCCCTTCCGTTGTGCAGCATGGGCTCGACGTACTTGTAGCCCATCTTTGCTGCCCACTCGAGACCCACCGCGAAAGGCTTCTCCGAGCGGCGGACAAACTCCATGTTCAATCCGACTTCGATACTCATACGTCCCACTCCCCTTTCCATTCGACGCGTCGCTTTTCCTTATAGGACATGTTGCAGATGTGGCAGGCCATGGCCGAATAGTGCCCGGCCACCTCGTCACAGTTCGCGTGCTTGCGGCTGCGGATGCACTCCAGCCAGTTGGCTACATGCAGTTCCGGTGTAGATCCGGCTGTGATCTCAGCGGCGCCTTTCTCGGCGGGGATGAACCGGTAACCATAGCGGAAGATGTGTAACCGGCCGCCGGTGCCCATGAACACCATATCCTCGGATTCCTTTCGGATCGCGTCCGTCACGTTGGCTTCGAACGTGGCGAGGATACCTCCCGGGTACTCAACAATCGCATTGATGTTATCGGCGGTGTCACGATCCTCGACGGGAAGATACATTCCTCCCATGCACATGGCGGCGATCGGCCGGTACACCTTCAAATAGTGATGCACCACATCGATCATGTGAACAAAGAGACCGCCCATCTGAGCGTTCGTGGAGTAATCCCAATAGACGTAGTGATTGAAGTACCGCTTGGGATTCCAAGGCACTTTCGGTAGATTCCCCTGGCAGACATCCCAGTCCATGCCCTCGGGTTTCGTTTCAAAGCCCGCAGGTGGGGCCTGGTTACGATATGCCAGGTTGCCGTTCCAAATTGATCGGACCATCGTCACTTTGCCGATTTGTCCGGAGTCGATGAATTTCTCCTTGGCTTCGATGAAGTGCGGATAGCTGCGTTGCTGTGTGCCGGTCTGCAAAATGCGCTTGTGCTCGCGCACCGCCTTGACGATCTTGTGTCCCTCCATGGGATGCAGGGTCATCGGCTTTTCGACGTAGAGATCCTTGCCCGCGCGGCAGGCATCCACGGCGATCTGGCAGTGCATGTGGTCCCATGTCGCGATGATTACCGCATCGACGTCCTTGCGATCGAGGACCTTGTGGTAATCGACGTACTTGTCGATCGTCACGCCAGCCACCTTCTCAGCCCGGTCGCGCTGCACGTCGTATGAATCGGCGGCAGCGACCCATTCGATGTTGCCCGCCTTGTTGGCGCACGACATCAGGTAGCGCCCCCGTCCGCCCGACCCGATCACGCCCAGCCGGATGCGATCGTTCGCACCTAGCACGCGCATGGTCGAGGCGGCAGTCACGGCGCCCACAAAACTTCGTCTCGAGACTGCTCCGTTCATTCCGGTTTCCTCCCTTACATCCGCCCGCCTCCGCCGAACACACTTCTAACGTGGAAGGCGTGACACCTCATGAAGAGTTTCCACCAGGGGGCACGGGGAGTTCAAGGTGGAACGTTTATAGAAATCGGCAAAACTTTTACATATTATCTAGAGCAAACACAACATGCGGACGACTTGTCAGCGGGGGAACACGGGGCTTGCCGAGACGGTCCTTCGATAGGATGCCGGTGGAAGACCGAAAGTCATACGAAACAGCGCCGACATGTGCTGCACCGAGCGAAATCCGACGTCCATGGCGATCTGCTTCAAAGGAAGATTCGTGCTGGCGACGAGTCGTTTAGTTTGTTCCAGCCTGAAGTGCAGGATTTCCGCGTACAGGGTTCTTCCAAGAGTTGTTCTAAAGGCAGCGTCGAGCCTATAGCGTGGCTGACCCACAGCGTCCGCAACGTCCTGCGCTTTGATTCCATCGCAGGCGCGTTCGCTGATAAATGCCATGGCTTTAGCAATCTGGGGGTCCTCCATCGCAAGGACATCGGTGGACATGCGCTCGACCAAACCAACCGGATCGATCGCGAAACACGTCTGGCGGGGCTTCTTGCCGGCAATGATCTCGTCGAGCAGCGCTGCCGCTTCGTAGCCAATCCGCCTCGATCCTTGTTCAATGCTGCTGAGAGGGGGGCTGCTCAATTGGCAGACCATCTTGTCGTTGTCTACTCCGAGTACCGCCACATCTTCCGGCACCCGCAGTCCGATGGTCCGGCAAGCCTCCAGCACGTGACGGGCACGGCTGTCGTTGGCTGCCAGCAAGCCGATGGGGATTGGCAGCGACTGGAGCCACTCGCAGAGCGAACGATGAAACGAATCGTACTGACGGATTGTCTTGTGACGTCCGCGGTAGCACCAGCAGTGGAACCCCCGCTGTTTCAGACGGCAGATGAATGCGAGTTTACGTTCTTCAGACCAGATCGTCGCGGGAGTACGGGGGTATCCGCAATAGGCGAAGCGCACGAACCCGCGGTCACACAGATAGTCGGCTCCCATTCGTGCGATGGCTTCGTTGTTGGTGACAAAGTAAGGAATGCGCGGAGTCGGCTTGAACCATCCGAAATCGCTGCCAAACGCCACGATCGGCAACTTTGATCCCATTACGATGTTTGCCACACGCGGGTCGTCAAAGTTCGCGACAATGCCGTCGCCTCGCCAGGAACGAAGATCGGGAAGCCGCTGATCTTTGAGCGCGTTCTCTTCGATGTAAACCTTCCAGTCGGCGCCCTCTTGCAGGTAGGCGGCCACGCCAGTCATCACGTTGACGTCGTAAACCGTTCGGGCGTCATAGATGAGGGCGACGTGACGCGTTCGGCGCGGCATGGGTCCAATTATCCCAGAACGTCACGACAGATCAGCAGGACGTCTCGCATCGTTGGCGGTCTACCGTCCGGACAGTTCCGGATGCTGTCTGATCCACTCAAGGTACTCATTGATGGTGTAAAACGCGCGGTGTTTGTACAGCGCCCCGCCGTCCTCGACAAAGTGCGACCAGTCGTAGTTCCAGTTGTCGCCCGCCTTCTCCATCCACGACACTAGACGCCGTTCCATCTCGCCTTGCACCGCCGCTGCTGACCGTTCGCCCGCCAGGTTCGTCATTTCGTATGGATCCTTCTCGATGTCGTACAGAACCCAAGGCTGGTTCTTGAACCGCGCGTACATGTGCCGTTCAGTACGAACGCCGCGCCACCCGGTTGTTGTTCCGTCGCCTCTGTAAGGTCCGAAAATCTGGAAAAAAGCCGAATCGGGTCCGCGTTTCCCCTTCAATATCGCATCCGACAAATCCTCGCCCTGCATCGCCTTTGGTACGGGCAGACCGGCCATCCCAAGCAGCGTTGGCGCAAAATCGACGTGCGTGAAAAACTGTCTCGACCGGGATCCCGGCTTCACGCGCTTCGGCCAGCGCAGGATGCCCGGAACCTTGATCGACTCTTCCCATGGCTTCCGCTTCAGCCGTTCACCGTGCGAACCCAACATGTCGCCGTGATCCGACGAGTACAGCACGATGGTGTCGTCGCGCAGGCCGAGTTCGTCCAGGGTTCTGACGATTCGCCCGGCCGCATCGTCAACCGCCGTCACCATGGCGTAGTATTCCGCGATTTCCTTGCGACCAGGGACGCCCGGCCCCTCTCTCCAGTTCGGCCGGAGCTTCAGCTTGGAAGCGTTGTACATCCGGGAATACTCGGGCGGCGC
>JBDKSR010000420.1:0-3085 GCA_039680545.1 Bryobacteraceae bacterium | reverse complement strand
GCGATCGGCTTTCCGGCGTTCTTGCGGGAGATCAGAGCCCACGATTCCTGGTAGCCAAGCGATTCGATGGCTGTGCTTCCGAATAGGATGGCGAACGCGTTGCGCGCGTCCTGGCTGAGGAGATAGGTTCCCTCGTCGGCGATGGCCGCGAGGATCAACGTCCCATCCGGCAGGCCCGCAAGATAACGGATGATATTAGTGGAGGCCGTCTCGTCTTCCCAGGTATCGAAGTTCTGCACGGACGAAAAGACACCGGTCGAGGGGTTCACGGAGATGATGTTGATCCCGCGTCCCGGACCGCCTCCGATCGTGGAATAAAGGGTTCGTCCGTTCCAATCGACGCGGGCGAGAGAGACCGATTTGTACCCTCCGGAGATCACCCGCACGGGGATTTCACCCTGGCTCGGCAACACCGTGACGGGGATCGTGACTCGCGAACTCGACACTCCGGAAGCACGGCCGGAAATAACCAGAGACCCCGACTCGACGCTAGGCGCGGTCGCCTTTGCAGACACAGTGAGGACGGCCGATTCCCCGGTATACGCCGTGGAGGCCTGGAACGAAACGCCCTCGGGAGCGGACGGTGAGGAAAACAGAACGGGCCCGCAATAGCCGTTAACGCCCTCGACGCCAAGAGTTGCAGACTCCGACGCGGCACCCGCCTGGAGCACAATTTCGCCACCGCCATAGGCAAGTGAGGTTCCGTACGCGACGGTGGAACTTGCCACTGAGAGGGAATAAGGAGTGCCTGCCGTCCCGTCGACGTTAAGGACAAGCCCAGCCGAAGAGGAAGCCGGTGTCGCCTCCCCGACGCGAAGATTCACCTGGTTCATGCCGACAAAATAGGGCAGCAACCCTGCGTAGAGCACCTCCGCCGGTGTGCCGTTGATCGAGGCTGTCACGTCCTCGGTGGTCGATTGCCCCAGGCCGGTGGCGTAAACCTCCAGAATTTCCTGCGGCCGCACTCCGTTCGCCACCGAAGCGCTGCAGGTGGTGCCGGCTCGAATTACTCCGTCCGGAAACACACCCGGGGCGTATTGGGCAAGCGAAATGCTCGCAGGATTGGAAGCGCGTCCGGCGCGGAACGTAACGACGGATTGCTCACCCAGGTCGATGTCCCAAGGGACTTGGGCGGTGAGGGACTCCGGAGAGGCAAGCCCGAGCGGGGCCGGCACGCTACCTGCGCAAACCGACGTCGTACCGAGGTGCAAGGGCCAGGAGGTCGACGATTCGGACGCGGCGCTTGTGTCGATCATTGCCGTGCCCGTGGCAAGCACCAGCGCGCCGGGAGCGGCTGTGGACTCCCCGGTTGCGGCATGGGTCACGCTATTGAGTTGAGGATCACCTTCGGCGGTGAATTCCGCCGGGATGCGACCCTCCCAGAGGTTGGCCAGGGTTTGAAACACGAGACGGGGCTGGAGGCTATCCAGGCCCGCGATCTCGGACCGGCTGGTGCGGAAGATGCCGGACCAGGCCGGATTTCGCAATTGGTCCGGCGAGCCGGCCTCAGAGACGCCATCGGTCGAGTGGGCCGAAGGATCCTCGCCTGCCCGCCACCACTCGTCGCTGAAACTGTTGTACACGCCGCCAAGCAGATCGCCCGCGTTCTCCATCGCGGCGATGAAATAGAGTGCGTTCGTAGCCTGGGCGTCTTCGTCTTCGAGACCGTCCGTGGCGTCCAGCGCGTCGATGCCGAACGCCGAGACGAGGACGGGCAATCCGGCGCGCAGTTTGACGTCTTCGACCGAAGCGGTGAACGTTCCCGAGTCCGCCGCGTTCCAGTTCCAGAAATCGAGCCCCTGGACGGCGCCGCGAATCTCGGATGTACTGCGAACTGCGGTGGTCAGAAGCGGCTTGCTGTCGGGGTCGATCTCCGAGAGTACGGCGGCTGCACCCGTCAGAAGATCGTCGAAGTCGGAGACAGAGCCCGAGAAATGAGTCGAGTAATTACGAGTGACCTCGTCCCCAAAAACATAGCCAATCAAACGGGGCTGGCCCTGATACCGCGAGGCATAGGCTCGAAAATCGTTAAGGATCTTCTCGCGGAGGCTGCTCAGGCTGACGGAGGGATCGTAGTACCCGTCGAGCGGGAAATCGGCCAGCCAATAAAGGTTGTTTGATTCGAGGAGTGAAAAGAACGCGGTGCTTTCTTCAGGCAGGAGCGTGAGCGTGCGGATCGTGTTGGCCCCGGCAGCCGCGATGAGGGGCAGGTCGCGGGCCCACAGGCACGAGATTGATGAAGGAACTTTACTGGGTGCGTAGCCGATCGGCACATTTGAGTAGGCAACCCCCTGAGGACAAACTCGCTGCCTCCTGAGGACAACTTGCCATCTTGCAGCCGGATAGAGCCGCCAAGAGCGGGGATTGAAACGGCCATCCATCCCAAAATCAACAAGATAGAGGGCATTAGGCGGTATACCCGGGTGCTCATAGGGCAGATTCCTTCTAGAACTGAGTGTCCGCCGAAGGACGGTTGTCTCATCCGGATCGATAAGCCCTGTTATGAGGCGGCAGACATTCGTTTTTCTTCTTGTATTCGCGACATTGGCGGTAGCGGCCCCGGAAGATTCGAGCAGGATACGAAAAGCACGGCGTCTGGAGACGCCAGCCGAGCCCCAAGCAGCGCTCAGGAAAGAGGTCAAACGACGATCCGCCGGCCGGTCGCACCTTCAGGTCGAGATGGCGGCCACGCCGCAGGCGGAAAAACTGCAGGAGATGGAGCGACGCGGCTTGCGCGTGGTCGAGTACCTTTCGGACACCGGGTTTGTGTTGGCGGCGGAGGATGGAGCCAACCTCGATGGGCTTGACGTTCTGGCGGCAGCTCGTCCACGCAGCGAAGACAAGATCAGTCCGCTGTTGAAGAAGACGGAAACGTCACGCGAGAGCGACACCCTCGTGGTCGAGTTCTTCTCAGACGTTGAATCGGCAGAGGCGCGGGCGCTGCTCGAAGAGCAGGGGTTCGAGGTGGTCGAGCACCCGGACATGCTGGAACACCAGATGCTCGTCCGTCCGGGCTTGCGTCCGCTATCTGAACTCGCGGAGTGGGATGAGGTTGCCTATGTGTTTCCCGCCTCGGAGGAGTTGA
>JBDKSR010000419.1:0-20507 GCA_039680545.1 Bryobacteraceae bacterium | reverse complement strand
CGGCTTCGTCGCGGACGTGGCGGAATTGGCAGACGCGCTGGATTTAGGTTCCAGTACCCGCGAGGGTGTGGGGGTTCAAGTCCCCCCGTCCGCACCAATCAAATCAACAACTTAGAAGCTTTTTCGGGGGCGGGTGCAAAGCCCGTTTTCTCGATTGTGTGCCTATAGTGTGCCGAATCGTCGGCGTGTGTGCCTTTGTTCGCCATGTCTTCACCCAGGCGCTTCGCTGCGTCCTTGAGGTCGCACTTGATGACGATGTTGTACCTGTCGAACACGCTTCGGGTCTTGTGCCCGCTGATCTCCATAGCGATTTTCTCGGGCACTCCGGCCTGGCGCAGGTTACGGACGGACGGCCGTCTGAGGTCATGGAACAGTACCGAGGGCTCGCCGGTCTTCTTGTCGCCAGGCCATAGACCGGCCCGCTGCACTTTCATACTCTCGAGCACCTCTGGGGCTAGGGGAATGACGCGCGCCTGCTTGTTTTTCGTGGCGCCTTGCTCCAGCCGAAACACGCACTCCAGTAAATCGACCGGCGGCCACTTCAACGCCAGAATCTCTCCGCACCAGCACGCCGTTAACGTGCGCCACTCCGGTGGCAAGGCCGGGCGAGAGCGGGCCGTTATCGGCGGTTTCGGATGCCGGCTTGCCGACCGCGCTCAACCGGAGGTTAATGGCTTGGTGGTTGCGGCCCATGCCCTCCAAATGTCCCCTGAACGCGCATACGGCCGCTTTGGTGAAGCCGGGCCCCCCTGCTGACCATGCCCGTAGGAAGCCGTCGAGAGCCGTGCTTTTGGGCCCGCCTGGAGGGCGGCGAACTGACGGAATCCAAGACCAGCGCCTTGAGTCCAGCCCACCGATCCGCTCTGTTTACGATTGCCAGGTCCATTTCGTCCCCTCCAACTGCACCCAAGAACCGGCATGACCTCGACCACATGCCTTCGAACAATCGTGAATGTAGCGCCAATCAGAACAATACCCGTCACAACGTCATGAACCACCGTAGCTGGAATAGACCATACACAAGCCGTTCCGGCGCCGTAATGGAAATCGATTCGGCTCGTATGAAGATTCGACCCAATCCTGATGGGCTTTGTCAGGACCTCGTGTGTGCACCCGCTCCGTGCGCGGGACGTTGGACGGGCACCTTCTGAAGGGAAATTGCGCGGTCAGCCAATCGGGATAGGGGGAAGCCTCGCGGCTCCTCCCCTCCCACGCCACCGTACATGCGGGTCCGCATACGGCGGTTCCGTGACTTGAGCCCGCGAGGGCCGGAGGTTCGTTTCACCTTTCGCCGTGGAGGCTTCGCCGCTCCCAGGTTCCTTTCGGGCTTCACCCTATCCGCCCCTGGCAAGCTCCGCCGAAGCGGATTGGCTGGCGCATGGCCATCCATGAGAGCCGCGCACTACTACCCACGATCACGGTTCGGGCCTTCATCCGTTGCCGGACTAATATGCCCTCTGCTGACTTCTGCTGCGAGATCAAAGCACCTTGCGATGCCTTCAGTCACGATTCCGCGACGCACAGCAGATCTCCCGAGGTAAGTTCGACCGCCTTCCGCACGCAGCCGCCGGATCTACAACCAGCGCCCTTGATGGATATGGGCTTCGCGGTCATTGGCCCGCTCGCCCGACGCCGTATGCCTCCCATCCCGTTCTTGTACATCGGCTCGCACGTTTGCTCCGCGCTTCTTTCAGACCCTCCGTCGCCGGAACGCCCTTGCGCTTTGCTACTACTTCACCTCCATCAGGTTGTAGAGGGGACTTTCACCCCCGAGCTCTCGATCATGCTCGGCACACCAAAAAAAGAGGGTCCAGCGGTCGCTGGACCCTTCTTGTCCAATCCTCATTCCAGAAGTGGAATGTGGTCGATTACCTAAAATTTGATACGCGCCTGAACCTGCATGTACCGGTTTGGCATTGACGTTGTTGCTGTGATCTTGCCAAAATCGGTCGAGGTCGGGGTCGTATTGGCCGCGTTGAAAATGGTCCGATTGGTGGCGTTGAGCATATCCACGCGGAACTCCAGCTTGAGACTTTCTTTAAGCTGGAACTCGCGTTGCGCATTCACGCTCCAGTCGTTCATCATGTCGTTGCGCACGTCCTCCACGCGAGTGGGGAAAACGCGGACATGGTAAGCACCGGGCGCCTTGGACGAAGTGCGCTCGAAGCTATCAGTATTGAACCAACGGTCGAGTGTCGGCGAATCGCTGCGGATGTCCTTCAAGTCACCGTAGTAGAACGTGTTGGGGAACTCGAGGAGTTGTCCGGTCTGATATTCGTAGCTGAGGCCAACACGGAATCCGCCGAGTATCCGACTCCCTATGCCACTCTGCAGGAAGGGCCGACCTTTCCCAAACGGCAACTCATAGACGCCGGTGACAGTCAGCCGGTAGGGAACGCCGAGGTTCGACGGCCGCCAACTCGCGAGTTCATCGAATTGGTTCAACATTACATCGGCCGTCTCAGCCCACAGTCTCGTGAAGCCCACGTTCAGGTTGAAGCCCTTCGAAAAGCGCCGGTTGAGGTTCATCTCCAGGCTGTGGCTCCGAGCCTTGCCTATCGAAGAGTAGTAGTCTGTCATGCCAGACATGTGCGGGTACGGGCGCAGTAACATGTTCTTCTGGATGGTGGAAGAGGTGAAGTAACCTCTGTATCCGAGATTCGTGTAGAGCAGCGGATTGGTTGTTGCCAGATCCGAGAAGTTACTACGCGCGAACGGGTTTTTCACATTGACAGACATGTTGCTGTCCATGGCGCTGTTACGCACCATGCCGGTCGCGAAATACTTAGCAGAGACCGGGTTGACGTTTCGGTTGATCCCGATGTGATCGGACCACGCGCCCACGTAAGCCACTTCGCCAACCGTATGAGAATCCATCTGACGCTGAATACCGACACGCCATCGCTGTTGCCGGGCGCGCTTCATGTCGTAGCCGTTGAACGAATAGCCGAGCCCCGCCCGCGCCATTGAACCAAGTTTGTTGCCTATCGCAGAGTCAAAGCGACTGCCGTCAGTCCGCACAGGGAAGGGATCCGTCATGGGCGAGATCCCGGCGGCGGGATTGCCGGCCCGCCAGGTCATCCCGTAGTCGCTCGTGGGATACGTGACCGTCTCCGTGGTATAGCCGTACTGGTTAGGGCTCATGTCCAGCACGTTGTAGTTGTCGTGATAAATGCCATAGCCCGCCCGCAGCACAGTCTTGTAGTTTAACTGATAGGCGAGAGCCACACGCGGTAACCACATGAGTTCACTGTTCCACGCATGCCTGTCGGCACCACCGACACCGGAGTACACCGTACCTCCCTTAACCACGAACTGGCCGGCAGCCAGCTCCGGAACCGGGTTGTTCGCGTAGGCCGCCTGTGCGGCTGCCGTGATGGGCAGGGTAAGAGTCGGATCGAAGTAGCCCAACTGCCGGTTGAACCGTTCGGTCATGCCCTGCTCGTATTCCATCCGCAGACCTAGGTTGATCGAGAGGCGGGGAGTTACACGCCAGTTGTCCTGGACAAACCAGCCGTAAGACGGGCTGTAAGCGGCATAGTTGTCCTTACTGTCCGCCACCGCAACATAAGGCAAGCCCATCATGAAGGCCGCCCAGGAATGCCCAATCGAGCCCGCGGGAGTGTAGTTGTCTTCGTTGTGGGACGTGAACATGTTGTTGAAAGCGAACTCGCCGGAAGTGTACCCGCCACCACCGCCTGTCTGAAAGAAATGGCGCATGTCGAAGCCCGCCCGGATCGTGTGGTTGCCGCGGATGTGCGAAAGATCCGCCTTGCCGCTTAGAACCCGGTAATCCGCGAGCACGGCGTAGTTCTGGCCAAGGTTCGGGTAGCCGGCCACCTCCATCACGGGGATGTGATGCTGGTCACTGGCCTTGGTATCCATGTAAGCAGGCAGGCCAAACTCGCTTGGCTTGTACTGCTTGGCGACAGCATACTGCCACCCGCCGGTAGATTCGTTGGCGGCCACAGCCACGTTCAGCAGCGTACGGGCGCTGGCCGTGTACACCCAGTCAATGGTGGCACCCTGGTTGCGCCTGAGCTGGTCTGCCGAACTCAAGCCCTTAGCGGACTCATAGGTCCAGTCCCCTTGGTCAATCGTTTGCTTGCTCCATTGCCATTTGCCGAAGAAGCGGTGGCTACTCGAATGGTTGTAGTCGATGCGGTTGGTGTACGCCGAATAGTCGGTCGTGTTCGGCATTCTCGTGGCGACGTAGTTGTTAAGAGGTTCTTGTGTTGCACTCGCCGGATTGTTATTCGGTGTCGGGAGCAACTTCGCATACGCAGCATAGCCAGGGTTCATAATGCGAGACTTGGGTAGGATATTCCCTGGAATCGCGGTGCGGATGTAATGCCCGGGGCGATTCGGATCTGCGGATATGCTGAGCGGATCGTAGAGCTGATACTTAGATGCATCCACCTGCAAGAGTTGTGAGAAGTCGCCCTCGCGATTGGCCATCGTCGGAATGGTATAGCTAGTGCCCGCTGCTGCCGTTCTGTCCTTCGTGCCGTCTGTGCTGAAGAAGAAGAACAACTTGTTCTTGCCGTTGTAGAGCTTGGGCAGAATCACCGGTCCCCCAATCGAAAGGCTGTAATCGTTAGTATGGCCGCTACTCATGGGGTTTTTCGCGCGGAGAGCATCGGCTTTCGCCGTGTCTCCGGCCGCCTCTGCCACTGCGATGCTGCGGTAGTACGCCTGCTTGGTAAAGAACGGGAGAGCGTTCCATCGCTGCTGCATGTGCAGCCACGTGCCAGCGCCATGGAATTCATTGGTACCCGACTTCGTTACCAGTGATATGGTGGCTCCGACGGCATGACCGGTGGACGCGTCGAAACTCGAAGTCTCAATCTTCATCTCCTCGACCGAATCGGAGTGTGGCATGAAGGACACACGCCGGTAGCTGCCCAGATTTGGTATGCCGTCAATAATCTGGTCGTTGCTGGCGTCCTGACCACCGTGGTTGCCCACGTTGTTCGGAGTGTAAGCTACGGCCGGCATTGCCGTATTCTGCCGCCCATAGACGGTCCGGTAGGTACCACGGACCTGCAAACCAGGCGTGAAGTACACCAAAAGCAGGGGGTTGTTGCGAGAGAATGGCATCTGCATGATGGTGCGGTTGTCGACGATGCGGCCAGAGGTGACGGCATTCGTCTCAACAGCCGACGCCTCCGCCGTGACCGAGATGGTCTCTGTCACTCCGCCCACCTCGAGTTGAAAATCCACCTTCGTATTCGTTCCTATGGGCAGATCGATCCCGCTGCGAACGGACTTCTTGAAGCCCGGCGCCTCTGCCGTGACTTCGTACCGCCCGTGAATCAGCAGGTTCGCTTCGAAATAGCCGGTATTGTTGGTCGTGATGGGGAGCGACGTGTTTGTGTCAAGGTTTCTGACCACCACCGCAGCCCCAACAATTGCTTTTGCCTGCGAGTCCAATACTCGCCCGAAGATCATACTTCGGGTGCCCTGGGCGGCGGCTGGCAAGGCCATACACAGTATGGCGACCAGCGCTAAGCCCAATCGTTTCCTCATATTTAAGTCCTCCATGTTCTGAAGCAATCCCGATCAGTTGAGTCCATACTGCCTCTGGCTTGATCCGACTTCTTCGTGAAGTGGCAATGAACTCACGAAAGGTCATATGATCATGGACCGATGATATGCTAGCTTCTGTAAGCTTGTCAATAGAATTCCGACTGTCTTTTTGACTAGTTTGAAGACGGCCGACCACGCCTTTAGACTCAGTCACCTGAGGTGGAAATTGTGGCGATTCCCAAACTCCAGGAGTGTGAGTTCGAAGCGTCATTGAGCAGACAAATACCCTTCAGTGGGTGGTTTCGCCCCCGTGTTTGAGGGGTTGGCGTTTCACGTGCCATCGAGATTTGCCAAGACCCGGGTTACGGCAGGGCAGTGTCGAAGTGCTCTGAACGGGGGCTCTTAAGCTAGGTTCCCGGGGATTTAGCCAGTGTTGAGAGCATGCGTGCGACGAACCTTCCGCCGGTCTCGAGCGCCCGCTCCGCGTGCCCTTGGGGATCAGCTTCGGGAGAGCGCTTGGTATGGCAGGTGGTATGATGAATCGCGAGCCGCGGGGTAGTCAGCCGGCACAGAACTCTACATTGGGCGCCCCGCACGGACCTATCTCCCGATTTGTCGCATCGCAGACAATCCCTGTTGGCCGTGCATCCGGGTCACTCACACGCAGAAATTATGATGTGTTCGACTAGTTGTGAGTACTTCAGTCAGGCGATCGCCGCTGGCGACGTATAGTTCCGCTGCCAGAAGACACAGGTGCCGCAGCGGTTCAAACGCCATCCTGTCACACCTGATTCTTCAACTGGATAACGACGTTCCATCCGCAGTTCGAAGTAGACTGATCATCGCAGGGTCGCGGGGTGACTCGATCTCGGTCGGCATGCCTGAAAGTGAGAGCGTGGAAACGGCGGAATACCGGATCTTTCGTTAACTTTGTAGGAACCGAACACTCAACCCAGCGCGTCCGTGGAAACAGGTAGCAGGACAGAGAACCTCATGGGTTCCCTGCCCAGAGAGTCGTCGTGAACATCGGTAAAAAACGGACCCGGCCCGGCAACTATTGAACCAGTTCAGGGAGCAACGAACGACACAGGCATAGAATCGAGTTACACATCGCATAGAGCAGCCAATCGGGAAACGCATCACCATTTGCAAAGATCCGTAAATAACATCCTTCAAAGGCATCAGATAACGGCCGACAATAGCCTGATTCTGTCTGGTGAGGGCTTGCAGCATCTACGGATTCTGTGGTCCGGTTCCATCCCCGGCTCAAAAAATCGCTGACATCATATGACGTTCGGGGTATACTGAGAGCGAATGAGTGTTTGCCGGCGTCGAATGCTACCTGCCAAGAATGCGCGACAGGCAGAAAACCCCTTTGATGGTTTGGACCGCATTGGCGTCGATAGAACGGAGAAAAGAACACTCAATCACAAGATTCGAAAGAAGATGTTTATCAGCGGGTGAACTTGATGCGAAAGAGAAGCTTTCGGCACGGGCGCCTAAGCGAACAACTGGTCTCAGAACTTGAGACCATGATTCTGGAGGAGTACCCTACCCCCGGTTTACGCTTGCCGACGGAGGCAGATCTCGCTGTCCGCTTCTCCGTGAGCCGCATCGTCGTTAGAGAGGCGATGAAGATCATGGAGGAACGGGGGCTTGTCGAGGTCCATGCCGGGCGTGGCACGCTGACGGTGGCACCTTCCTGCGACAAAGTTAAAGAAGCTCTGACACGCCTCTTTAAAGATCAGCCAACTCCGGTATTGTCGGAGATGGAGTCGATGCTCGAACTGCGCCAGGTTCTGGAAGAGACGGCCGCCGAACTGGCCGCTGTACGCGCCACTCCGGGCGATCTTCGTGACATCGAGCAAGCGCTCAAAGTAATGGGCAAAGGCGGAGAGACAAGCGAGACGATTGACGCCGATCTGCGGTTCCATCTTGCTGTCGGGAAGGCAGCACACAATCGGTATTTGGAGATCGTCCTGGAACCACTCACTCAGGTGTTTCTGCAACAGATCAAACTGACAGACAGCTATCACGTTGGAACTGATCTGCATGAGCATCTATATGACGCGATTCGAGCGTCGAATCCGGTCGCAGCTCGACAAGCGGTACGCCGTCTGATACGGGACACGCGCCAGCATACAAGAATGGCGATCGAGATCCTCGCCCGAACTAACGGTCGTTCCAACTAAACACGCGGCCAAGTTGAGAGGGTTCGCGGGATTCCCTGATTCGCGCACCCATATGACATTTCCTAGCGTGTGAACTGAAACGCATACAGCCGCGCGGCACGCATGCGGATGTGCAACCGCACGGGCTTGCCGGCGAGCGGCCCAACGTCGGCATTTCCTTTCCAACTCACAGGCATGCGAACATTGTTACCATTCAATTCGTCGGCTTGTGCCAGAGCATAGCCCGGTATGGGCTTGCCTATCTCATCGAGCAATTCCACGCGGGCCACACCACCCGCTCCCGTGTCGAGATTCAGTTCCAGACGAGAACCTTCAAAAACAACGGGCGGTGTAATGAGCCAGCCACCCTCATATGCCGCCTCGGCGCTCATGAATCCATCCAGGCGCAGTATCGCGCGAGAGATGGCTCTCATTTCCTGTTTGGCTCCCTTATCGAGGTCTCCATTGTGATCCTTGTTGCTTCCGTAATAGTAAATCCACAACTCGTCTCCCATGCGAATCGGGTTCGGCAACGACCACACCCACTGGGAATCGAAACTTCCTGAAGGCCCCACGCTGAGGAACGGACGGCGCCCAGGAGCGCGCTGGAAATGACGCGCGTCGCGGCTCACACTGAGCTGAATATCGGCAGTACTTGGCCAAGTCTTCTCGGTTCCGGTGTGCCAGTGATGATGATTTGGCGTCAGTGCGATGTAAACGTTGTCCGCCTCGCCGTATCGGAACACGCCGGGGCTATACATATCCACCGGCGAGCTGGGAATGAATGCTTCTCCCAGAATGATGTCCGTACCTTTCATGCGTGGCTTATCGAGTCCGATGATCGGGCGCGGCCGAGCAGTGAAGTCGCGCTCGTCGGGCGCCAACGCAATCATCGAAGAGTCCCAGTGCAGCATGTCGTCGGACTCGTTGTAGCTCTCCATCCGAAAGCCGAAATCGCCATGCTCGCCCTGGACCTCCGCGTTCCGCGCCCACTCGCGGGCGTACCCAACATAGCGGCCGATGCGCGGGTCCCAGAACCAACTCGGCTGGGTGTCAGCCGCACGCAAGCCCGTGGCCGGCGTGTCGTAGAGCTTCCAGCGCAAACCATCGGCCGAATACCAGACACGATGTGGGGTTTTGGGGCCGCTTCCCTTCCGTAATGAGAAGTCCGTCCAGGACTTGTAACGTTCCGCGGGAGGACAGTTGGGATTATCGTCACGCATCACCGAGCCGCCGCCAAGCTTAACCAGCGATGGGTCGGTTGGAAGCACGAAGTTGTTCTCACGGTTACCGTCGCGCGCCACAAGCCGCAGCACAGGTTTCCGGAAGTGTATGCCGTCGTCTGACTCGGCGTACGCCACACCATCGAAAACGGCACCTGAAACACTGTACCAGAGCCGCACCTTGCCTTCTTCTTTCAGTACGGTGGAGTAACTACCAATGACCAGATCTTTCTCCCAGCCTTGATCTGCCACCAACAGCTTCTCGCGAGTCTGATACGGAATCCCAGACGTAAGGGATATGCCGTCGCAGGCCTCAATGAACTTGTAGTCGATAAACAACTGTTTGCGATTGCCAATGGCCAGGCTGGTCTGTGCACTCAACATGGGCACAAACAGCAACGTTGCTGTGATGATGGACAGGCGCATGGGTTTCCTCCGTTGAAGTACGGGCGACGTAAAGATCATACCTTATCCCAGAAGCTCCTTTTTGTCAAGGAATATCGAGACAGCAACCAACGGATTGGCGCCACAGAATGCGATTATTTCTCCATCTAGGGGGCCTGTGACAGAGAGACGCGCAATCGACCGCATACCCAACTGAACAGTCGTTTCAGCGCTATATCTATGCCACGTTGCACGCCACCAGACACAGCCCTGACCAGCAGGTTGAGGACGAAGGAGTCCCCATGATCAGTTTCAGAAGAACCAAGCCCTGAACAATTCCTCATGCCACGCTATTGCGTTGCCGCAGTGCCGCCTAATGTTCGCTGGCTTCGACACCAGCCCGACCGTTCCGTCTTGCGACATGCAGTACGTTCTCAGGTTTGCGCCCGTACGGCATGGCTGCCACGTCGCTAAAACGGCTGGAGAGTATGGGAAAGGATGGAATGCAGTATTCTCATCGGCGACTTCATGCGGGCCTATTCCGACGCCCCCCTGCCCTCTCTTCGATTTCCAGCGTAGTGGGCAAAATTGAACCCGCGCTCCGATGAGTGCTCAGTCGTTGGATCTGCTCAGTTGAGTACGGATCTACCACCGAACAGGTCTCGCAGGCCAACCTCTCAGCCGCCCGGTTCCATTGACCCCGATTATTCGGTTCACCGACCGTTCAGAGCGGGAGCCATCCTTGGTGCTTACTCATGAAAATGGAGTCCTGGCGCGGCACCGTCAGGGTTCTTGCGCCCGCTTTGATGGCTCCTTGACACAGCAAAGGTTCTGGAATAACATATGATCTTTGCGTGAGCATTCTTCGATCTCGCTCGCCAGTCGCGACGCCAAGGAGCTTTCCTCAGCGCGAGTCTCACGAGAAGTCCGGAATGCCGGCAGAGCGTGCAGGTCAGGTAATAGAGGGGGAGAGTAATGGCTCATGCACCCCGAGTAAGCCTTTTTCAGAGATCACTCGCAAATCTCAAGGGATCATGCAGCGAGCAGAAGGTTCGAAGCGCTTCCGGGTTGGGCCAAAGACAATTCGCCCTTTGGAGTAGGGTGCGTTTCGAATCTTATTGAATGAGCGGAGGCTCACGCAGCCGTTAAACGGCGGCTGCTGAACCTACGAGGCGCCGAAATGGACTACTTGAAGGCGGGTGTTGGAAGAACGGCCATCACCCCAGTGCCCGGCACGCCACAAGGCGGCTGGGGCGCACAAACGCACCAACGGGGAACAGGAGCCGATATGCCCCTGTTTGCCACTGCTCTCGTGCTGTCGGACGGCTGCGAAACAGTCGCCATCGTCGACGTGGATGCGACTGGTTTCGATAGGGAATGGACCGATAAGATCCTCGATGCTATTGCCGGCGTGACCAAGCTTCCGCGCGAACGTATACGTTTTTCCTGTACGCACACACACTCCGGACCGAATACCTTCCGGCTAAACAACATTAGTGAAGGCCTCGACATGGCCTTGTCGTACTTAGAAGGTCTCCCGCTGGACATCGCCGGTGCGGTTTGGAAGGCGCAGCAGAGCCTTCAGCCGGTGCGCGTGGGAGCGGCAGTGGGACGGTCAGCGATCAATGTCAACCGTCGTTTCCACGTCCCCGGCGGAGGCGTGGCAGTCGGTCGCAACTGGAAAGGTGTAACCGACCCGACGGTTCGTGTGGTGCGTTTCGAGGCGCTGGACGAAAGTCCGGTCGCCACCATCGTTCACTTCTCCTGCCACCCAACCACGATGGCTTGGCAGAACACACTCTTCACCCCCGACTATCCTGGCATGTGCCGGCAGGTGGTTGAGCGGGAGGCGGGTGGAACTTGCTTATTCCTGCAGGGAGCGCCAGGTAACGTGACCCCGCGCCGCGGGTTCACCGGCGACACGCGGGTATATCGGCGGCTCGGCCAGTTGCTTGGTCTGGAGGCGTCCAAGGTAGCCTTAGGCATCGAGACGCTGCCTCGCCGTGAAAAGTACCTGGGCGTGCTCCAATCCGGGGCCGCGATCGCCCTGTACGATGACGAGCCAGTGGAACCGGAGCCACCTGTGCTGCGCATGAAGACGCGCCGGGTCCGCATGCCGTTGAGGAAGTTCGACGATCCCGGCACGCTGCTGGACGAGGTCAGAAAGTGCGAGCAGCAGTTGGACCGTGCGCGCCATGAGGATAACGAGGACGAGATACGGACGCTTACCGCCCGGCTGACGCAGACGACTGCGCTCGCGAACATGGCTCGCCAATATCACGGCAAGGAGTCGATCGACTGGCAGATGCAGGGTATCCGTATTGGCGACGTGGCGTTGTTGTCTGTCGAGGGAGAGCCATTCGCCGAGATAGGGATGCGGATTGCCGAACAATCGCCCTTTCCTCACACGCTGTTCTCGGGATACTCGAACGGAGGGTTCGGGTACATTCCGACGCGTGAAGCAATCGAGGAAGGCGGTTACGAAGTGGTCTTCGGAAGCCCGTTTTCCGGCGACGCCGCTGATGTCGTTGTGGAGGAAGGCTTGCGCCTCCTGGAAGAATTGGCCGGAAGGAAAGGCTAGACCGTGAAACTGGATAATAAGGTCGCCATCGTCACAGGAGCTTCGCGCGGAATCGGCCGAGCCATCGCAGTAGATCTGGCGCGGAACGGCGCTGACGTTGTCGTGAACTGTAACAGCCATGCCGACGAGGCTGAAAGAGTCACCAGAGAGATCGAAGGCCTTGGACGGCGCGCTCACATCGTGCAAGCTAGTGTGGCCGATCGGGCCCAATGCATTCGCCTCGTAGAAGACACGGTGCAGCGATTCGGCCGGCTGGACATCATGGTGAGCAATGCGGCTTACAGTATCCGCAAGCCCCTTCTGAAACTTGAAGCCGAAGACATCGAGAAGACTTGGGCCGTATCGTTGTGGGGCGTATTTCATTGCTGTCAACTCGCAGCCCGGCAGATGGTCCGCGAAAAGCATGGCGGCAGCATTGTGGTAATCAGTTCCGTGCATGCCGCCCGGCCGTATCCCAACGCCACGCCGTACAACGCCGCCAAGGCAGCCGTAAATCAAATGGCTTTCACTTGGGCACGCGAACTGGCTCAGTACGGCATTCGTGTGAACGTGGTGGAGCCGGGCTGGACCGATACTCCGGGTGAGCGTAACTTCAACACCGAGGACCAACTCCGCGAGGGTGGAAAGATCATCCCCATCGGCCGTTTGGCGCGGCCGGAAGAAATCGCCAAAGGTGTGACTTTTTTAGTGTCCGAGGAGGATGCGTCATACATCACGGGAAGCACCTTGCGGATCGACGGCGGCTTCGTGCTGGCGCATTGACGACATCGTGAATCAGAAACGATACTATCTACTGCTCGTGCTGGTTTGCCTGATGTTCGCAGGCCAGGGTACGGCTGTCAAGTACATGGGCCGGCAACTTGGGCCCATCCAGATTACTTTCCTCCCGTTTGCCATAGCAACAATCTTGATGCTGCCACTGCTCATGCGGGAGCGGCGCGCTCCACACCGGCGAGAGATCTCGGCGAAAGACTTGGGGCGCTTCGTCATTGCCGGCGTGGGCGGGCAAGTAGTCGCGCAACTCGGTATCGTCTCCGGAATCACACTTTCGCTGGCATCAAACGCGGCTGTTCTCGGCCTCATGCTGCCAGTGATAAGCACGTTGCTGGCAGTCGTGATGCTGCATGAAAGGATTACACGTCTGCGCGTGCTGGCTCTCGTGATCGGCCTCCTAGGAGTGCTTCTGCTTTCGGCCGATCAACTTCACGAAAGTGCGTTGATCGACATGCGTTATCTAGCAGGGAATCTCCTTATCCTCACCGGTATCACGGGTTCGGCCTTCTACAACGTTTATTGCAAGAGCCTGTTCGATAAGTTTTCTCAAGTCGAGGTATTGGTTTTAAGTTATATCGCCGCCACAATCGCCGGTTTATTTCTTCTGTTCTGCCTGGACCCCCTGCAACCAAGCCTGTTCGAAACGTTCACATGGCAGTCGTGGCTGGGGCTGAGTTACCAGGCCGTCTTCACTTACGGCGTCGCCATGTTGCTCTTCTTTCAGGCACTCAAGCACTTGGATGTTTCGGCGGCCTCATTATCCCTTTATTTACTGCCGGTGTTTGGCGTGATCCTCGCATCGCTCCTCCTCGGTGAACGCTTGAGCGGCGTGGCACTTGCCGGATCAGGGATTGTCCTTGCCTCGACATTGATCATTGTGAAGTATGACCGGGTGAATTAACTCATGAAAATTACGCGTATTTCCACACTCGTCGTCAATGCGCGAATGCGCAATTGGATCTTCGTGAAAGTAGAGACCGACGCCCCTGGTCTCTACGGCTGGGGCGAAGCGACGCTCGAGTGGAAGACTAAGGGTGTAGTGGGTGCGATCGAGGACCTTGCCGAACTGCTGATCGGGCAGGACCCTCTTCGCGTCGAACATTGCTGGCAAATTATGCATCGCCAGTATTTCTGGCGCGGGGGTATCACGAATTACACAGCTCTAAGCGGCATTGATCAGGCCCTCTGGGACATCAAGGGTAAAGAGGCCGGCAAGCCCGTCTGTGAATTGCTCGGCGGGCCCGTACGTGATTCGCTGCGGTTCTACGACCACCTCGGCGGCGGCACGCTCGAAGGCATGTATAAGACTGCCGAGCCCGAACACTTCGCCGAAAAGATCAAGGAGAGCGTAGCCCGCGGCTTCACAGCAGTAAAGGCCATGCCTATTCCGGTCTCGGAACTGATCGAAAACGCGGCCACGTTGAAGCACTCGGCACGGTGCGTCGAGGCCATGCGCAACGCCGTTGGCGACAGTATCGACATCATGATCGATCTGCATGCGCGCTGCACATCCGCCGCGGCGATTCAGTTTGGCCGCATGATGATCCCATACAACCTTTACTGGTACGAGGAACCCTGCTGGCCAGAGCACATCGAAGCACTGGTGGAGGTTTCTCGTGCACTGCCCTTCCCCATTGCCACTGGCGAGCGCCTGGTAGGGCGATGGGAGTTCCGCGAGTTGCTCGAGAAGCGCGCTGTGTCCATCATTCAACCGGACGTGACGCATTGCGGCGGCATCAGCGAAGCGCGCCGCATCGGCGCGATGGCCGAAGCCTACATGATCCCGATGGCCTGCCATAATCCCCAGGGTCCGGTGAGTACGGCATCGTCAGTGCATGTAGCTTTCGCCACTCCGAATTACTTGATTCAAGAGATGGTACGTAACGACGTTGCGTGGCGCAACGAAGTAGTCGATGAGCCAATCCCGCTCGAAGCTGGTTCCTGTAAGGCCCCCACAAAGCCGGGCCTCGGCGTTGAGATCAACGAGCGCGAGGCGGCGAAGCATCCATTTGAGCCGGAAGTGAGCATGGCATATTTCCATCGCGACGGATCGGTCGCCGATTGGTAAGGTTCAACTGAGGAACTCCTATATGACGATAAATCGCAGGCAATTTATGGCAATGAATGCGGCAGGATTGTCCGTCCGGTTCGCCGGTGCTGCTCCTTCGGATAAGAAGGTGCGTATCGGCGTTGTCGGAGGGAGCTTTGGAGCCTCGTTCTACTTTCATCAGCATCCAAACTGCGTCGTCGAAGCCGTAAGCGACCTGAGGCCGGAACGACGTGACCGTTTAATGCAGACCTACCACTGCGCCAAGTCCTATGAATCTCTTGAGAAATTGGTGCTCGACAAGAATATTGATGCCGTCCTAGTGGCCACCCCGGCACCCGACCACTTGCGCCACGTCACGATGGTCATGCGGGCCGGCAAACACGCCATGAGCGCGGTCCCGGCGGTGATGGGACGGCTGGAGGATTGCCAGAAGCTCATCGACGTGGTGAAGAAGACCGGTCTCAACTACATGATGGCGGAGACCAGCTACTATCACCCGAGCATGATCTCTGCGAGGAAGTTGTATGCGGAGGGGAAATTTGGGCGTATTTTCTCCGCCGAGGCTGAATATCATCACCCGGGAGTCGAGGAGCTGAATTTTGAGGATGGGAAGCGCACTTGGCGCCACGGACTGGCCCCGATGCATTACCCGACCCATTGCACTTCCATTCTTATCGGCGTCACGAAGGAGCGCCTGACTCAGGTGAGTTGCATCGGGTGGGGAGATGACGACCCAACACTGAAAGACAACGCTTACAGAAATCCATTTTGGAATGAGACCGCGCTTTTCAAGAGTGATCGCGGCACCGCGTTTCGCGTAAATGTGTACTGGAGGGGCGCAGTAGGCGGCTGTGAGCGTGGCCAACTATTGGGCACAAAGTTGAGCCTGTACGATCCTCATCCCAATGGCTTGGGCCCGATAGTGGTCACTTCGACGTCAACGAACGAGAAAGACAGCGGCGGATTTGTCAGGTACAAGAATACGATTGAGAAATTCAATCAGACTGAATGGTGGAATACCGACATGTTACCGGAGGCGATGCGCCACAAAAGCAACCACCAAGGTTCCCACACTTTTCTGACCCACGAATTCATCCAATCTATCGTCGAAAACCGCATGCCGGCAATCGATGTCTATGAAGCTGTTGCCTACACAGCGCCTGGCATCGTTGCGCACGAGTCCGCCTTGCGGGGCGGAGAGTTGCTGAAGATTCCCTCTTTCGACCCTAAATAGTAGCGCCTTGGGCAGTCAGGAGAAGAATCAGGTCAGGTATCGTGGTGACGCGCTGCCTGACCTGATTCAGTCACAGCAAGATGGAAGTCAGTACGTGCGTTATCCCCGCCTCGGTGTAGCCAACCGTCACGCCAACGAATTCGAGACCAAATACAATCGCCGCGTGAAAGTCGTGCAGGAGAAGCGACAGGTGTGGGGGTTCAAGTCCCCCCGTCCGCACCAATCAAATCATAAAGTTGGCTAGTGTCGCCGGGCACTGCTGAAGTCAACTTTGTGCCCTCTGCCGGACTTCTGTCGCACTCCCCGTCTCGGTGACGACCAGCCGAGGAACACGAACTGAAATCGGGGATAGCTGACCAGTCTTTGGACCTTGCCGCGTTAACCGCTCTCGCGCAAAGTCATCTGCGCCGGTGGCCCGACCCCGTTTCGTGCGGCTTTATCCGCGCTCTCAGAAAGCAGATCGCCAGAACGTATTCACGCACGTTCTCGCGGGCAACCCGATCTCAGTTGCACTCAGCGACCAGCGGTCCAGCGAGTTCTTTAAGGAAAAGCAACCGGCCGGGACGTGTCGGCATGAAACTGCTCGGTACCCACCGGTCCGGGCCGTAGCGCAGCGTCGCCCATAGGCTCATCCCCTGCCACTGCATGCCGCGTCCTAACACGCCGTCCGCTCCGCCGATAATCCGGTCCGCTTTCAGGAATATCCCCGGCCCTATCGTGTTGGCGCGCGTCGACACCAGTGTGGTCCGGCTCTTAAAGCTCGTAATCGCGTTCTGCTCGATCGTAAGCGGGTGCAACTTCGCTCCCAGCCTGTGCGTTTGCCGCTTCCACTCCTCGTCGGACGCAAATTCAGCCGCGAAATGAGGTTCCCAGAAGGCGATGTGGCAAACCCGGCCGATACCGAATATCACGACCAGTTCAGCGCCATCTTTCTTCAAAGCCTCGATCCGCTCCGGATAAGTCGGCAACAGGTCGCGGGTCGCATAGTGCCGCTGCGACGCGGGGATGGTCAACCCGCCCAGCGGGCCGTAAAACGCGTGCTCCATCGCATACTGGAATGCGCCCGGATTGTCTGACGGCAGCGTGTTGCCCTCGGCGTCGCTCCACTCGTCCATGTTGAACCCATAGACGTGATCGCAGCCGACTTTCCACTCTTTGAGGAAGTACACCGCCCATCGGTACATCCCCATCGGTCCGACCGGAAGGATGAGGATCAGCTTGCGTCCGGCTTCGCGGCTGCGGCAGATCGTCATCGCGATTTCGTGCCCCAGCATCATGTCGAAATCCGAGAGCGTCTCGCACGGAACCGGCTCAAACCCGGCGTTCCACCATGGCTGGCGATCAAGAATCGATTCCGGAGGATTCGAGCAGCAGGCATCCATCCGCGCCAGATCCCACCCCGCAGGGAAGAACCCTTCCAACAAAGAGCCTTTCAGAGTGCTACAAAGATCGATCGTCACAGTCTCCTCCATGGTTCAGTTTGCGTACACCTCTTGGTAAACCCGCTTCAAGTGCGCCAAGCCTTCCGTCGCCAACTGCTCCGGCGAATCGGCCAACTTGCGCCAGATGCAGCACAGCTTGGCGATACTGGGCATGTCGGGATCGAACGACTCGATGGTGATACAGCCGTCATAGCCGGTTTGCTTCAGGGCCCTGAAGAAGTCCCCCCACGGCATCAGTCCTCGTCCCGGGATGCCGCGCTGATTTTCGCAAGCATGAACGTATCCCAGGTGCGGCCCGGCCGTGAGAACCGCCTGTGTGATGTTGTCCTCCTCACGAATCATGTGGAACGTGTCCAGGTGCACCTTGACGTTCGGCGAACCGACGTCCTGGATGAACTTCACCGCGTCCGCGGCGGTGTTGATGAAGTGTGATTCGAACCGGTTGACAGGCTCGATGCCAAGGATGAGATCCGATGTGCTCCGGGCGTAAGCCGCGATCTTCTGGTAGCCCTCGACGCCCCACTTCCATTCCTGTTCGGTACGCATCCGGCCGGTCAGGTAGCCCCAGCCGCAATAGATCATTCCACCGAAGACGCGGGCACCGGCTTCATTACTCAAGTCGATCAACCGCTTGGAGAACTCGATCCCTTCCTTCCGAATGTTTTCATCGGGCGAGATGATGTTGTACTTGTCCGGCATGCCATAGCCGGTGTTGATGGTCATCCCCAGGTCAGCCGCTATCTGCTTTACCTTTTTCGCCGGAAAGTTGTCGGGGTCAAAGGGGAGGATCTCCACCGCATCGAACCCCATCCGCTTGCACTTGTCGAGCAGGTACAGATCCTTGTCAACAAAAGCTTCAGTAAACAACAGAGAATGAACGCCGAATTGCATAGTGAACGCCTCCAGAGCTACCTCACCAATGAGTTCCGATCTGGCCTCCTGGCCAGCCTACAATATAACTCGTGAGAACGAGGCGAACAGACACAGGTTGAACTTCAGATACCCCTTACCGGCTCTGTCCACTTCCCGACAGCTAGCACTCTCAACGTCTGCACAGTCCGGCTTGTTTGAGGCTCAGCCACGGTAGGATCACGGTGGCCCCGTAAAGCGGATTCACAGTGCGGCCCGTCTCCGGGTTGAACCACTCCCATGCCTCGGACGTTCCATCCGGTCGCATGTGATCGCGGAGAAATCGGATATACTCGGCAGCCATCGCGCGGGCTGCGTCCCGATCGACGCGGGCGATCGCTGTGATGTACCAACCGGTGGGAGTTCCCCAGTACCCACCGTTCTGATACACCCCGATCTGGTCGCGTCCTTCCCACCCACCGGCGTTCACGCGATCAGTCGTGAGAATGTGGCGCACACAGCCTTCCCGTACGGCCGTCCTTTCACGAAACGCCCGAACCAGCGAGCGGCCGAGTCTATCGGCGTCCGCCCCGTCCACGGCTCCACACCAGACAGCAAACGCAGTGCCCCATACGTAAGGCTGATTGCACACACCGGTCGCGGAATGAAGCCACGCTTCCGTCTCACTCGCCGCACGGAGGAAGGTCGGCAGGATCGCTCCACGGATGCGCCGGGCATCTTCTTCAAAACGGCGCGCCTTATCCTTCCGCCCCACCGCGCTGAAGAGTTCGGCCATCTGAAGCGCCGCGACGTATTTCAGTAGCGACGGAAAGAGAAGCTTCCCGCTCTTCCGGATCGAGTCGCAGAAGCCAAAGTCGACGGCGTGCTCGGCTTCGGTGTCGATGGAGATGCAAAGGCCAGTTGCACTGTCCGCAGCGGGTGTCGCGTACACGCGTTCGCACAGGTCGGAGAGCCGCATCCCGGTCCAAACGGTCTTCACATTTGACTGGAATAACCTTGTGCTGCGCGTGAGCTTCCAGTGATGCCAAACCGCCGTCAGGAAGTAGTAATAGTCATCGATGGGTGGGTACTTACCAAAGGGCCGTCCGCCCTGTTTCGTGCCAGTCTCATAGTTACCTGGGTAAAACGTTGGTTTGCCATCCAAGTTGATGTGGTCAGGTATCGAGTAGGCGGGCACGACTACGCCGGGCCGGACGTTCCAGTCGCCTGGGCCCGGCACAGTCGAACACATGAGTCGAATCCAGCCCTCGAGTTCGTCACTTGGGATGACGTCGCCACCGAGCATCATGACTGCGTCGCGTACCCAAAACGCCGGGTAGCCCATGTTGCCCCCGGGTACCCGCATCGTGTACGGCGTTTCATTCCGCCGCTTGCCACCGAGTTCGCCTGGTTGCAATCGCGCGGACAAGGCGATCCGCCGTGCCTGATCGCGCAGGAACAACTCATCTTCGGCCGGAATCAGCGGCTCCGCCGCCGTCCCGAAACATCCGATCATGCCTTGCAGAAATGCTCTCCGGTCAGTCATGGCAACTCTTTCCTGGCACCGCTTATGAGTTGTGTCGCGACAGTTCTCCGCCACGCGCAACTCACTATCGCGGAGCTTGCACCATTCCTCCGTCTTTCAGGACTTCGGTGTCTCTAACAGCACGTGTCCGCATGCCGGAATCGTGATCTTCTCCGAAAACCGGCCAGGAGGAAGATCAAAGCGAGCGTTGTCGAACTCCACCGTGCGCGTGACGGGTTCCTTCTCCAAGTTGAAACAATTGACCACCAACTTTGGCTCGGCCGGATGACGATGCACGTGCGTCATCTCGTCGATTCCGTAAAAGGTTCCCGCCGTGAAGAACGGCTTGAGGCGGCGGTAGTCCCGCATGGCGGCCTTCTGCGCCGCGCGTACGGCGGGGTCACTGTGCGTTCCGCCCATTCCAAGGTGACGGCAGGTTGACGCGTTCCACCATAGCATCAGGGCGTTGATATTGTCCTTGCGCAGATCGATGTGAATATACAGGGGCATCGAGTACGCCAGATTGTAGTAATAGAGAACGATGGCGTTCCCGCTCACCAGGTCCCTCATGGGGTCCCACATCAGCTCGTAAGCCCACACATCGTCCCACCCGGCTGCCTTCGGATCCCCTTCGCGTGGAGCCGACGCGCCCTGCCCGTAATAGGTCGGCACGTAGCGCAGGTTGGTGCCGCCAACCAACTGGTCGTGCATCTCGATGAGCACGTGCGGGTGCTTCTCGTGCACC
>JBDKSR010000418.1:0-20994 GCA_039680545.1 Bryobacteraceae bacterium | reverse complement strand
CGTGATCCTGCAATTCAACTTCGAGTCGGGAGTGCGACGGACCGAGTTTGGCAAGGTGATGATAGGCGGCGACTACTGGATCTCAACGCCCGGGCCGAGCGATCGATTCGAGCGCATCGCACAGGTCGCGCGGGAGAACAACACGCCCGTCTCGTCGAAGATACAGACCGGAAATTCGCACGAAGTGGCCACCACTCCCTACGTTCCGGTGCCTTCGCTGCTCTACCGGAAGTTTGCCGCAATGCGGCGACTGGGCGTCTCTCACACAATGCTGTGCTGGTACTTCGGCAATTACCCAGGACTGATGAACAAGGCGGCGGGAGAGCTATCGTTCGAGTCTTTCCCTGAAGACGAAGATGCTTTTCTGAACCAACTCGCTTCTATCTACTGGGGGAGGGAAGATGCGCCGGCAGTGGTAAAGGCGTGGAAACATTTTGCGGAAGGGTATCAGAACTATCCCCTCACGAATTTGTTTCAGTATTACGGACCGATGCACGACGGCCCTGTCTGGCCGCTACTGCTGAAGCCGGCGGACGCTCCCCTTACGCCGACCTGGCTTCTGGCTTCCACCACCACGCGCGTGCCGTGGCCTCCGAGCGGAGATCGCGTCGGCGAGTGCTTCAAGGAAGTATTGACGCTGGACGAAACAGTCGAATTGGCACGGCGCATGACCACCGGCTGGAGCCGCGGCGTGGAGATTTTGAAATCTCTGGAGCCCCGTTTTGCCGCCCAGCCGGAGCGAATGCTGGACATCGGGGTTGCAGAAGCCCTCGGCATACAATTTCGAAGCGGATACAACATTCTCCGTTTCTACAACCTGCGTGAGAAGATGCTGCGCACCGAAGGAATGAAACGCCTGGAGATTCTCCAGCAGTTGAGCGGCATCATCCGCGAAGAATTGGGCCAGAACGAACGGCTGCTGGCCTTGTGTGAGCGGGATTCGCGCCTCGGTTTTCATTCTGAGTCGGAAGGTTATAAGTACTTCCCCGAAAAGATACGCTGGCGCATGCAGCAGTTGCGGAACGTGCTTGCTAATGATGTTCCGGAGTTCGAACAGTCGATCCGTGACGGGAAGCTTCTGTTTCCCGAATACACCGGCCAGAAGCCGGGCGGATCGGTTGCATACGCTGTCCTGTCTGACGGTTCCATGTGGTCGAGCCCTGAGCTTGTTCCTGTTTCGGGCCTGCCCTGGCAGTCGTGTGACTATGGTCCCAATAAGTCACCAGCGCGGTGGGCGGCAAGCTACGACGCCGATAATCTGTATATCGCGATCTCGGGGACAGCGGCTGACCGGCCTTCGGGAACGTCTCCCCTCTCGAGTGTACTGATCAAGATCGAGCCTCGGCGCCTTTGGCCGTGCAAGCATTTCACGTTCATCCCGGGCGCCGAGAGCCGGGCGGAGATTCCCGATCAGGTCGCGCCGCAGAGTGCCGAGGGGCGCGTTGTCACGGCGTCCGGCACATGGCGCGCCGTCGTGCGCATACCTCTGGCGCGTATTGGGTTCGGTGCGGATGGGATGCATCCGATTCGGGTGGATGTGCGCGTCCAGGAAACGGGACTCGGCTCGAACGGATGGCGTCCACAGAATCCGGTTACACCCCGGCTGGCATTGGGGTCCGACAATCCCGCCGATCTGGGATGGCTGGTGTTTGAGAACCGCCCGAAACAATAGGGCATGCGGGTTGGTTGAGGAGTGTCTTATGTCTGCTGATGTCTCTCGCCGCGACTTGTTTCGTATGGCGGCTGGAAGTTGCGGTTTGATGGGATTCACGAACATCGCGCCTGCCGAGGCCGTACCTTCGGGAGTGCTGACGTTTCGTCACATACACCTGGACTTTCACACTTCCCCCGCCATCCCCGACGTGGGTGCGGATTTCAACGCGGCGGAGTTCGCACGGATTCTTAAGGAAGCCGCGGTGAACTCCATCACCGTGTTCGCGAAGTGCCACCACGGCATGTCGTACTATCCGACCAAAGTCGGGGTTCGGCATCCGAGCCTGAAGGTGGATCTCGTCGGCGAGATGGTCGAGGCGTGTCATAGCCAAGGCATTCGCGTGCCCGTCTACATCAGCACGATGTATGACCAGCACGTGTGGCGGCAGCATGCGGACTGGCGCGTGTACGACAAAGAAGGGAAGCCGGAGGGATTGGGCGGACCTGCAAGCCCGCTCCGGCCCGATCTCGGACGCGTGTGCGTCAATACGCCTTATCTCGACTACATCCTCGCGCAGGCGGACGAGGTTCTACGGAACTACGAAGTCGACGGCCTGTTCTTCGACAATTTCGGTTACTCGGCGAACGGCTGCATGGGGCCGTCCTGCATGATGGAGCGCGAGAAACTCGGACTCGACTCGGCAAGCGCGGAGGATCGGCGCAAGCACACGCGCATTGTCATGGAACGCTCCATTGAACGCTTCGCCGCCGCGGTACGCGCGCGGAAACCGAAGGCCAGTATCTTCACGAACGGCCCCATGGGGCTGTGGAGGGACCCGCAGTTCTTGCGCTCCATCGCCAAGGACTACACACACGTTGAAATCGAATCGCTGCCCGGCGGCGGGTGGGGTTACAGCCACTTCCAGATTGCGTCGCGCTACCTGCGGAATTTCGGCCTGGGAGCGCAAGGGATGACCGGCGCTTTTCACCGGAGCTGGGGCGACTTCGGCACGGTTCGCAATCAGGCGGCGCTCGATTACGAGTGCTTCAACATGCTCGCGCAAGCGACCAAGTGCTCGATCGGCGATCACCTGCACCCGCGCGGACGCCTCAACCCACGCACGTACGAGCGCATCGGCCGAACGTACCATTCGGTGAAAGAGAAAGAGCCGTGGTGCGAGGGCGCGAAGGCTGTAGTGGAGATCGGGTGTCTCCTGAATCCCGGCGTGGCACGTACGAATGAATCGGCTGTCGGTGTCAATGGGATGCTGACGCAGCTTCATCACCAGTTCGACTACATCGATCGCGAGTCTGACTTCTCGCGTTACAGGCTGCTGATTCTTGCTGATAACCAACGGCTCGACGCGGCGCTCGGCGATAAGCTCGCGGCCTATGTCTCCTCGGGCGGCGCGCTGTTGCTGAGTCACGAATCAGGGCTCGATGAGGCAGGGAAGGAGTTTGCTCTCTCTGGAATGGGCCTCGACTACGAAGGGCCTTGGAAACACGAGTCGCAATACATCGAGGCCCTCGAAGACATACGCGAGGGGATTCCCGAGATGGTCCACGAGATGTACGAAACCGGCTCGGCGGTGAAAGCGCAAACAGGAACAAGCGTTCTGGCGCGCGTCTGGAGCGGTTACTTCGATAAAGACTACCGGCACTTCCAAGTGGAACAGACGCCGTTTTCTAAGCCAACCGATTACGTGGCAGCGGCCCAACGAGGCCGGATTATCTACTTCGCGCCACCGATCTTCCGCGTGTACGCGCGGAACGGCTATGCGGTCTATCGCCAACTCGTGGGCAACTGCATATGCCGGCTGATTCCGGATCCACTGGTGCGAGCCGGGCTTCCCTCAACGGCGCAAGTGACCATGACGGAACAGCAAGGCCGCCGGATTCTCCACATTTTGCATTACGTCCCCGAACGGCGCAGTCCCGGCCTCGACATTGTTGAAGATGTGATCCCGCTCCGCGATGTCACGGTGGCGGCGCGAATCCCGCAACGCCCAGCCAAGGTCTATCTCGCTCCGCAGCGCCAGGACCTTACGTTCGAATACGCTGACGGCTACGCACGGGTCACGGTGCCGGTTGTCAACGGTCACCAGATGGTCGTATTCGAGGCCTGACTTTCGCAAAGCTCGATAGGGCTTTGTGGCTGCGTCAGGCTGCGCGCAGGTGATTCGCGTAGCCCAATACGGCGATAGCGAGAAGCAGGATTCCAAGTCCCGCCGCGAGTTGCCACCTTGACCGCCGGGGTGCGCTCGTCCACTCGCCGGTGAGGATGCCCAGGGCGTTCGCCACAAGCACCATGCTGGAAACCAGAAGCGCCCAGCCGAGGGAGGTCCCTAAGTCGCCGAGTTTGCGCGCGCCTGTGCCGTAGACGGCCATTCCTGCAAACCAGCTCACTCCCATGATTAGCCCGAGAAAAGTGTTCCAACCAGGGCTTGTCTTGAACTGCGGCGATGTGTGATTTCGCTTCAGGAGCCGGGTCGTATAGGCGGCGTTGCAGAGGAACATCGGCACCATCATCAGCGCCCAAACCGCATTCCCCGCGTATTCGTCCGCCGCACCCAAGGCACGTGCCCGCTGCGCGATATCGGCGCCGAACGTGAAACCAAAGTTCCCGCAGGCGGAGAGCAAGCCCGAGGCGATACAGATCAAGAGCCCGCGTTTGTACGAGCGTCCGGGTGTGCTTCCACCGGACTGGTCCTTCCACTTGCCGGCCACGGCACAGACGGCCACCCCTACCAGCATGAGCGCCAACGCTACTGCCGTGAACCACCCCACGCTCCAGGAGACTGCTCCCGCGGGAGCGAAGAGCAACGGTATGGCAGTTCCAGCCGTGGCAGACACACCCAGGATGACCGCATAGGCGAGCGCCAATCCGACCGCTTCTACTCCCAATCCGAATGTCAGGGCTCCCAATCCCCACCCCACGCCGGACATGGCGACCCACAGAAGCAATACTAAGGAGACGCCGCTGTAGACTTCGGCGAGGTGCGGCACCGTCGCAAAAGCGAGCACCCAGGGCGAAATCAAGTACGCGAACGTGGCAAAGACCAGCCAGTAGTTCTCCCACGCCCAGCCGCGCATCCACTTGGCATAGACGAGGCAGCTGCCCTGGAAGACTCCAGCCAGCAAAACGATGGTGATTCCCGACGAAAGAATTTCAGGCACGATGGGACTCCAAGAAGTGAGCTGGTGCTGCAAGATCAGGACTGAGGAGGGGAAGTGGCGGCCGCATGTCAGTCCCACGCCCCGATTTCGACATCCTGCCCGATGCGCGCCGATTCGACAAGCGCGAGTACTACCCTTACGGCGTGCATCGCTTCCTCCGCCGTGATGATCTCGGGCTGCCGCCCCTCTCGCACGCAATCGCAGAAATAGGCCATCTGGTCGCGCAAAATGCTCGTGTACGACACATCCGGCGCTTCAAAGCCGTCTTCCCGCCAGAAAGAGAGGGGTCCGGGGAATAGCTCCAGGTTGGCGACTCCGCGAGTGCCGAAGAGTTCGAACGCGTCGTCGAACTGGACGCCAGCCGATTCGGGGAGCAGCCAGACGGTTTCGATCACCCCGATTGCTCCGTTCGCGAACTCCAGCACTCCCCAGAACGTATCGTCGTGGCGGCCGCCGGTGGCCTTACGGCCGTAGCCTCGCACGCGCGTCACCGGCTGCCCTGTGTACCACAACATCAAGTCCACGTCGTGAATGGAATTTTCGATGGCTGGGTGCGTTCGTCCGTACACCGGGAGCAGTGTTTTCGGGCGATTGCGGCGCGCGTGCATCGAGACAATCTCTCCCAGACGGCCGGAATCCAACTCACGCTTTACCTGGACATATTTCGTTTCGAATCGGAGAAGGTGACCGACCATCAGGATACAGTCCGCGGCACGGGCTGCCTTGATCATCCCGGCACACTCGCCGAGATCGGTGGCCAGGGGCTTCTCCACGAAAACGTGCTTGCCGCAAGTGAGAGCCGCGATGACGGGCTCGTAGTGGGCGGTTTCGGTCGAGACGACGTCGATCGCGTGCAACTCCTCCATTCCGCAGATCTCTTCGAGACTCCGGCAGACCTTCGGGATGGAGAATCGCGCGGCTACGGATTCCGCACGGGAATGGTCGATGTCGAACGCAGCCACAACAGCAACGCTGGGGATCGACGCCAGCGCTTCCAGATGGCTCACTCCGTAATTGCCGCAGCCCACTAAGCCGATTCGAACTGTGTCCATCAGTTTGTCCAGCCGCCGATCCTCAAGCTCGCCATCGTACACTACGTGTATACAACTGTCAATGCGACAAGCGTTAGAAATCAGCGATCTGTGGCCAAATCGAAGGATCGACGGTATGCAGCTCGCCTGTTGCTTGCTTAGTGAACGGATGCGGGTTGCATCGGATATGACCTCGATCTAGCATGGGAACAGCGGAGTGAGACTTCTGCCTCAGGGGTGTTTTCGCGGCGCTTCCCAAATAACGCTGCGCACTGTGAGCCCTGCCGCATCAGGAAATCCATGAATTTCAAGACGAAAGCCATACATGCAGGCCATGACCCCAAAGATCACGTTGGCGCGGTCATGACGCCGATCTACCAGACTTCGACGTTTGCTTTCCGTGGCGTTAACGAACCCGGTCCGTTCGAGTATTCCCGGACTGCAAACCCCACCCGGACTGCTCTGGAGTCCTGCCTTGCCGAGATTGAGGGCGGCACGGCGGGCTTTGCCTTCGCTACCGGGATGGCTGCGGGGACGACGTTGGTGATGATGTTCGAGGCAGGCGACACGGTCCTTTTGCACAACGACCTTTACGGGGGTACATACCGGCTCTTCGAATCCGTGTTCAAGAACAAACAGGTTCACGCCAAGTACACCGACCTGCGAGACCTCAAGGGATTGCGCGCCGCGCTCGCCGAAGGTCCCAAGGCTGTCTGGATCGAATCTCCGACAAATCCGCTGATGAACCTCGTCGATCTTCGTGCGGTCGCGGATCTGGCGCACGAGTACGGCGCCCTCGCGATCTGTGACAACACGTTCCTGTCTCCCTATTTCCAGAATCCGCTGAAGTGGGGCGTCGACATCGTTCTGCATTCGACGACCAAGTACATCAACGGCCACTCGGACGTGGTCGGCGGAGCGCTTATCGTGAAGAAGCCGGAGCTTGCTGAGAAGATCGGTTTCCTGCAAAACGCGATGGGCACCTGCGCCGGACCCCAGGACTGTTTCCTCGTGCTGCGTGGGATCAAGACGCTGGCCGTTCGCATGGAAGAGCATAATCGTAATTCGCTGGCGCTGGCGCACTGGCTGGAGAAGCACCCGAAGATCGCCGCCGTGCTGCATCCGGGGTTGGAGTCCCATCCGCAACACGAACTCGCCTTGCGGCAGACGACGGGCTTTGGCGGGACGTTCTCGTTTCGTGTGCGGGGAAGCGAAGCCGCGGCGATGCGGATGTTGGGAAAAGTCAAGATCTTCACGCTCGCCGAGTCGCTGGGTGGGGTCGAGTCGCTCATCGAACATCCGGTCACGATGACCCACGCGTCGATTCCACCTGATGTGCGCGAGCAGATGGGCATCACGCCGGACCTGATCCGCGTCTCGGTCGGCCTGGAGGATGTCCAGGACCTGATCGCGGACATGGATCAGGCGCTCGCGGACGCGTGACACCGCGGAATTCAGTTCACTCTAAGCCGGCGTCACGTCGCGTTTCAAGACGCTCCTGAGTGCGCCGATGGCAATCGGCAGGGCGCCGGCTACGAGGAAGACCATATCACCCACCATGCGGACCCACTCCAGCTTGTGATAGAGTCCGCCGGTCAGAAACGTGAGCCGGCGTGCGTGCCAGTATCCATTGGCAATCGAGTCCCAAAGCTGAAGAACGCCTCCGGGAAATAGATCCAGCAGGATCATGAGGGCGAGACCCAGGTTCGCTCCCCAGAAGCCGATCTTGATGTACTTCTCCGTCCCTTTCCAAGCGTTGTCGGACTGCATGGCCCTCAGGCAGAAGACGAGAACCGCGAGCGCCAACATCCCGAAGACGCCGAACAACGCGGCGTGTCCATGATTGGGCGTCAGCGTCGTGCCGATCTCGAAGTAAGACACGATTGGCAGGTTAATGAGGAATCCGAAGATTCCCGCGCCCACGAAGTTCCACACTCCCACGGCCATGAGGAAATAAATCGCCCACTTCTGGTTCGCCGCGAACTCGTGTCCGCACGTGGCGCATTGCGCCTTCCTCAACTTGATGAAATCCCAGGCATCACGTGTCAGAAGCGTCAGGGGAATCACCTCCATAGCCGAGAAGCAGGCGGCCAACGCCATGTTGAGCGTGCCTTGTCCGGTGAAATACCAGTGGTGGCCGGTGCCGATGATTCCGCCACTCAGGTAGAGAATGGCATCCAGGTAGATCACGCGCGTTGCGGTCTTCGTGCTGACCACGCCCAACTGGTGGAACATGATTGCCACGAGGACCGTGGCGAAGAGCTCGAAGAAACCTTCCACCCAAAGGTGAATGATCCAGAAACGCCAGTTGTCGATGATCGCGAAATTGGTCTGGGAGCCATAGAAGAGAGCAGGCAGATAGAACACAGGGATGGCGACGGCGGCGTAAAGGAAGAGTGACGACAACTCACGCTTTCCGGGATCCTTGATGGCGGGCAGCAAGGCCCGGAACATCAAAACCAGCCAGAAAACCAGGCCGGCGGCCAGCAGGAGTTGCCAGAACCGCCCCAGATCCAAGTACTCGGAACCCTGGTGTCCCAGCCAGAACCACAGTTGCCCGAGCCTGTCGTTGATGCCAAGGTATTCTCCGAAGAGGCTGCCTACCACCACGACGACGAGCGCGCCGAGAAGCATGTAGACGCCGGTTCGCTGGCCTCCAGGTTCCTTCCCGCCGATCCAAGGCGCGAGGAAAAGCCCGCCTCCCACCCATGCTGTCGCAATCCAGAAGATTGCGAGTTGAAGGTGCCAAGTGCGCGCCAGGGTGTATGGCAGAAAACTGGAAATGTCGATGCCGTAAAACGCTCCCGGCTCCACGCGGTAATGGGCCAGCACTCCGCCTAGAAGCGATTGTGCCAGGAACAAGAGCGACACGATGGCGAAAAACCAGCCGGTGGCCCACTGGCTCGGAGTCAGCTTCACCGGCGCCGGGCTGGGATGTGCGACGTGGGCGCCGGCCCCCTCACCTTTCCAGCCCAGATAGTCGAATTTTCCGACCAGAAAGAGGATGAGGCCCAGTCCTCCTAGAAGAGTGATGAGGCTCAGCCCGCTCCACATATAAGTTTCGGTGGAGGGAATGTTTCCCACCATGGGTTCGTAAGGCCAGTTATTGGTGTATGAGTAATTCTTTCCGGGGCGAACCGCCGAAGCGGCCCACGCCGACCAGGCGAAAAATGCGCTCAGCGCCTTCAGTTCACCTGGGTCCTTGATGTAGTTGGAGGGCAGGCCTGGGGGAGGATCTCCTTGACTGAAATACTTGCTCCACTCCTCGGACTGGCTGCGATAGGAAGCCGCTTCGCCTTGTGTGAGAAAGAGCTTCTTTGATACCGGATCGTAGCGATTCCCCTTGAGCACGGCCTTGACGCCGGCAAGCGCCGCACTCTGCTCATCGGCTGTGAGCTGGTCGAAGGGCTTGTTGTGCTTCTCCATCGAGACCGTGTCCCGGGTCACTTCGCTGAGCCTGTGCAGATACTCGGCGCTGTAATCGGGACCGAGGTAAGCTCCGTGGCCCCAAAGACTGCCGTGCTCCATGAGGCCGTACTTGAAAAAGACCTCCTGGCCGTGCCGGATGTCGTCGCCCGTAAATACCACGGTTCCCTCAGGCTCGACGGCCTTTTCGGGGATGGGCGGAGCATTCTTATAAGTCAGGACTGTGAGATAGGAGAGAACCGAAAACCCCACGATCATGACTAAGATCGCTGAGTGTTTCCACCACGGGGAGAGAGAAGCAGCGCTACCGGACGCATCAGTCATCTTGTGCCCCCATTCAATTTTTGATAGGGATTTTCACCCCATGCGCCTGATACCGCATATACTACATCGGATCTCGTTTTGTTGAGAAGACCCGAGTGTGTCTTCAGGCCCATTGCCTCGGGGGGCTCGCGACAGAGCAGGGAACGGCGGAAGAACGGTTGCTTCCGCCGCCCGCCGTGCTCTAGATGACCTCTCCGATCAAGTGGCGATACTTGCGATGCCTCTGTTTACTGGGCCTTCCGGGGAGCGTTCGCCGCGTTTCCTTTGTGATAGTTCGGATATGGAGGCCGTTTGTAGACCGGTGGCGGGTTCTTTTCGATCGTGTTCATCAGAACCTCCACGGTCTTTTCCAGTTGCGGATCGTGGCCTGCCCGCCACAGCGCGGGATCGAATTCGACTTCCACATCCGGGTCGACTCCGTGGTTTTCGACGTCCCATTGCCCTTCGGTGTTGTAGAATGCGAGATCCGGTGCGGTGATAAATCCTCCGTCCATGACACGCGGAATCTCGTAGATTCCAACCAGCCCGCCCCAGGTGCGCTTTCCGATCAGCGGACCGATCTTGGATTTGCGGAAGAGCCACGGCATGGCGTCGCCTCCCGACCCGGCGTATTCATTCACGATCATCGCTTTTGGCCCGAAGATCGAGCCGACCGGTGTCGTGAAGTCGTCACCGTAACGGGTCGTGAAGAAGTTCATCAGCGGACGGCGCATGTAGTCGATGATGTAGTCGGCAATGCTGCCTCCACCGTTGAAGCGTTCGTCGATGACTGCACCGTACTTGTCCACCTGAGCGAAGTAGTAGCGGTTGAAACTGGTCAAGCCGCCGGTGGATGTATTCGGCAAGTAGACGTATGCGAGCTTGCCGCTACTCATCTTCTCGACTTTGCGGCGATTGTCCTCGATCCACGCCAGATTCCGCAGACCTGCTTCGTTCCTGAGCGGCACCACCGTCACTTCGCGCGAGTTCGCTCCGCTGGGATCAGGGCCGACCCGTAACACGACGGACTTGTCCGCCGTCCCTTCGAAGTAACTGTACAGGTTATCGGTTGCTCGCAGATCACGCCCGTTCACGGCAAGCAGGTATTCACCGGCGACGACATTGACGCCGGGTTGGGTCAGTGGCGCCGTCAACTGCGGATTCCAGCTTTCACCGTCGTAAACGTGGGCGAAGCGGTATCGTCCGTTCTCGACCCGGTAGTCAGCTCCAAGCAGGCCACCCGGAACACTCTTCACGGGAGGCATCGCACCGCCTGCCACATAAAGGTGGCCCACCGACAATTCGCCCAACATTTCGCTGAAGAGATAGCTCAGGTCGGCGCGGCTGCCCAGACGTTCCAAGTACGGCTCGTATTTGGCGGAGTATTCTTTCACGTTCACGCCGTGAAAATTCGGGTCATAGAAGAAGTCTCGCTCGATTCGCCACACATCCCGGTACATCTGCCGCCACTCCGCTCGAGGATCCACGCGTACTTCCATGGCGTCCATTTTGAGGACCTTTTCGTCTGAGTTCGCAGGCTGCGCCGCACTGGAAGGCCCGTTTCCGGGCTTCGGCGGCTTGTCCGTTCCCGCAATTGCCCAGCGATCCCCTTTGCGGTAAAGCAACTTCTCGCCGTTGAAGGACACGCAAAACTCGCGCGTCCCCTCCAGCATCTTCTCCGTCTTCCGCGTTTTGAAATCGAACTTGTGGATTGTTGTGCCACCGCCCTCCGGAACCGCGACGTTCACGACCGGAGCCTCCTCAACGAACAACACGCCCGCCTTTCCAGGCACCAGCCTCGCATACCGGCGCGCCGGCAATGGCATCGCCAGAGTCCGCTGGCTGATCCCGTCAAAATCGATGCTGATTGGCGCCGGCTCTTTCTTCTCCTTCGCCTTGGCGTCGTCCTCCTTCGATTCACCGGGTATCTGTGCGCTCTCCTTTGCCGTCTCGCCTTTCTCCTCATCACTTTCCGGGGCAAGGGGAGACTTGAGGTCTTTGCGCAGCACCACCACATAAACGCTGCTCGTGACCGGCCGGTTGATGCTGGACATGTCGAGCCAGCCCGACGTGGGCCCGGCGTCTGTGCTCGCCATGAAGTAGAGGCTCTCGCCGTTGTTGTCGAAGACGGCGGTACGAGTGTCGCTCATACCATCCGTGATCTGGTGCGTTTTCCCAGTCTCGATCGAGTACACGAAGACCGCACGCAAGTGATTTTTGAGGGCCTTCGTGTAAGTCAGCCAGCGGCTGTCGGGCGACCACGATGGATTCAGCGGGCGGCCGGGATCCAGGTAACCATCCGTGTCCACCTTTACGGGCGAACCCTTCTCCAGTTCGAGATACCAGACGTTCACTGCGTGATCCGTAAAAGCAATCTTCTTACTGTCCGGCGACCACAGCGGCTCATAGTAGAAACCGGGGGGCAGCTTGATCTTCGTCACATCGCCCATCCCGTCCTGCGCCCGAAGGTGCAGTTCGTATTCGCCGGACTCGTCGGAGAAATACGCGATGCGCTTACCGTCCGGCGACCACGAAGGATACCGTTCAGCCACTCCCGGCGTGTTCGTCAGATCGCGAATATCACCCTTCTCGGCAGGAACGGTGAGAATTTCGCCCCGAGCCTCGAAGATGGCACGAACGCCGCTGGGAGAGAGGCTTGCGTTCTCAACAGAACGGGCCACTTTCTCGAAGGATGGACGGGTCGCGGGAAGGTCCGCGGCGATTTGAATGTCCACGTTCTTGCTTTTCCGCGACTTTAAATCGAAAAGGTAGATCGTTCCGAACTGTTCGTACACGATCGCGCCTGGCCCCGCCGATGCGGACTTAATGTCGAGGCCGGCGTTCTGAACGAGGGAGGTCACTCGCTTGGTCCGGGTGTCATACGTCATCAGCGTGATCGGACCGTTGCGGTCGGAAAGGAAATAGACTTGGTCGCCCACCCACATCGGTGCAAAATCATTCGAATTGTTGCGGGGAATCCTCTCGATGCGCGAATCCGAGAGATTGGCGATCCAGATTGGCGAAGTCCGGCCGCCGCGATACCGTTTCCACGACTCAAACGCTCGCGCTAGCGGCATGTACGCGATGCGAGCGGCGTCCGCCGAATACGAACCCTCCTCCGCCATCGGGAGGGGCAACTCCTCTGGTAGACCGCTGCCGTCGATCGGGATCGTAAACAACCGGCCAAATCTCGAGTAGCTGTTCCTGTCCGAACGGAAAAGCACCTTCTTTCCGTCCGGCGTCCAGCCACGCACGATGTCCGCGCCCGGATGCCAACTCAGCCGGCGCGGGTTGCCCCCCGTGAGTGGCGTGACGTAAACATCCACATTGCCCTCATACTCGCCGGTGAAGGCGACAAGAGAGCCGTCGGGCGAGAAGTACGGGTTGGTTTCCGTTCCGGGCCCGTTGGTCAACTGCCGGGCCTCTCCTCCTTCACGCGGAACGCTCCAAAGGTGGCCCGCATGGGAAAAGACGATGTGCGTACGGTTGACTGTCGGTTTCTGCAGCAGCACCGGCTTGTCGGATTGGGCGATAGCCGCGCTTGCAGCTACCAACAGAACAGCACTGAGGATGACATGCTTCATGACGCCTCCCTTGCACCACGGTTATGTCTATCTACTATTCCCGGATCGGCCTCGCGGCGAGTACCAGTATACGATCGGTGATTCACGGCTAGTTGTTGGGCCCAGATGTGGATTACGTAATTAACACACAAGTAGTTTCAGACGAAAATCCCGTTCTTTTGTTAGCTCCCACGGTGCCCAACGTCGGGCTACACGGGTTTCCTCCGATCGCAGGTGAAATCCAGAGGGATGTGACACGGTTGCAAGGGAGCCAGCCAAGCCGTTAAGCGGCACGAGCAGGCAGTGAAAGATAGACCCGGAGTGCCCGTTGCAGGCACTCCGCAGGAGTTGGTTGTAAACCGGGTATCCGCCTCTAAGGCCAGCAGCCGTGAGGCTATCGTTGCAGGCCGGGCGTTCGGTCCGGTTTGAGACTCAGTGGGCCGCGACTAAAGTGCCGACGTAGTTTCAGTATCCAACGACGACCGTTGACCCGAGCAGGACGAGCAGGCCGAGACCGACCAGCGTCATTGTGCGCCGTCCCGAGCCTTTCCACTCTTTAAGACCCAAGCCCCAAAGCGTGCTGAAGATGATGATGCTCGCCATGTGGATCGTCCAGCTCGAGAACTTGTAATTCCCCATCTGCGTCTCGCCCATCGTGTAAAAGAAGAATTGCATGTACCACGTGGTGCCGGCGAGCGCGGAGAAGAAGTAATTGGCCGCCATCGGCGCTTTTCCGCCGTTCCCGGCGCTGGCCTTGAAGTACTGGCTTCCGGTCCGGTTGCGTATGTTCAGCATCACGCACCAGAGGAAATTCGTCGTGAATCCGCCGAGAAGGACAATCACCAACACCGGCAGTCCCTGCCACAGTGTCGGAGTGCCGTGCTGCAAGGAGATCTCTTTGATCGGATCGCCGGCGGCCAAGCCGAAGGACATGCTAGAGCTCATGATGCCGGAGAACGTCGCGACCAGGATGCCCTTCTTAAAGTTGAACTCCTTGATGACCGCCTGCCGCTGTTCGGGCGGCATCTCCCTCTCCTTTGACATGCCCGCGATGCCCGCGATGGCGATGCCGGCCAGGCACAAGGCCACTCCCAGCAAAATAATGACTCCCGAGCGCGTTCCGAGCACTTCGCTCACGAAGGTTCCGCGAAAGATTGGAGGAATCAGCGTGCCGAAAGCCGCGCAATATCCGAGGGCCACGGCCATGCCAAGCGACATTCCGAGGTACCGCATGGTCAGACCGAATGTCAGCCCGCCCATCCCCCACAAAATGCCGAATATGTAAGACCAGATCAGGCTCTCCGCCGGCGCTTCCCGCAAGACCTGGATCAGGTCGCTCGTCATCTTTGAGCCGAGCAGCCAAGGGACGATGATCCAACTGAAGAAACCTCCGACCAGCCAATAGGTTTCCCAAGCCCAGCGCTTCACGCCGCGGTAGGGAACATAGAAACTGCCCGAGGCGAGACCACCGAGCCAGTGGAAAACAACACCTAAGAGAGGATTTGCATGCATGAGCAAAATACCGATGAGGATATCTACGCCGCCCGGGCGGCGGTGAAGCGGGGAATCCCGGCGACCTTCGTGCCCTGGCGAGTTACTATGATATCCGAACTGCCCACGGAGGCGCTCAGGCCCAGCAACCGTCAAGACTCAGAGATTGTAAAGACGGAGCACCTCTGCTACGTTCTTTTCGATATCGAATTGCGCCTCGGCTGATTTGCGCGCCGCCCGGCCCATCGCGTTCCGAAGGTCGCGATCCTCCACCAAATTGAGGATACGGTTTGCGATGGCGCGCTGGTCGCCCCGGGGCACGATGAATCCTGTCTTCCCGTCGTCAATCAGGTCGGGGATGCCCCCTACGCGTGTCCCGATAACGGGCTTTTCGAACGCCATGGCTTCCGCGATGACGAAGCCGAAAAGTTCCTCCCAGCGCGAGGTCTGGCAAGCGATGTCCGCCGCTTCGTACACTCCTTCGCCGACGGGATCAATCAACCGTCCGGTCCAGGTGACATTGTCCGGCAAGCCCATTCGCGTGGTGAGTTCCATGTACCGCTTCCGGTAGGGCCCATCTCCGACGATCGCGAAGTGGACATTCGGGTTGCGGTCCACTACGAGACGTGCGGCACTCAAGAGGTCGTGGATGCCCTTTTCCGGCCGAATCCAACTCACCTGTACCACCAGTGTGCGGTTCTCGGGGATTCCGAACCGGCGCCGGAATGATGCTTCGGGCTTCACATTCCGGCGGAAGTCGACGCTATTATGAATCCGGACAAGGCGCTCTGCCGGAAACAGGTCCCGCGCCAGCCAACAACGCCGCCCGTAATCGCTCGGGTTGATTACGAAATCGACCGGTGCGCTGATGAGCCTGGTCGCCAACCGCTTTAAAAGCCTGGCGCGTACCGCCTTATACCCCTCCGGGTTAGAGGTTCGGTCCGTAAACAGCACGCGCTCGACGCCGCTGAGCTTAGCGAGCCACGCGTAAGGGCTCAAAAATCCCGTGAAATTCAAATGCACGATTTTCGGCCGGTACCTTCGAAGAACTTGTCCGACCCGGCGGGTAACCTGCCAATTCGGACGCCATACATCGGGGGTGACCTCGACCTGGACATTTTCCAATTGGAGGAACCGTCGGACGGGCTCGGGCGGCGCACTCTGGAAGCAGAGGACACTCTTCCATCCACGGGTCGCCAACTGAACGGAGAGTTCGCGCGCGTACGTCTCCACCCCTCCAATACGAATCGGGTCGAGACCGAAAACGGACATGACGGTTTTAGACAAGGGCATCGGAAATCACGGTCTGTTGGGGAGCGATAACTCCTGTGTTTCGGTAGGGCTGCAACGATCGCTCATGCAGCAGCCATTGCGCCACCACTTGGGGCGGTTCTCCCAAATCCGGCGGATTGGATCTGTTTTGATGTCTCCTACTGACGGTCTTCCTGTGCAGACCACCACGGCGCCGTTGGCCTGGACCTGTAACATGGTCAGCGCCGCGCAAGCCGGGTGCTTTTCGTGCGCGCTGTGTGACTGTGTTGCTACGCGGAGCGCATCGGGGTCCCGGAAATAGGGAACCATGGCCTCGAGTCGTGTGCGGCTATTGGCTATGTGCAGCCCCTTTTCCTTCAGTTCAATCAGTTCTCGAACCGCATCGACTGCCTTGGCGGCGTCCTTCGGCCAGTTTTCGCTGTGCTCGTACCAGTGCGAGTCTTCGGGCGTGTTGTAATTTTGCTCAATGGGCTGATAGAAGGCGTCCATCCCCTCCTGCGTCGCGAACTGCGCCACTTTGGCGGCGTCGTCCAGATTGTGCGACATGATCACGTATTTCAGCCGGATGGCGTAATCGAGGCCGCGTTCTTTACGCAAACGCTGCAGCGTCGCGATTGTCCGCATGGTCGTTTCGAAGAACTGCTCACGCCCGCGGATCTTTGAATGTGTCTCACCCATGCCGTCGAGTGAAACCGTGACGCGCCACGGTTTCGCAAGGGCCAGCGCTTCGATTCGTGTCTGGTCCTCCCAATAGCCGTGAGTCAACACCTCCACAAACAGGCCGAGTGCCGAAGCGTGTCTGACCAGCTCAGGCGTATAGGGTTTTAGTAAGGCTTCCCCGCCGCTCAGCGTCACCTTGACCGGACCCAACCAGCGGCGAAGATCGGAAAGTACAAGCTTGTATTGCTCTTCGCTCGGTGAATCCTCTTTACCGCGGTTCTTCCATATGTCGCAATGCTTACAGCGAGCGTTACAACGCTCCGTCATCAGGAAGACGATTGAAACCGGGCGGCAATGATCCGCCCAACGGCCGCCCGCAAAAGAGCGCAATCGGTACTGAAGCCCGTCGTGGATCCGGTGTCTCAAACTACGGATTGATCTCATCACCGACACGCTCTCCTGAGAGTCTCCGGCAGCGGATGACGCACCGCCACGGCGTAGGCCGCCCCGAATCGTTCCCGCTCCGCTTCGAACCTGAGTGGACTACAGCACTTGAACGAGTGCATGCTCCCGGGACGGTGGGGTTCCTGCAAAAGCTCGCCATATGCGTTCTTGACGCTCGTATCGATCGCTCGATCACGGTGACGTCAATAATCGCACCAATTTACTCTATCGCAGGATGGCGCGCGCCGGTGACACGGCTTCACGCGAGAAGCCATTCTGTCGCGCGACACGCGTCAGATACGGCTTTGGCGTAGTTATTGGCGGCGTGCGAGCGTAAGAAACAGCCGGTTTCGCTGGCGCCTCATGCTAAAATCCTCGCGGGCTTGGGGAGAGATGACGACTGGGGAACTGGAACTGGAGTTGACGGACGTGCTTGGGGGGGACCTGAACGATACCGTCACGATCGAGTTGTTCGATCCGCAAGGAAAGTGCGCCTACCGCAACCGGGAGAAGCTAGGGAGAAGCCTGCGGCTCACCCGGATCAATTGCGACGCGATTGCGTTCTACCGTGTGGCGGTGACTCCCGCGCGATACCGGCTCCGGCAGACGTTCGTGGCAATCAAAGAAGGAAAATCCATTTTGCTGAAGCTGGCTTTTCCGGTGAATCCAGGCAAGGTGAGCGAGATAGAAGCGCCGGATTACAACGTCCTGCCTGCAAGACTCCGCGAGGTGCTGGAGGCGTCCGATATGGCAGCTCATCGCGACGGAAGGGGCAGACCGCAACAGGGGAAACGGCTGTACGGTGAACTGAAGATGAAGGAGAAGGCTTGCCTCCTGAACCTATACGCGAAGACTTCGGCAACGGTGCTTGCGAGCGGCCGGACCTGCTTCGATTACATCAGCGGGCTGACCGAGCTTCGACAGGACCGGTTCTTCGCCCGTACGAAGGGCGCACTTGAAGAGGACGCCGGGGCATCCACTCTTTTTTGCCGGCAAACGGGGGTCCTGCACAAGATTCCGGCAGGCTATCGGCGCACGCAGAGCTTCAAGACGCGCGACGAGCACGGCAACCTCCAGCTGACGTTCTTCCGGCGGGGTGATTCAGGGGATGATTACGTCGTCGATGCCGACATCGATGAGGGGCGTGGAATCGAACACATCTTCGAAGTCATCCGGAATCGAGTGACGGGACGCACCAATCCGTTCGACGTTCGCGAGATCCTGATTGCCTCACAGAAACTCGACCCCGGCTACACCTTCATTTTTTCGTAGTGGATTTCCCGGGTGGCGGACTTGTCGATTTAGTGTCTTCCATACCGGGGAAGACAAGGTCGTAGCCCTTTTCCTTCCACTCAAACAGCGAGCAGAAGCCAATTGTCTTGTAGCCGTTCTTACTCAAGATAGCCGCGGCACGCGCGGCTCGAGATCCGCGGTTTCAAGCGGTTACCACAAGAGCTCTCTTGGGTATCTCCGCAATTCTGGCCTCAAGTTGGCCAAGCGGGATGTTCACGTAGCCCTTCATGGTGCCCAGCCTGCGGACTTCGTCCGGCTCGCGAACGTCCAGAAAGAAGAACTTGACCTTTTTGTCAATCAACGACTTGAGTTCTTCCGCGGAAATGGCCTTCGGCGCTGGCTGCTGGGCGTTCGTCGCCTGTCCCAGACCGGCCATCGCGAGGGCCGCCGACGCAAGTGCCAACATTGCGGAACGCATACTCACAGTATATCCGGCTGTGGTCCGGCTACCGTTTCAGCGGGTCTTCGACCGAAGGTGGCGTAGCGTCAATCAACCGGCCTAGTTCGGGCTCCAACTGTTCCATCTTCTGCTTCATTTGCCACGCGATTTCCCGGTAGCTGAAGTGGCCCTTCACACCGCTTCGCAGTCGCGAAATGTACTCCGCCTCGGCGAAATCCATCTTGAACAGGAAGCGTGAACGGGCGCCAAACGGAATCAGGTAGTGCGCGCCGGGTTCGGGTAGCGAATGCAGAGCCTCGATCGCCTCGCCCATTGCCGCCTGATAGACGTCCCGCACTCCCGCCTCGACGATCGCGCGCGGTGTTTCGAAACCGAGTCTCGCCGTGTACGCCTGGCGATACTGATGACATCTTCGATGGCGGTGAAGATCGCGATAGGCCCCAATGTCCATGACGATATCGAAGACGTAAAGCCCGCCGCGGAACTCGCGCAGCATTTCGTCGCGCCACGTGCGGGATTGTAAAGCCAGGTCGATCACTTCTTTGCGCATCGCGGCGCTCCAGGATCGTGCCAGCTCGTACAACTCCCGGAAGGAGCGTTCGGTTATCGGATAAAGCAGGGTGGCTGTGATGTCCGCCGCCGTGTCTGCCGGCTTTATCAGATCGACTGAATCGGACGTCGAACTGGTGGCTTTGGGAAGGTTCTGTTCAGCCCAACGTTTCAGGTCAGCGCGGGAAGTTGCGAGGTAACTGTCCGCATCTACCAGGCGCGCAAGCGTTGGGGCCACCGGTTCGTGCCGGGCAGTCTCATCAAGCGCACAAGCCGGCTCGCTGGCACACGCCTCGGCGATTTCAGCGGCCAGACTGCGGACTTCCGCGTACGGGGACGCCTTCAGGCGGCGAATCTGTTTTTCGAGCGTGCGTATGCTCGTCACCTGTCCGACGTTGGTCGGTACGCCGAAGAACAACAGATAGCGGGCGACGTCGAAGGCGCGCGCGGCAATGTTGCGTTTGTATGCGTCGGGACTCATGTCCTCCGGGCGGGGGAGGATTGCGAAGAAATGTTCCTGAACAGCGGTGTGAACCCGAGCGTAAGCGGCAAGAAGCTTCTCACCGGTGGCTCGATAGAGCGCCGTTTCCGCCTCGCCGAACTCTTCGGGCGTGATAAAGCCCGCCTTCGAGAAATTTTGGTAGCGGGAGGACTTCGCTTGGCCGTCCCAGAGCGGTTCATCCTCGATTTCGGTCGCCGCAAGCTCGGAAATGCCCTCAAAACAGGTGACTACGTGGCCGAGATCGGCGATCGAGGCGTGATTGTATTGATAGTAAAAGAGCTCCAGGAACTTTCGCGAGTCGTGCGTGCGAACCCACTCCAGGGATTCGCGGATCGAATCAGGCGAACGGCTGTAACGCGCCAGAGCGTATGCGCACTTTTCGGGTGCCATGGGCGCCAGAGTGAGTACGCGCCTCGCTTGGTCATGGTCCATATCGGGCTATGATAGCGGATTCCGGACCGATGAAAGTAAAAATACAGAAGTTGCGCGAAGACGCGTTTCTGCCCGAATACGCGCACGGCTACGACGAAGATGCGGGCATGGACCTGCGTGCCGTGGAAGACGCTGTCCTTCAGCCGGGCGTCGCTTTCGCGGTGCCTACCGGCCTGGCTATCGAGCTGCCCTCAGGGTATGAGGCGCAGGTGCGGCCGAGGAGCGGTCTCGCGCTGAAGTACGCCATCACGCTTCCGAACGCCCCGGGGACGATCGACCCCAGCTACCGCGGCGAGATCAAAGTGGTTCTGTTGAACCTTGGCCGCGAACCGTATCACGTAAGCGTCGGGGACAAGATCGCGCAGATGGTGATTGCGCGCTACGAGCGCATCGAGTGGGAGGAAGGGCCGCTCAACGGCTCCAGTCGCGGCTCGGGCGGGTTTGGCTCCTCGGGGAAGTGAACCAAGAACACATTAATTAACGGAACCGGCTGGCACGGGCAGACATCTCACTTCATCAAGGTGAGGACTGTGCCAATGCGTCAAACAGGGCTTGTGAGCCGTAGGGAAATGCTCCTGGCGGCGAGTTCGGTGATTGCGGGGGGCCGTATCGCGAGTGCGCAATGGAGACAAGCCTCGCCTGCCCCCACGTTTTCGGCGGATGTAAACGTAGTTAACGTTTTCGTCACTGTCCGCGACAAGAAGGGCAACATCGTCAAGGACCTCACCCAGGAAGACTTCACGCTCGCCGAAGACGGGCGGGAGCAGACCATTCGCTACTTCTCGCGCGAGAGCAACC
>JBDKSR010000417.1:0-2250 GCA_039680545.1 Bryobacteraceae bacterium | reverse complement strand
TCTGTCTGTATATCTGGTGGCAGGCATTCCGCTCTTTTGACCGCTCTCCGGCGGAACGATAGAAAACGATAGAATGAGACTGGATTGTTGGCGGCCGTCCGCAACGGCGGTTTTCATCTAGGCTCCTCAGAGTCCTGCCGGCCCTTGGCCTGCCCGGTCCACTTCAGACAGGAGAAGCAGATGTCATTGTTGAAGGATTCCCTAAACCGTAGAGATTTCGTGCGGAACGCCGCGGGTGTATCGGCTGCTCTGGGTGTGGCTGGCAAGGCTCTCGCCGCCAGTGCGCAGGCTCCGGCCGGCCGGGTCCTCGGTGCAAACGACCGTATCAACATCGGAGTCATCGGCGTGGGCGGCCGCGGCAGTTACCTCGCCCGCGAGTTCGCAAAGATCGGTGAAAAGACCAACGCCTGCAAGATCGTCGCGGTGTGCGACGTGTACCAGAAGCGGGTCACGAAGAACAAGACCGCGCATCAATGCGACGGCTACCTCGACTACCGGGAGGTGCTCAATCGCAATGACATCGACGCAGTTTTGGTCGCTACTCCGGATCACTGGCACGCGGCCATCGCGATCGAGGCGATGAAGAAGGGCAAGGACGTGTACTTAGAGAAGCCGATGTGCCACACCGTCCAGGAAGCCAAGCAGTTAGTGGATACCGTCCGTGCGACCAAGCGCGTCCTGCAGGTCGGCTCCCAGACGACCTCGGGCGACCAGTGGCACAAGGCGAAAAAGGCGATCGCCGACGGAATGATCGGCGACATGATCGAAAGCCAGGGTTCCTATCACCGGAATTCGAAAGACGGCGAATGGAACTGGCCGATCGATGCCGAAGCGAGTCCGGAGGGCAAGGGCGACAACTACATCGACTGGAAGTCCTGGCTCGGCCCGGCGCCCAAGCGCAGTTGGGATCCCGACCGCTTCTTCCGGTTCCGCAAGTATTGGGACTATTCGGGTGGCATCGCGACCGATCTCTTCTTCCACGTAGCGGCGCCGTTGAACATCTGCTGGCCGGAGCCGCAATTCCCGTACAAGGTCATGGCAGGCGGCGGCATCTACGTCTTCAAGAAGCGCCCCGAGAACCCCAATCTGCCCGACCGTGAAGTCCCCGATACCTTCCACCTCATCGGTGAGTACGCAAAGGGTCACTCCATCGTGCTTTCATCGTCGATGGCGAATTCCAAGCACATCCCGGGTCTGATCCGTGGGCATGAAGGTTCGCTCATCATGGTCGAGCATGGCCAGTTCGAGAGCTATTCGCCTTTTATCACTGTGATTCCCGAGAAGAGAGTCATCGGCGACGAATACAAGAAGAAGTTCGGCGAAGAACCGATCCAGATTCCTGTGAGTGATGCGAGCATGATGGAGACGCACATCACAAACTTCCTGGATTGCATTCACAGCCGCCAGATGCCGACTCTGAACGTAGAAACGGCCGCCCGGCCGCAGGTCCTCATCTCGATGGCGGTGCAGTCCTATCGGGAAGGCCGCGTCCTCTACTTCGATGAGAAGAATTGGAAAGTGGTGACCAAGCCGCCGCGGGCTTAAAGAGAAGCAGGCGTAAGCGGGGGAGCTACTCTCCCCCGCCCGCTATCTTGATACCCAACTCGCGCAGTTGATGCTCCGCCACCACCGACGGAGCTTCGCACATCAGGTCGGTCCCGCGAGCCGTCTTCGGGAACGGGATGACGTCGCGGATCGAGCTCTCTCCCGCCAGGATCATCGTCAGCCGGTCCAACCCCAAAGCGATTCCACCGTGCGGCGGCGCGCCGTATTCCAGGGCCTCAAGCAGAAAGCCGAACTGCTGCCTCGCGCTCTCCTCGGTAAATCCGAGCGCCTCGAATACCTTGGACTGCAAATCGCGGCGGTGAATACGGATCGAGCCCGAACCCAGTTCCACGCCGTTCAGCACCAGGTCGTATGACTTGGCGCGGCAATTGGCCGGATCGGTCAGCAGCTTGTCGATGTCTTCATCCAACACTGAGGTGAATGGATGGTGAGCGGCGCCCCAGCGTTCCTCTTCGTCGCTCCACTCAAACATCGGGAAGTCCAGCACCCACAGGAACTGGAAGTTCTTCGGGTCGAGCAGCCCATGGCGGTCGGCGTATTTCTGCGCGGCGAACAGCCGCAACTGCCCGCACGCCATGAACACCGTATCGGCGGGCCGCTGCCCTTTCGGTTCGTCCACCCAGCCGGCCAGCAGGAGGAGATCCCCTTCTTCGGCGCCGATCCGGGCCCGGACGGCCGTCATGG
>JBDKSR010000416.1:0-7631 GCA_039680545.1 Bryobacteraceae bacterium | reverse complement strand
TTAAAAGCATATACATCAACGACATGCGAAAGCTGATGTTGCCCGTCTGTAAAAAGCGACTATTCGGTCGCATTTACATACACTACAGACGCCCGCGAGATATAAACTTTTTGCCAATGCAAAAACACAAAATCCGGCTGGGATTAGCGGGATTAAAGAGTATGCAAGGATGTAGGCAGTAAGTTGAAATCATACATAAATGTAGCATTTTAGGGCTTTCTGGGCCTCTGAATTTGATTTTCAGGCCGCATGTACAGCGGCTTTGTTGACCACTAAAAGGAAAAACATGAGCGGGAAAAGCGTTGGTTTCAAGAGTTTTACACCTGCACGGCGCGGGGTTGCAAAGTCCGTGCGGCTGGCATACGAGCACATTGCGGGCGTGTTCAAACAGATTGAGTGGGTGATAGGCGACCCGATCTGTCTCGAAAGATTCAGGCAAGAGCTTGAACACCAGTGGATGAAAGACCCGCTGGGGACGTGGAAAAAGTACATCGTGCCACTGCTGCCACCGGCCCCGACAAGCACGCAGACGGCGAGGCGCACGGGTGATGACGGGACGGTGTACGAAATGACGGTGAGGCAGGCGGCTGACTTGCTGGGGACCGCGCTTTTGAATAGGGCAGACGACCCACCGGATTCTGTAAACGACGACGATTCAAGGTCTTGCGAAATCGGCGAAATTGGCGAAAAAGTGCCCGAAACGCCAGAAATTGATAACGACTTGCAAGACATAGGCTTATGAAAACCCAACATGAGACAGAGCGAAGATTATGCGACACGGCCACGGATCGGACCCTTGCGGACGTGGTACCGGCTGAGCATATGGACGCTCTGCAACTGGCCCTCCGCGCCGCCGGTAGGTCATGCATGGCTAAGTTCACGCGGGCGATGCGACCGGAGTACAAGATCACATGGTTTCAGGCCGATTTGTGTGCCGCACTGGATGATGTTGTTTCCGGCGCGTGCCGCCGCCTTATCGTGACCATGCCGCCGGGCCACGGAAAGAGCGAGTACTGCTCTCGCCTGCTCCCGGCGTATTTCGTAGGGCGAAACCCAACGGGCAAGATCATCCTGACCAGCTACGGGGCCGACCTTGCCCGGGACGCCAGCCGCGACGCGCGGGCCATTGTGCAAAGCGACCGCTACAGGTGGCTGTTCCCAGAGACGGAGGTATCGGCTGATTCGAGCGCAATCGAACGCTGGGGCACAACGGGAGGCGGGTCCGTGGTTGCGCAGGGTGTGGGAGGGGCGATTACCGGGCGCAGGGCTGACCTGATCGTGGTTGACGACCCGCTGAAAGATCGCGAAGAGGCGGAGAGCAAGGCGGCCCTTGATAGCTGCTGGAACTATTTCACCGGCACGCTCATGACGCGGCTTTTGCCGGGCGGGCGGATTGTGGTCATCATGACGCGCTGGTCGCCAAAGGACCTTGTTGGCCGTTTGCTTGGCGGTCCGCGCGCGGCGGAGTGGCGCGTATTGCACTTCCCGGCGGTGGCTGAAGATGGCGAGATGTGGCGCAACAAGGGGGACGCGCTGTGGCCCGAGCGGTATCCGTCGGAAGAGCTGGCGCGGATGCGCGAGATGTCACCGTATGACTTCGAAAGCCTGTATCAGGGCCGACCGTACAATCGCGGCGGGCAATACTTGAAACGGGAGTGGTTTGAGGTCATATCCGCGCGGGATGTTCCGCCGGGTCTGCGCTGGGTGCGCGGCGTTGACCTTGCTGTTTCGATCAAGAAGCGGGCCGACCAGACGGCAAGCGTTCGCATGGCGCGTCATTTGGACGGAGGTATCGAAACCTTTTACATCGCGGGAGGCTGGGCGCGTCGAGAGGAATGGCCTACGACGCGGCGGATCATCACGGAGCGGGCAAAGGCTGAGCGGATCAAGCTGGTAGTGGAGGCGGTGGCGGGCTTTGACGTTGCGTTTCGGGAGCTTGCCGCCGAGCTTGGATCGTGCTGCCAAGTGGTCAAGGTGTCACCGACGCGGGACAAGCTGGCGCGGGCGTTGCCGTGGATTGCGGCGGCGGAGTCGCGGCGTGTTGCGCTGGTTTCTGGCGACGGGTCGGCTGGATGGGTTGATGAGTTTCTTGCACAAGCGGAGGCGTTTCCATCCAGTGGCGTGCATGACGACTTGATTGACGCGGCGAGTCTTGCCTATGAGGGGTTGAAGGCGTCGGGGATGTCCATGCTGTGGGACCCGCGCTATGCGGTGGCGGTGAGTTGAAGCGCGGGCATATGGCATGGGGAACATACTTTTAGATCGAAGGCACAAGATTTACGGCGCGCGCAGCGGACAACTGACAAGGAACCTTTGCGCGTGGCGCGGCGGGAAGCCATACATCGACATTGCCCTGACGCGGTATCCGTGCGAGTCGGACGCATCGTGGCTTGGGGACCAAACGCGACAAGTTCCGAGCCGTGCGGATCGAACGAGCTACATCAACTATGCCGGGCGGATCGTCCAGAAAATAAACCAGTATGTGCTGGGGCAGGACGTGGACAGGGACGGAGCGGGCGATGTGTTTGTTGACGATGCGACAAAAAGCGGCGTCGGGCTTTCCTCGCTGATGGAAGAGGTTTGCAGTCATCTTACGGTGGCTGGCTGGTGCTGGCTTCATGCGGATCGCGGCGCGCCGTCGATAGACCCTGCGACGGGCTCGAAGGTTTCGCGAAGCGTGTTGGAGCGGGAGCGTGTCGGGGACCGCGTGTACTGGCAACTGTGGGGGGCAACGGAGGTTGTTGACTGGCACTTCGCGAAGGACGGAGCGTTGCTGTGGCTCATCACGGATGATGAAGTGTACGAGAACGAAGACCTCGCAACGGAGGCCAAGTCAACGCGGCTGCGCACGATCTGGAAACGCGGCGAGGGCGAGCGGATATGGTACGAAGGCGAAAAGGTGACGCGGCGCGAGTCGTTTACGATTTCGGCGCGGCGAGTGCCGTTTGTTCCGGTTGGTTTGCCGAGCGCGTTGCCGTGGTGGTTTGACGACGTTGAGCGGGTGCAGGCCGGGCTGTTGAACTTGGAGAGCACGCATCTGGAAAGTCTCGCGGCGGCGGTATTTCCACAGCTTGTTGTCCCGGCGGACATGGTGCCGAACCTGATGAATCTTTTGAAGATGAACGATGCGGCTGGGATGAAGCTGGCGCTGGAAATGGTGCGCGGGCTGAATTACCCGATCATGGAGCCGACGGATGCGGCTGGGCTTTCGCGGTACATCATGCCGGACAAGGGCAATTTGCAGGCGTTGCCGGAGGAAATCACGCGGAGGCGGTCTGAGCTTTTCGAGATCGTTGGGCTTGCTATGGCGAACAAGGAAACTGGGCAGGTCCAGAGCGCGGACAGCAAGGCGTGGGACCACTTGGACCCGGCGGCGGTGATGCGCAGCCGAGCGGCGAGGCTGGAAGAGGCGGAGCGGAAAATGGTTGCGCTATCGATGGAGCTTGACCCGACGTTTTCCGCGTACAGCCCGAGGTATCCGCGCACGTTCAACCTGATCGACTTTGCGGCTGACATCAACGCGGTTATCGCGCTGGATCAGTCTGTCGTGTCCGAGAAGTTGCGCATGGAACTGGAGCGCGTGAAGGCGAATCTTGTTGCGCAGCGGTTTGGGCTTCCGGCGGACAGGCGTCAGGAAATCATGGATGACATAGGCTCTGGCGCGATGCGTGAGTTTTCGACGGTTGAAAGCGGAGCGATTTGAAAATTTGGCGAATGTTTTAATAGCGCCTGTCGGTCCGGGGCGAGTTTCGGGCCGTAACGCCGACGTGGGCGGGCGATGACAGACCACGAAAGGGAAATCCGTGAAAATTGGTGAATTGATTGCGAAGTCGTTGAAAGGCGAAACGCTGACCGATGAGGAAAAGAAGGCTTTGAGCGAGTTTGACATACAGAAGCATTCTGATTCGGTGGCTGCGGCGGCCCGGAAAGAGGCCGAGGCGAAGGTCGATCAGGCAAGGGCTGAGCAGGCGAAGCTGCAAAAGCAGATTGAGGACCTTACGGCAACGCTGAGGACGAAGGAAGATTCAGGCAAGAGTGAGCTGGAACGGGCGCGTGACCAGTTGAAGGAATTCGGGGCAAAGTTGCAGGAACTCCAAAAGCAGGTCGATGCGGAGAAAACCGAGAAGGCAAAGCTTGTCAGGGGCCAGAAGCTGGGTTCGATTTTGCAGCAGTCCGGGATTCAGTTCATCGAAGGGGTTGACCGGAAGATTTTGCACCGGGCGTTTGAGCAGTCGTTTGACGGCATCGACGATCTGGATGCGGAAGCGGTTGTCAAGCCGATTGTGAACACGTTTCGCGCGATGAACAAGGGCGTGATCGTTGACACCAGCGGACACGGAAGCGGAAGTCCGGCGCGAGGGACGCCGGGGTCGCCCATGGGGCTCAGCGGAAAGCCCGTTGACCAGATGACGCCGACCGAAAGAGAAGCGGATTTGAAAAAACGGGGAATACTTTAAAGGCCCCAACGAAAGGAAATAAGTCATGTCCAATACGTTCATTACGCCCGAAATGGTAGCCCGCGACGCGGCAATCACGATGTCCAACCGGCTGATTGTCGGCAACCTGGTGAATCGCGACAAAGAGGCGGTTTTTACCGGTAGCAAAGTCGGCGACACGATCAAAGTTACGGTGCCGCCCACCGTAACGGATGCGTCGGAATTCACCGGAAGCACGTCCGCCGCCGATGTGACCGAAAAAGAAATCGACCTCGCGCTCGAAAAGCACTTTTACAAGCGCGTTGACCTCACGAGCAAACAGAAGAGCCTTGAACTCTCTGACTTCACGCGGCTGGTTGTCGTGCCTGCCGTTATGGGATTGCAGGAAAGCGCGGACAAGTTCATTCTGCGCAACATGCAGGTTTTCCGCAAGAACCTGACCGGCACGGTAGGAAATCGTCCGTCCACCATGGCGCACATTGCCGCCGCGACCAAGACGCTCAATGACCTCAAAGTCATGAAGAGCGGGCGTGTGGCTCTGATTGACTCCACGGTCGAACAGGCCCTGATCCAGCTTTCGCAGTTCACCAGCCAAGACTATGGGGCGGACGCTCCGTCCGGTCTGCGCGAAGCCGTGTTGGGGCGTCGGTACGGGTTCGACTTTGTGACCGACGTCAACCTTGGCGCGTTCACCCGCTCAGCGGCGGCTAACGACATTGCCGGAACCGTTGTGACGAACGGAACGCCAGCCATCGGCGCAACCGAGATCAACATTGACGGTATCACGAGCACGACCGGAACGATCTACGCTGGAACTGTGTTCACCCTCGCGGGCGACACGACCCGGTATGTTATCCGAAAGGATGCGGCGGTTGCCGGTAACGCGGCAACGCTGACGATTGCCCCGGCACTTGTGGCTGCGCCAGGCGACGGCGCGGCGCTCACGTTTGAAGCGGCTGGCTACTCGAACCTTGTCTATCACCCCAACGCGGTGAGCGCGGCCATCGTGGCACCGCAACCTCTGAACGTGAATTCTTCCGTGCAGGGCTATAACGGCGTGAGCGTTCGCGTGTCGATGGATTCCAGCATCGTCACCCTGTCCGACAGCATCGTATTCGACATCTTTGTCGGGTGCAGAGTGATCGAACCGGACGGCGGCGCGCTGTTCTGCGGTTAAACCTCACACGAGGCCGGGAGGCTCAAACCTCCCGGCCTTAACCGTTGAAAGGACAACATGAAAAAGAATCTATATCTGTTGGCTGTTGCTCTGCTTTGCGCTGGCGTGACCGCGTTTGCTCTAGATGACACACCTATCCCCGGCGACTTCTACGACGGTTCGGCCCGAAAGGATCAGGTTGACGCAATCGACGTGCGGCTGACCGCCGCCGAGCTACTCGCCGCACCGATCACGCGCGAGACCGCGAGCGTCGGGGCTAAGGTCGTGCTCAAAGAGGGCACGGACAACGGAGCGCACGCCGTGACCATTGGTGCGCCAGCGAGTTTGGCCGCTAACCGCACAATCACGGTACCCGATGCTGACGTGACCCTTGCTGACATTGCGGCAAACAAGATCAAGGCCGACGCCGCGCAAGGATTGCAGCGGGTCGCCACATGTACAGAGACCACGCAGACGGTTACGCTTCGCGGTGACGCGGCCATTGTAGTAAAGACCGGCTCTGGCGCTGCTTTGACCGAGGCGGCTCTTGTTCGCGTGTGGATTGCCGCGACGGACAAGGGCGCTCCGAGCGCTACAGACAACACCGTGGCCGTGACGACCGGAACGACTGTACAGGCCATCACCGCGAACGCCCATTACCTAGTGCTTTCCGACGCAACCGGAAACATTGCGCTCACCGTGACGGTGGCCGGGTCGGGCGACCGCTACGTCATGACTGAAATCGGAGGCCGCGTAACGAGTACGAAGCTCACCATTGCGTCAATCTAATAACGCAACGGACAAACAGGAAGGACAAGAATCATGGCTAAAGTTCCAACGATCAAGATGCGCAAGGGGAGTTGCTTAATCACCGTGAACGAATCGGACGAAGAGCGGTGGAAAAAGGAAGGTTTTGCGCGACCGGACGATGTTCCGGCGCAGGCCGATCCTCTGGCTGACGAAAAGCCGTCGAAAGGCAAGTCCTCGAAGTAGCGCATTTTCAGTGTGTGGTGTTCCTAAGGGCCGCGATTGATTTCGCGGCCCTTTTTGCACGAATGCCCCGATGCGGGGCGAAACAAACCCGGGGTTTTTATGGATATTTCCGTGGCGGCAGCAAACGATTACTTTTCATCGTGGAACCACTCGCGGGCGCCTCAGTGGGCCGGATTTGACGGGCAGCGAAAAACGGCGGCTCTGGCGCAATCCGCGCGAATGCTCAGCAGGTGCATAGGTGTTGACATCGAAACGGAAACGGCGGGTGTCCCCACTTACCAGCCGTCATATGCTGTATTCGAACAGGCTCTCCACATCCTCATGACATCCGACGCGATACCAGACGGAGACAAGCGGGCTCCGCACTGGGCCGGGCCCGACGCTGTTCCGGGAGAGAAAAAGGACGATCCTCCGCCCGCGATACATCCCGAGGCCATGGCGTGGCTTGGCAGTCGCGGAAGGCTGGTCTACATGATGAGGGGTTAGGCCATGGCATACAAGCCACTGGTAAAGGCCAAGGCTGACGCCGTGGCGTCCGATCTTCAAAGACGCCTTATCCGCGCGCGCAGGGAGGCTGCGCGAAAGGTGATGGAAATACAGGACCGGGCGAAACTCGCGACGCACGCGGCGGAACGAGAGCGGCTGTATGGCGAGGTTTCCGCGATATACAGGGAACTTGCCAGCGGAGCGGACAAGATGCTTCGCTCAGGCATTGATGAAGCCGCAAAGACCGGCCACGCGCGCGCGGTCGAAGAAATTCGAGACAAGGGCGGGCGCGTAAGGGCATCGGTGGCAAAATTCAGCGAGACGCGCGCGAGATCGTACCTGTCCCTGATAACCCCAGAAAACTCCACATCGCTTGTGGCCACGTTTACGGACAAGATGGCGACCGAAGATGTCCGGGCGTTGCGCGTCGCGTTTCTGGACACTTTCAGGCAGTCACAGCTTGAGGGCTGGACTGCGCGCGAGATACACAAGAGGTTGCAGGGCACATGGGACAGCATCGCCAGAAACATGGAGGGCAACCGGTTTATTGACTCAGCAGG
>JBDKSR010000415.1:0-9672 GCA_039680545.1 Bryobacteraceae bacterium | reverse complement strand
TGCGGCTGAAGAACAGAATCCAGATCATGAGGCAGACATTGGTGATCCCAATCAACACGGCGCTGATGAGTGCCGTAATTCCGAGACCTTCCACGTTGCGGACGAACAGCACGACGGTAGAACTCAGGAAATAACCCGAAAACACGACCGTGTGCAGGATCACGTTCCGGCTCAGCCGGATTGGACACCAGACCAGAAATGCCGACATGATCAGCAGGACGGCCACCAGGCTGGAGCTGATACCCCTCTCGATCACGGTGTAATAGATCAGAACCTGATGCTTCCCGCTGATGTGTTGGAGGTCCGGCGCCAGAGTGAGGATAGAGATCAGCACCGCGACCGCGACGGCGCCCATCATCACCCACCGTCCAAGGTTGGCAATTCCCCTATAGCGGCGTAAAACAAGGGAAAACAATTCGACAACAGAGAGGATAAACAAAATCCAAATTAAGGGTTGAGTGACCAAATACAGCCAGGCGTAAGTCCTTGTCTCAGCGCCAAATGGCAGCATCAACACCGTCTGCAGTACGCTGGCGCACAGGTAGACAAAGAACCCTTTGTAGATGCGATGCAGTCCTTCCCTCGCCATGCGCACGACGAGACAAGTCACAAGCAGCAGGCTTATAACCCACAGAATATTTGTGATTTGAAGGACGGCCGACATGAATAGGCGAGAGAATCCCTCTCAAATATACACTACAACCTTGTGAGCGGTGCTCTCCACCTCAATCGCGTCCGGCTAATTGAACACCAAGCGGAAACGCATTCCGCCTAGCGGCTCAGAAAAGTCCTTCACCATCCCACGGACGGGGAAGAGGAACAATATTCGTCTGGAGAGCCACCATGGTCAGGAAAAGAACCGCCCAAATCCGCTTCAGCACGTGCATTTCTCCTTTTGAGTCTTTAGATTACCGGCTACACCTGATAGGGTATCGTGTTTTCCTACAATAGTACGATAGTCCTAAAAATGTTCTAGATTCAGAACAAGCGCGGGTATTACCAAACTCAGAGTTCTAGAGAGACAGACTGTGGACATCCTGCTGTATAATTGCTCAAGTGGGCGGAGCCTATGAGAGGCCGCAAGCCGAAAGGTAGTCTGGAACGCGGGGCAGCAGCCGACCTCTGGCGCAAGACTCTTGCCCAGATCCCTTCTGTCTTCGGCCGCCTGGTATATCTTTCTTCACTTAGAGATCAGAATACCGGGGGCTACGAGCACCACGGGATGGCCCAGATCTTCGGTGAAATGGAAGCCGATCGGGCTTTGCGGGATAGCCACGTCCACACCTTCGAAGATTGGTTGTGCTTCGGTCTCGAACGGCAAAAGGCGGATTTGGACCTGTATCTATCGAGCTTTGAACCCGATAAACGCACAATTTTGGAGACTTGGATCCGCCTGACCCCCTACCGCAACCTGGTTCCTTCCATCGTCAGGGACGTTGAACGCCGGCTTTATCTGTCAGATTTGGAAGCGCTGCTGGATTTGCTTAAGAACGAGTACTCCGTCGTTTCCCCTGATCTAGATGCATAGCGACGCCTGAAACCTGCCCTATCACATCGATTTCGTCCGGATACAGGTAGATTTCCGGATTGCACATCGACGCAGGATGCGGTTGCACGATCAGTTGGTTCCCGTCGATATTGCACCACCCGCAGAGATATCCCCCGCGATGCTCCAGAAAATAGATGGGCCTTTCAAATTCCGTCGTCCACGTCCCGTTCTGGATTTTCCGCCGCGACTCATCGATGAGCACCAAGGCGCCCGGCTGAATCAGCGGGTACATGAACCAGTCCTCGGTCCCGATGAAGGCGTAGCGATGCTTCTTTATATCCATGCCATTGAAAATCGCGAGAGGAAGCCGGCCCCATCGCTGAATCAGGCGGCTCAAATAGGTCGTTTTTTGCGGATCGATACCAGGGTCGAGGGAAAGCGGGACCTGCACATCCCCAACGTTTTCCGCCTTGAGTCCGATCAGGTGTGTCAGCGCGATTTCAATTCCGGCCGCGTCGGCGGGGAGATCGCCCACTTTGACGCCGTACCACTCCAAAACTTCGCAGAAATCCAGCCGGTATATGGCGCAAAGTGAATAGAGACGGTAAATGCTCGGGAGGGTGCCTTTGTTTTCGATGTCTGCCAGGCGGCTGAGGGCGATCGCGAATTCGCTGTTGTGGCGCCTTTCGGCGATTCGGAGGCTGGCCTCTTCGACATCGCGGTAGCGCAAGTCCAATCGTTCCCGCGCCCGCTTGAGTTTCTGCCCCGCATCCTCCATGATAAGATCCTGTCTCGTTCTCTTCGGTCCTAGCGCCGGAAGGCGCGCCGCACTGGCCCAAGGAGCGGAGGACTTCGGTCGCATTATATCGGGGCCCGGCAAGCGGATCAAGACATTTTCTTCATTTTTGTTCCGAATTCGGAACAAGGGGTGGCGAGCGGAGGCAACACCAATGCGAGTGGTTGTTGGAATTACAGGCGCAAGCGGTTCCATTTACGGTATACGCCTGCTCGAAAGGCTGCGCCGTCCGGATGTTGAGGCTCATCTGATAGTTACACGGGCGGGAGAGCAGACAATCGCTCTCGAAACGGGCAAGTGCATCGCCGACATCAAGGGTTTTGCTAGCCACTACTACGAAGTGGATGACATCGCATCGAGGCTCGCCAGCGGATCTTTCCCCACCGACGGCATGGTGGTCGCCCCTTGTTCCGTCCACAGCATGTCGGCCATCGCGGCAGGGATCACTGACAACCTTCTGGTACGAGCCGCCGACGTCTGCCTGAAGGAGCGGCGCAAGTTGATCCTGATGGTCCGGGAGACGCCGCTCCACCTCGGCCACCTGGAGACAATGGCTAAGTTGGCCCGGATCGGCGCGATAATCGCTCCGCCGGTGCCGGCGTTTTACCACAAGCCCGAGACGGTCCTCGACCTTGTGGATCAAAGCGTAGGCCGCGTCCTTGACCTGCTCGGCCTGCCGGACGCACAAACCCGGCGCTGGGAAGGCGTATAAACCGCAAAAAAGGGCTCAAAATCATGCCAAAACGACACGAAAAAGCAGCATTTCAGGGCGAACAAGGGGCCTTCAGCATGCAGGCCGTCCATCAATTGCTCGGCGACGCGGTCGATGTTCTTCCCTGCCAGCGCTTCGAGGAACTCTTCCAGAACCTGCACTCGAAGAATGTCGATGCCGCCGTCGTGCCGATCGAAAACACGCTTGCCGGATCGGTCCACGAGAACTACGACCACTTGCTTCAGTTTGAGGACCTCGAAATCGTTGCAGAGACAAGCGTTCGCATCGTCCACAACCTGATTGCCCCGCCCGGGGTGTCGTTCCGGAGCCTTCGCCGCGTTTACTCGCACCCGGTAGCCCTCAATCAGTGCCTCGATTTCTTTGCCAAGAACCCGCAAGTCGAGCGGGTGCCGTTTTACGACACGGCGGGAAGCGTGAAGATGCTCATGGAGGAGCACCCGAAGGATGCCGCAGCCATCGCATCAGCCCTCGCCGCGGATATTTACGGCGCACGCATCCTGCGCAGGTCGATTGAGGACGACCGGCGAAACTATACCCGGTTCTTCCTGCTTAGACGGAAGGGGCAGCCTCGAAAGACACTGCCCGAAATCAAGGCTCCGCGCGGCTGGAAGATCACGCTGGTCTTCGCCACCCGAAACATTCCGGGCAGCCTCTTCCGCGCCCTCAGCGCCTTCGCTCTGCGTGACGTCAACCTGGGCAAGATTGAATCCCGGCCGCTTCGCGGCAAGCCCTGGGAGTATCTGTTCTACCTGGACCTGATGGGCGATTTGAACGAGCCCAAGGTCAAGAACGCCCTGAGCCACCTGGCCGAGCTGGCGAGTTTCCTGCGCGTGCTGGGCTGCTATCCTCGTGGGGAGTAATTTTCAGTACAACGGCGGCTCACCGGGCGGCCGCGTCTTCCAGCGCCGGTGAATCCAAAGCCATTGGTCCGCGTATTCGCGGACCGCAGCTTCGATGCTCGATTGCAGACGCTGCGTATCGGCTACCTCATCCCCGGTGATCTCGACCGGCGGGTAGAAACGCAGGATATAGCGCCCTTCCCGCTCGGACCACACCGCGAATCCCGGGATCACAGCAGCACCGCTATGCGCTGCCATTCGGACAAAGCCTGGATGTGTGCAGGCCGGTATGCCGAAATAATCGGCGAAGACCCCCTCGGCAAGACTCGTATTTTGATCGATCAGAATGCCGACAGCCTCGTTCGCCGCCAGCGCCTTCAGAATGCCTCGGGCAAAGTTTTTCTTATCGATGACACGGTTTCCGGAAGCGCAGCGGTAACGCGTCACCAATGCATCGACCTTGGGGTTATCGAGCGGACGCACCACCACGCTCATCGGCCGGGCCATCAGAGCGTGCGCGAATGCGCTCAATTCCCAGTTGCCGAGGTGAGCCGTCGCAAAGAGCACTCCTTTGCCCTTCCGCCGTGCCTCTTCGAAGTACTCGAATCCCTCATAGCGAATCCAGTCTGAGACGTTTTCAGTGTTGATCGAAGGAAAACGCGAAAAGGCCATGAGCAGCCGCGCGATGGAACGGAAGACGCCATCGATCATCGCCTCGCGCTCGGCTTCCGAAAGGTGCCGGAGAGCCATCGACAGGTTCCGGCGGGCAATTCGGCGCAGGCGAGGGATAGCGAGGTCAAGCAGGCGCGCATAGCCACGTGCGAGGAAATCGGCGCAACGCCGAGGGGGGAACGCCAAGGTCGCCAGAACGAACCGCGTGGCGGCGTACTCGAGATTGTTCCGGATGGAAGATCGTCCGCGCAAGGGACTATTCTATCCACCATCCACCCAGGACGTCAGATAGGGAACCTATCCACCCCGCAGCTCATCGCCGCGACCATCACGCGCTGAGAGCCAAGACGGCGGTAGCAGCACGACAGAGGAGGAAAACGTTCCCTGGAAGTGCTGTAATCAATCTAGCCGATGGCACGCGGAATCATCACATTAACGACCGACTTCGTAATCTCGGATCACGTTGTGGGCCTCATGAAGGGAGTGATCCTCGGCCTGTCGCCGAAGGCGTCGATCGTGGACATCACACACATGATCACGCCGTTCGAGATTCGCGAAGCCGCCTTCGTCATCTCGCAAGCCTACAAACGCTTTCCCGCCGGCACGGTTCACGTGGTGGTGGTCGATCCAGGCGTTGGAACCAGCCGTCGGCCGATCCTCGTTGAAGCCGCCCGCCAGTATTTCGTGGCACCGGACAACGGCGTTCTGTCCATGATCTACTCGCGCGAAAAGCATAGGGTGCGGGCGATCACGGCCGAGAAGTTCTTTCTGAAACCGGTCAGCCAGACTTTCCACGGGCGTGATGTGTTTGCTCCCGTCGCGGCGCACCTTGCCAAGGGAATTGAACCGGCGCGTTTCGGCAAGCTGGTGACCGACTATCTGCGCTCCCCGTTTGAGAAACCGGTACGCACGGGCAAGAGGATCTGGACAGGGACAATCCTGAAAATCGACCGCTTCGGGAACCTCATCACGAACTTCCACATTGACGAGTTCCCCGCAGTGAAAGAGCGCCCATTCGAGATGCTTATCGGCCCCAGGCGCATCACCTGCCTCGCCAACAGCTACGCGGAGCAGGCTCCTGGAGAGTTGTTCCTCATCACGGGCAGTTCAGGCTATCTCGAAGTGTCGGCCAATCAGGGATCGGCAGCGAAGATGATCGGCTGCGCTCCCGGCACCCAAGCCGATTTGACAATCTACTGACTGCGCTTGCCGGACGACTGCACTTAGAACTTCACGAACCATCCCCGGCGATACATCACCCACGCAATCACGTACATGACGGCGACGTTTGCCAGCGCGTACAGCAGAGCCGCGTTTACCGGCGACGCGATCGCCAGGAAGAAGTTGTTGTAGACGATCTGCTTCGTCGATACGTCTCCGAAAAGCTTGATGCCCATGCAGCGTGCCAGTACCCCGGAGAAAACATAGATCGCGATTGCATTCATCCCGTACACGACGAACGGCTTGCTCCACCGCTTCCAGCCGCGTACATCCACCAGCCAGTAGCAGCAGGCGAAGACAACGAGCGAGATGCCCGCCATCAGGATCGCGTAGGACACCGTCCACAGGCTCTTGTTGATGGGCTGCCAGACGCTGCAGACGAGTCCCAAAAAGATGAGGCAGTTGCCCGAAAAGAACATCCACGCCGTCTTCTCAGCGGCGCTCACCGCCGAGCGCAGCAGCATCCCCACCAGGATCCCAAAGAGCGTGGTTCCGATGGCGGGTAAGGTGCTCACAATCCCTTCCGGGTCCCAAAACTTCGCAGCTCCCCACATGTGCCCGTTGAGCACGGCCCAGTCAACCCGCTGCGCGAAGTTGACCGGCAGTTCGAACCCGCCCGGCTGCATCAGTAACGTATAGGTGATGAACACGCCGAACAACGCGATCACTCTGCCCCTGAGCCCGGTGTACAGGACGATGAGCGCGGCAATCAGATAACAGATCGCAATCCGCTGCAGAACGCCGGGAATCCGTATCGTCGCCAGCGGGAAATACGGGAAGCCGTTCAGGAACAGGCCGAGCCCAAAGATAATCGCCGCGCGCCGCAGGGCGTGCAAGAGCAGGTGCACGCGGTTCTCGCCGCGCTCGACACGCTTGGCGAAGGAGAACGTCATGGCCACGCCGACGATCCAAAGGAAGGACGGGAAGATGATGTCCGTGAAGGTCCAGCCGTGCCACTTGGCGTGGCGCAACTGTGCATAGTAGCCCTCGGGCATAGCGCCGGGGTTATTCACCAGGATCATCGAGGCCATGGTCAGGCCCCGAAACACATCGAGCGAGACAAGACGCGTGGATGCCATAGAGCAGACGAGTATATCGCGGATCGGAACGCGACAAACGAGCCTGGCGCTCGCTTCTACATTTCGCGCAAACGGCCGGAAATGGCTTTAGCTGCACCGCGCACGGCATTCAGAATTACTTCCTCTTCGCACAGGCGGGCTTTCGGAAATGAGACGCTGATTGCCGCCGTCACACGATCCGGCGAAGTCCAGATGGGCGCCGCAAAGCAGCAGCCGTAAAGCGTGCTCTCTTCACGATCAACAGCGAAGCCCTGTTCACGCACGCGCCGGTATTCTTCGTCGAGTTGCGCCTCGTCCGTAATCGTATTGGGAGTGAAGGGGTTGATGCCGTACGTTCGCAAAAGGTGATCGCGAATCGCCTCGGTCTGGTGCGCCGTGATGCATTTTCCAAGCGAACTTGCGTACGGGGGGATAAGGCCGCCGACAACGTTGCCCATGCGAATCTTCTGCGGACTATCGGTGACGGCAACAACACCGATGTGGTTTTCGAAGAGCACGGCCATGCTGACCGTCTCACGAAACTCCCTGGCCAGTTCGCGCATGGCAGGCTCGGCAGCCTGCAGAAGCTTTCCGACGGATTGGTGCGACGTCGCCGCGTTGGCCGCGCGCGTGGCTGCGTAAAGGTCGCCGGGCTTCCTTACGAGGATGCCCTTCCGCTCCAGCGTGCAGAGGACGCGAAAAACGGAACTTTTCGACTGCCGGACCGCGCGGGCAATTTGCGCTAGCGACAAGGGCTCCACACTTTGGCCGACAAGCTCGATGATGTCGAGAGCCTTGCCGACTACCTGCACGAAGTACGGCCCGCGTTCATCCTTAGGCTTGCGGGCGCGACTAACAGTCGTCTCTTCTTTGACAGGAGGCACGAAGTCTCCAAAATTTACGTTTCAGTATAGCAACGCGAACGAATAACAAATCCCAATTCCCGTTTCCGGCGCGGCGTTACCGTAACTTCCGCACGCCGTCCAAATTCCTGTCCAGCCAACCGCGGAACCATTGTTTGTAATCCGCCAATTGAGCGGCACGCCGGGGCGATAAAGGCAGCGCGAACGGTCCCACCGGGATGCCGCGCACTTCCAGGCCCGCGCGAATGGCCCACGGCGTCGGCAACGGCACGATCTGCGAAATGAGTTCTTCGAGCAGGGGCGAAAGAAAGCCGATGGCCTTTTCGTCGTTGCGGCGGAAGGCATGGTATAGCGCCACGGTCAACTCAGGGCAATACGACGCGACGCCGGAGATTACACCGTCCCAGCCAGATCTCAACGCTTCTCCGGCTACTTCGTCGTTGCCTACCATCAGAGCGATTGGCTTCGAGCCGCGAGACGCGGCCAGACGCACAAGCGCCTCGCGGTCACCGCTGCTGTCCTTGATGCCGATGATGAACGGTTCGCTGTTCAGCAACCGTATGCTCAGGTCGACGTGCAGCCCGTTGGTAAAGACCGGCAGATTGTAGAGCAGGCACGGAGCCTGAAGGCGGTTGGGCACCTCGCGGCAGAACGCTTCGAGATCGTCCTGTTCGTAACGGAAAAAGTACGGCATCGGGAGCAGAAGGGCCTCGGCCCCCGCATCGAGCGCGCTGCGCCCGAGCTCCAGGACGTGCGGCGTGGAGGAAGCACCGATCGCTACCAGCAGCGTTCCGCGTCCATTCAGCTTAGCCGATGCGTGCGACGCAAGCCGGGCACGCTGCTGCACGGACAGGTGAACGTACTCACCGGTTGCCCCAGTCAGGCATACGCCGTCCACACCGGCTTCCAGGACCAGTTCCAAGACACGGTCCAGGTTATTGAAGTCGATCTCGCCGTTTTCGTGAATCGGTGTCGCCAGCGCGGCAAATGCGCCGCAATTTCGGAATGCCATACTACCTCTCGTCTACCTCTCTATGGCGGATCGCCCGTACCCTTTCGGCACGCGAAACACCGCCAAGAACCCAAAATAGCAAAGCGCACTGCAGATGCCAATCAAAACTAAAACGAAATTTCGTTAATGTGGAACTGGCGTCAAAATTTGAAACTGTTCGCTCTGATGTTTCACTGCGCCGTGTCCGGCGGGCCAAACGCGCTCAGCGAGTTCCGGGATCCCAGATGGTCACGCCGATGAAGCGCTCCGACTCGTTGCTCGTATTGAAGTAATAGGCGGTTACGAGCTTGCCGTCCGGGCGCTGGACCGTGCGCGGGTATCCGAGGTCAAAGTTGCCGCCATCCTGACGCAGAATGAGTTCATCGCTCCAACTTCGGCCCTCATCGGAACTGAGGCGCGCGCGAATCCCGCAAGGCGTTCGCCGGTATCCATAGGTAAGCGCGATTCGGCCGTCGGAGAGCCGGACCATGCTGGGCGGGTTGCCTCCGGTTTCGGGCGCGGGACGAGTCACATAAGCCCAAGTGAGGCCGCCGTCGTTGGACCGGTAGAGGTCGATGAAGCCGCGGTAACGTATGGCGGTCAGGATCGCGCCGCCGGGCAGGCGCACCGAGGACGGCATGATGGCGAACTCGCGGCCCTCGGGCTCGGGGCAGACGAAGGACAACATCTTCCAGGTCTTAGCGCCATCTTGCGTGCGGACGGCGATCACGCGGCCTTCCCTGCCGTTGCTCTTGGCGGCGGTGAGGAAGAGAGTGAGGTCGTGCGGCCCATTGACCAGGTAGTCGGTGCGCGCGGCGGTGCCGGTTTGGTCGAAGTTCGGGAGCCGGTAGGGGCCAGTCCAGGTCTTGCCACGGTCCAACGTGTAATAGAAGCGAGACTGGCCGGCATCGACGCTATTCATACGGGCCGTCAGCGCAAATCCGGGTTTCTTGAAATCGATGCCGCCGGGACAGTCGGTCAACTCCCTACCGCCACGCTCCCCAGGGACG
>JBDKSR010000414.1:0-2032 GCA_039680545.1 Bryobacteraceae bacterium | reverse complement strand
CGTTGAGAAACTGGCAGAGGAGTTCACTGTCGCTGACGGCGGGGCGTGGTTTTACGTGGAAATTGACTCCGGATTCCCGCTTCGCAACGTGACCGCCCTCATTGAGAGCATCGCCAGGCTGCGCAATCAGAGGTAACACACGATTTGCCGCAGTACGGCAAGACGCAGACAGTTCTTGGTTTCGGCTCTGCGGCAAATACCGCCGAAAATTTGCTCTGCGCCCGTGTGCTACGACATCCACTCGGGATGGTGCACGGTGCCATCGAAGTTCGTAGTGGTCTTGAATTGCTCCAGGTTGCCTTCGAGCGCCGCGTCACGCGTTCGGGCAACCAATTCCGAACGTTGCGCAGCGGTGAGCGGGCGGAACGTACGCATCGCCTCAAGAGCCTGGTCCAGACGCGGCAGGCTGTCGCATCCTGTGATCACGACCGACGTAGGCAGGCTGAGCGCATAATGCAAACACTCGGCCGCCGTGGCAACACGGCTCTGAGGGATCGCGCCGCTCGCGAGCGGTTTCATCCCCAGTACCGCAATTTCCTGCTCAACCAACCTCGGTACTACCTGATCGGCGAAGCTGCGGAAACTGGCATCCAGAACATTCAGAGGCATTTGACAGGCATCGAAGTGGAACTTGTGTTTCGCCGCCAGTTCCAACATGCGCAAATGCATGGAGGGGTCCTTGTGGCCCGTGAAACCGATGTAGCGGATCTTGCCCGCCTTGCGCGCCTCGAGCAACGCTTCGAGCGGCCCCCCGTCCGCGAAGAAACGGTCCGGATCGTCCATACGGATGTTCTCGTGATACTGCATGAGATCGATCACGTCGGTCTCAAGGCGTTTCAACGATTCGTCGATCTGGCGCGCGGTGGAAACCTTGGTCCGCCCGTCGAATTTCGTCATGAGGAAGACCTTCTTCCGGTACCCGTCGCGCAGCGCGTGACCCATCCAGACCTCACACTTTCCACCCGAGTAATCCCAGCAATTGTCCATGAACGTGACGCCCCGGTCGATGGCGCTTCGAATGATCCGGATGCCGGCCTCCTCCTCGCGCGGGCGGCCGATGTGGGCGCCTCCGAGACCAAGCGCTGACACAGTCTCGCCTGTCCGGCCCAATGGACGGAAGACCATGTCACCCTTGCGTTCCCCAGCAGCAAGGAGCGGAAGTGCGCCCACCACTCCCAGAAACTCACGACGTCGCAAGCAGTGATGATGATTGGACATTCTGCCCCCTCTCTCGCGGAGTATTCTATCATTCCCGCCACTGAGAGCTGTGCGCGGCATAGAATAAACTGAACCTAAAGGAGATTGCGCATCGTGATTGGTAGTGTCGTAAGAAGCGGCCTGTGGTGCTGCGCGATGCTAAGCGTGGCGCTGTGCGCTGACTTCGACGCCGGCCGCCGGGCATACGAGAAGGGCGAGTTCGCCACAGCCGTTCACGAGTGGCGTCCGCTTGCCGAGAAAGGACACGCCGGCGCGCAGTTCGGCCTCGGCGTGCTATACGCCTCCGGCCAAGGCGTCGCGCAGGATTTCGGCGAGGCCCTGAAATGGTACCTGCGAGCCGCGAAACAGGGTGATGTCAGGGCGCAGTGCAACGCTGGCCTGATGTACGACCAGGGCCAGGGAGTGCCCCAGAACCACGCAGAAGCACTCAAGTGGTTTCGTCTGGCGGCACAGCAAGGCGATCAGATGGCACAATTCAACCTCGCCCTGATGTACGAGAAGGGGCAAGGCGGGCCGCAGAATTTCGCGGAAGCGGCGCGATGGTATCGTAAGGCCTCCCTGCAGGGCAACGCTGCCGCACAAAGTAACCTCGGTGCGCTATACGAACAGGGTCAGGGCGTCACACTGAACTACGCCGAAGCCCTGAGGCTTTACCGTCTGGCGGCGAAGCAGGGCGACGCGGTGGCGCAGTGCAGCCTGGGACTGATGTACGCAAACGGCAGGGGTGTACCTAAAGACGAGAAACAGGCGATCGAGTGGTATCGTCTGGCGGCAGAGCAGGGATATCCGGACGCGCAATACAACCTGGGAGTGC
>JBDKSR010000413.1:0-4028 GCA_039680545.1 Bryobacteraceae bacterium | reverse complement strand
CCGGAATTTCTGGCCGCTATGCGTCCCCTGCGGCACCTTGAGCAACGCACGGCCGTCGATGGTCGGGACCTCGATCTTTGCGCCAAGACCTGCTTCGGTGACGGTAACCGGGACTGTGATCTCGATGTTGTCGCCCTCCCGCCTGAAGAAGGGGTGCGAATCGACTCGCACGGTAATGTATAGATCGCCTGCCGGCGCCCCGCCGGTCCCGGAATTTCCTTTGCCGGCGACGCGGAGACGGTCACCGGTCTTAACCCCCTGTGGGATGCGGACTTCGACAGACTCGACTTTCGCGAGCCGCCCATCTCCTTGACACTTCGGACACGTGTTCCGCAATTGGCCCTGTCCGCCGCAGCGCGGACAACTCAAGCTGAAGCGCATGGCGCCGGCCATCTGGTTGACCGTCCCGCTGCCATTACAATCCGGACAAACTGAGGTCTGGCCGCCTTGTTTTCCAGATCCGCCGCACGCGCTACAGGCCTCCTGCCGGGTGATATTCAAACGAACCTGCGTGCCATGGATCGCTTTCCAGAAATCTATGTTCAGGCCGTACTCCAGGTCGTTCCCGCGTTCCGGAGCAGGAGTCTCCGTGTGGCGTGGCCCACGGGTGAAGTACTGGCTGAACATGTCGCGGAACGCCCCGGAAGAGCCCCCTGACGATCTGGCGCCCGCCCCACTGAACAGGTCGGAAAAGTCGAAACCGCCAAAGCCCATATCCGGACCGGGATGGGATCCCTCTTCGGGACCGGGGGCGCCGGAAGCCGAATAGAAGCCGTACTGGTCGTACATCTGCTTCTTTTTCGGATCGCTGAGGATGTCGTAGGCTTCCTGGATCTTCTTGAAGCGCTCTTCGGCAGCCTTATCTCCGGGGTTGAGGTCGGGGTGGAACTTCCTCGCGAGGCGGCGATAGGACTTTCGGATTTCTTGCGCCTTGGCGCCACGCGAAACGCCAAGCGTCTCGTAATAGTCGGGACTCGGCATTCAAACTCGGCTTTCGGACCACGACCCGTGCGATATGGCGACCCACAGGCCGCGGTCCACGAACTAAAACTTACTTTTTCTTGTCGTCCACGTCGACAAATTCGGCGTCAACGACGTTTTCCTTTTCCTTCTGAGGCTCTTCCGGCTTTTGCTGCTCCGGTCCTGCCCCCGCGCCAGGCTGAGAGGCCGTCGCGCGGTACATTGCCTCGGCCAATTTGTGGCTCGCCGTCGTGAGCTTGTCCGTAGCCTTGTTGATGAGATCAACCGTGCCGTCCTTCATGGCCTGTTTGGTCTCGTTGATCGCTTCCTCGATCTCGCGCGCTTCGGCGTCTCCGATCTTGCTGCGATGCTCCTTGAGCATCTTCTCGGTGTTGTACACCATCGAGTCAGCGCGGTTTCGGGCCTCGACCTCATCACGGCGCTTGCGGTCCTCACCCGTGTGAGCCTCGGCGTCCTTCGCCATCTTGTCGACCTCGTCCTTGCTGAGGCCGGAGGATGACGTGATGGTGATCTTCTGTTCGTTGTTGGTGGCCCGGTCTTTCGCGGTCACGTTCAGGATGCCGTTGGCATCGATGTCGAACGTCACTTCGATCTGCGGGATGCCACGCGGCGCGGGCGGGATGCCGACGAGCTGGAACACGCCCAGCAGACGGTTGTCGGCGGCCATGGAGCGCTCACCCTGATGTACCTTGATTTCCACCGACGTCTGACTTTCCGCTGCGGTCGAAAATACCTCGCTCTTCCGCGTGGGGATGGTCGTGTTGCGCTCGATTAGACGGGTGAACACGCCACCAAGAGTCTCGATGCCAAGCGAAAGCGGGGTGACATCGAGAAGCAGGACGTCCTTCACCTCACCGCCGAGCACGCCACCCTGTACGGCAGCGCCGACTGCCACGACTTCATCAGGGTTCACGCCCTTGTGAGGCTCACGGCTGAAGAGGTCACGAACAATCTGCTGCACCTTCGGGATACGCGTTGTGCCACCCACCAGCACCACTTCGTCAATCTGAGCCGGCGTCAACCCGGCATCGGAGAGTGCCTGCTTGCAGGGGCCGACGCTGCGGTTCAGCAGGTCTTCCACCATCTGTTCGAAGCGGGCGCGCGTGAGTTTGATCACGAGGTGCTTCGGCCCGGTGGCGTCCGCGGTGATGAACGGAAGGTTGATCTCGGTCTCGAGCAGGGTCGACAGCTCGATCTTCGCCTTTTCCGCGGCTTCCTTGAGCCGTTGGAGGGCCATCTGGTCCTTCGACAGATCGATGCCGTTCTCTTTGCGGAACTCGTCCACGATCCAGTCAATGATCCGCTGGTCAATGTTGTCGCCGCCGAGGTGCGTGTCGCCGTTGGTCGATTTCACTTCGACCACGCCGTCACCCACTTCGAGGATCGAAATATCGAAGGTGCCGCCGCCGAAGTCATAGACGGCGATCGTTTCATCCTTCTTCCTGTCCAGTCCGTACGCGAGCGCAGCGGCGGTCGGCTCGTTAATTATGCGCGACACTTCAAGCCCCGCGATCTTGCCGGCGTCTTTGGTTGCCTGGCGCTGAGAATCGTTGAAATACGCGGGTACCGTGATGACGGCTTTGGTTACCTTCTCGCCAAGATACGCTTCGGCGGCTTCCTTCAACTTGGTGAGGATCATCGCCGAGATCTCGGGCGGCGAGTACAGGCGGCCCTGGATGTCGAGACGGGCAGCGTTGCCGTCGCCTGCAACCACCTTATACGGAACCATGGTCATCTCCTCGGTAACCTCACCGAGGCGGCGTCCCATGAACCGCTTGATCGAGTACACCGTGTTTTCGGGGTTCGTAACGGCCTGACGTTTGGCCACTTGGCCGACCAGGCGCTCCCCGCTCTTGGCGAAACCGACAACGGACGGGGTCGTCCGACCACCCTCCTGATTGGGGATCACAACGGGCTGGCCGCCTTCCATGACTGCCACGGCCGAGTTGGTCGTTCCCAGATCGATCCCAATGATCTTACTCATGGTTCTAAAATCCTCCCGAAAACATGCTATGCACTGACGTAACCAAGTGCCATCGTTTGCGACCTTGATGTGGTCGCATCCATTAGCACAACCTCATTATCAAACTTTAGTGTGTTATTGTCAAGTCGTCTCCCGATGCTGATTACACACAACTTTCAGGTGCGGGCAGGAACCTGTCTAGGCCTTGGGGTGAGAGCGATCGTAGACGGCCATGAGCTCCGTAAGTGACACTTGCGTATACTTTTGCGTGGTTGATAGCCGTGCGTGACCGAGCAATTCCTGGATGGCGCGCAGATCCGCGCCGTCGCTCAGCAGGTGGGTGGCGTAAGCGTGCCGGAAGGTGTGGGGATGTATGGAGGAATCGCCCGCGACGAGGGTTGCATAGAACTTCACGACCACCCGAACAGCCCGGTCGGTAAGGCGGCGTCCGCGCCTGCTGAGAAAGAGGGCGTGCTCGCCGGCGGGCCCATCTCGCTCCGCCACATAGCGTTCGAGCGCCGAAGCAGCCTTGGCCGGCACCGGGACCTGCCGTTCCTTCTTGCCTTTGCCGCGCACCAGGACCCAGCGCTCGGCGAAATCCACGTCTTCGAGGTTCATTCCTACCAACTCGGAAACGCGCACCCCGCAACCGTACAGCATTTCGAGAAGGGCGAGATCGCGAACTAACAGCGGACGTTCAGTTTCACAGGCGGCTCCGTCCAGCAAGCGGTTTGTCTGTTCGGCGGAGGGAACCCTCGGCAGGGTTTTCGGCGTCTTGGGCGTGCCAAGCAGCCGCGCGACGTTCAGTTCGACTATGCCCTCCTTTTGCATGAACTTGTAGAGAGAGCGTACGGCGGCAAGCTTGCGCCGTATGGTGACCGGGCTGAGCCTGGCCGCATAGAGGGCAGACATCCACTCGCGCAACACTAGAGGGTCGACCTGGGCAATCGGGGGCGGTCCGGAGTCCGGCGGCGACAGATACTGGATCAGTTGCCGGAGGTCGGCCGTGTACGCGCGGAGGGTGTGAGCGGAGACGTTCTCCCGGCGAAGGGAGTCGAGAAAACGTTGAATCACATCGCCAAGT
>JBDKSR010000412.1:0-2625 GCA_039680545.1 Bryobacteraceae bacterium | reverse complement strand
TTCCAGCAGGCGAGATTTTCGGAATTGGCTTCGGCGCTCTCGGAACTGGGGATTTCTCAGGTGGACGGCTTGCTTGCCGATTTGGGCGTGAGCCGGTATCAGTTGACGGACGCCGAGCGTGGTTTTTCGCTGTCGGCAGACGGGCCGTTGGACATGCGTATGGATCGCAGCCAGGGCCCGGCCGCCGAGGAAATAGTCAACACCATCGCCGAGAAGGCATTGGCCGACCTGATCTTCGGGCTCGGTCAGGAAAGGAGGGCGCGGAAGATTGCCAGAGCTATCGTTCGGGCGCGACCGATTCGAAGCACACTGCACTTGGCCAGAGTAGTGGAGCAGGTCGCGCCCCGAACGGGTCGACTTCATCCCGCGACCCAAACCTTCATGGCGTTGAGGATGGCGGTCAATGATGAACAGGGCGAACTGGACCAATTGCTCGATTTCGCACCGCGTGCGGTCAGGGGCGGGGGGCGCATCGTGATCATCGCCTTTATGAGTCTGGAAGACCGCAAAGTAAAGCACAGTTTTCAGAACCTGGCCAAGCAGGGGCGAGCGGCTCTGCTGACGAAGCACGTGGTCAGGCCGGCAGGAGAGGAAATTCAGGGTAACCCAGCATCGCGGAGCGCCAGGCTCCGTGCACTGGAGATGAGATAGCTGGAGTCAGAGATGGCGACGCAGGCAACATGGTACGGAAGATACGGGGTGGCCGCAGAGGCTGGGGTCTCAACAGCGGCCGACGTCCGTAGAGTAAGGCTGGAAGCCTACCGATTGCGAGCGCTTCCGAATGAAGACGTGTATTTCTACCGGAAGGCGATCGACAACTCAAGACTGGTGCGAGAGTCGAACCCGCAGGCCAACGCGCGCTGCTTTCGCGTCATCGCGACCACTTCCGCGCTGACGCTGTTGCTGCTCGTGCTGCTGTGGCCGAAGGCGTACGGCATCATCGCCGGCTACCAAATTGAATCGCTGAAGTCGCAACAGCAGAAGCTACTGGTGGAACAGCGTGCACTCGAAATCAAGGAAGCCACGCTGCTCAGCCCGGAGCGTCTGGAAGAGATGGCGAAATACCAGCAGTTCATCGACCCGGCGCCCGGCCAGGTGGTGCACCTCAATCCGAAGGCGGACGGCTCGCTCGCGATGAACGTCCCGTCGAAGTAGACGGGGGAACCGGTTTCGGGCGTGACTCGAAAGACGGCAGACCCGGCGACAAAGAGGCTGGCCATTCTGGCCGGCCTGGCACTATTTTGGGTAGCAATAATTGGGCTCAAGTTACTAAAGCTGCAGGTCGTTGAACATCACGCCTACCTGCGGTTGGCTGAACAGCAGCAAAGACGCGGAGTCGAACTAGAGGCGCCACGCGGCGCGGTCCTGGACCGTAACGGAGAACCGCTCGCGCTGAGCCTGCCGGTCGAGTCCGTCTGTATTAACCCAAAGCGAGCACCCGAACTAACGGTGGTATCGGGGCTCCTGGCCCCCATCCTCGGCCTGGACCGCCATGAATTGTACGGCAGGTTGAAAGACGCGGCAGAGCGAGGACGGGGTTTCCTCTGGGTAAAACGCAGGATCAGCCTCGATGAAGCGGAACGTCTCCGGAGTCTGCGGTTGGACTGGATTGAGTTCCGTCACGAGAGCCGCCGGCACTACCCGAAAGGGATGTTGGCGGCACACGTCCTGGGTGCGGTGGATCACCGGGAACGCGGCAACGCCGGCATTGAACAAGGTTTCGACGAGGTCCTGAGAGGCCGCGCAGGCAAGGCCCGCTTGCTCACGGATGTACAGCAGCGCAGCATTCTGGCCCAGATTGCGGCAGAGGCGCAGCCCGGATCCGATGTCATCCTGACCATCGACGAGCGCATACAGCATATTGCCGAGCGCGAACTTGCCAATGCGGTCACGAGCAACTCCTGCACGAGCGGCAGCATTGTCGTGATGAATCCGCATACAGGCGATATTCTGGCGCTCGCCAGCTACCCGACCTTCGACCCGAATTCAACGGTCGGTTCGGCAGGAGATATGGAAAGCCGGGCCAATCAGGCGGTATCGGTGCCCTTCGAGCCGGGTTCCGTATTCAAGGTAATCACCCTCACGGCTGCCCTCGAAACAACGCCCCTCCGTCCCGAATCAATCATTCCTTGCGGCAGCGGGCGCATCAACCTGTTTGGGCGGGTGATTCGCGACCACCACAGCTATGCATCCTTGTCGATGGCAGATGTGCTCGCAAACTCAAGCAACATCGGAGCCATTCAGGTTGGGCTCCGTGTTGGCGAGCGCCGCCTCCTCGATTACGTCAGGCGGTTTGGATTCGGCACGATCACGGGCGTACCACTTCCGGGCGAATCGGCCGGCCTGGTACGAGAGCTGAAGAACTGGGGGAAGTCGTCAATCGGCTCGGTGGCGATGGGACACGAGATAAGTACGACCACCGTGCAGCTTGCACAAGCGGTTGGAGTAATCGCCAACGGCGGTACGGTCATCACACCGAGGCTCGTTTTGAAGGTTCGCAGGCCGAACGGTAGGACAGAAACGGAGCCGGTCAAACCCGGGCATCGAATCATTCAGCCTGAGACGGCGATCACCATGCGGCAGATGATGGAGGGCGTCGTACTGCACGGCACGGGTAAGCTTGCT
>JBDKSR010000411.1:0-5912 GCA_039680545.1 Bryobacteraceae bacterium | reverse complement strand
AGAACCATTCGGGAAGACGGCCGATGGCACGGCCGTGGACCTTTACACTCTGCAAAACAAGAACGGCGCCGAAGTCAGGATCACGACTTTCGGTGGAATTGTCGTGTCTCTGAAGGTTCCGGATCGCGCGGGCAAGTTTGACGACGTTGTGCTCGGCTTCGATTCTCTCGATGGCTACCTCGGCACGCATCCGTACTTCGGCGCTCTCGTCGGACGGTACGGGAACCGTATCGCAAAGGGACGGTTCACTTTGAATGGCGTCGAGTACAAACTCGCGTGCAACGACGGGGCGAATACGCTGCATGGCGGCATCAAAGGATTCGACAAGGCTGTCTGGTCAGCCAGGGAGACCACCGTCGACGGCAGCCCGGCGCTTGAGTTGACCTACGTCAGCAAGGACGGTGAAGAGGGCTACCCCGGCAATCTCGCCACCACGGTGACGTACTCGTTGAGCGACAAGAATGAGTTCCGAATCGACTATCGCGCGACCACCGACAAAGATACGGTTCTCAACCTGACCAATCACACCTACTTCAATCTTGCCGGGCAGGGCCAAGGCGACATTCTGAGCCACGTCATGATGATTCGTGCAGGGCGCTTCACTCCGGTCGATGCCGGCCTGATTCCCACCGGGGAACTGAAGAGCGTCGAGGGCACGCCGCTCGACTTCCGTACTCCCACGGCCATTGGCGCGCGCATTGAGGCGAAGGACGAGCAGATGGTTCGCGGAAAGGGCTACGACCACAATTTCGTGTTGGACGGGCCCGCGGGCTCCCTGTCGCTTGCCGCCAAGGTCACCGAACCAAAGTCCGGCCGCGTCATGGAAGTGTTGACCACCGAGCCTGGAGTACAGTTCTACACGGGCAACTTCCTCGATGGAACGCTGCGCGGAAAGGGTGGCAAGGCGTACGCTCACCGCTTCGGCTTCTGCCTTGAGACCCAACATTTCCCGGACTCGCCGAATCAATCCGCGTTTCCATCTGTCGTCCTGAAGCCGGGTGCTGAGTACCGTACAACCACGGTCTATCGCTTCTCCGTGGAGCCGGCGAAGTGAGCGGGAAGAATCCCGCTCCGCCGCTCATCGAGTTCCGGAACATAACAGTGAATCGCGGCCTGCGGCCCGCGCTGCAGGATTTTTCTCTCTCGATCCCGCTTGGCGAGCATGTGGCGGTGCTTGGCCCGAACGGCTCGGGCAAATCAACGCTCATCAAGACGATGACTCGCGAGTGCTACCCGGCTCTTACTCCGGATGCGTCGGTGCGCATCCTGGGCGAAGAGGTGTGGGAACTCTTTGCGCTGCGTTCGATGCTTGGAATCGTGTCGAACGACTTGCTCGAAGAATGCACGTGGGACATTCCAGGCCGGGAGATGATTCTCTCGGGCTTCTTCAGCAGCGTCGGTATCTGGCCGAATCACCACGTCACGCCCGCGATGGAAGCGAGGGCGGACGAGCTGCTCGGCCTGCTCGGCATCGCGCATCTTGCGGAGCGGAGCATACATCAAATGTCGGCCGGCGAAGTGCAGCGCGCACTTGTCGGCAGGGCGCTGGTGGAGCATCCGAAGGCGCTTGTCCTCGATGAGCCAACGAACAGCCTCGACGTTCGTGCGCGGCACGAACTGAACGACACACTGCGCGCTCTCGCCGCGCGCGGCACGACCATCGTCACGGTGACGCACAACCTCGCGGACGTCATCCCCGAAATACGCCGGGTCGTTCTGCTGAAGCGCGGAAAGGTGTTCGCCGACGGGCCTAAAGAGGAGGTGTTGCGAGATGATCTGCTCTCGCGCCTCTTCGATACACCCGTCGAGGTGACGCGCCGCGACGGGTATTATCACCTCTGGTAGCGGTGCTGCTGTTTCCGGATTGGCAGCCCGCTACTTCTTCGGATACCCGACTGTGTGCACGAGCGTGACGTGCTGCTCGGGGCGCAGTTTCAACGTAGTGGAGATGGCTTGTCTGTCGAGCCCGCCGCGCACCACCGCGGCCAGACCCTCCGAAGCGCAGAACAGATACACATTCTGACCGATGAATCCGGTGTCGGCGTGCGAATAGGTCGTCTTGTCGGCTTCGCTCGCATTGCCCATCCGTGCGTAATCCGCCACGTAGATCAGTTCGACGGGGGCGATGCCCACAAAGGGCTGATTCCCGGTTGCCTTGCGTATGTCGGCAGCAATCACCGGCTGGAGTTTATTCGCCTTGGCGTCGTAGAGGTATGTTCCGGTCGCGAGGGCCACATAGATATCCGTTTCTTGGAAGTTACGCGCCGAGGGTGCGGTCCTGCGTCCGGAGTCGGGCCGGTTGATACCGAACGCTGCCCAAAGCAGATTGGACAGCACTTGGGGCGGGAGAGCCTCAGGGGAGAAGTCTCGAACGGTCTTTCGATCGCGCAGGACTTGCATGAGAGGCCGTCCGCCATCCATCTGCGGTTTCGGGAGTTCAATGGGGTCCTGTGCCAGGGCTGGCAACAGAAAAGCGGCTGTCAGCAGTGCGATAAGTCGGAGCTGTATCTTCATGACGGCCCCGTTCGTTAGGTTCTTACAGCAGTAAGGATCATAACTCGCGCCGCACGGCGGCGTCACGCCCTCTATCGTGGGAAAATTCGGTCGAGTTCCTCGGGTGATGGCTGGCGCCCGTACTCACAGACCTCGAACCCTTCGACGAACTTCGCTTCGCTCGCGCGTTCCTTGCCGTAGCGCGACTCCACCATCTCGTGGAAGTCGTTGACGAGCACCCTTTGCAGGTAGAGGCTGAGCCACTTCTTCCGTTCGATCGGGTCCGGTGGTACTTCATCCAGCTTGTCTTCGAGCCACGGCAGCCATTCATAGAACTGCGATGTGTGGGCGTCCATGGTCTCGACTTTCTTCTCCCATGTATCGGTGATATCCACGACGATGTCGGGCCGGAATGGCATGGGCTTCTGCGAATTGTCTTCGAGGTAAAGAAAGATTGGATTCTGACGCAGGGCCGGCGTCACCGGGCAGATGTTCGGCACCGTCACCATGAACGCTGAGTCCTGAACCAGCATTGCCGTGTAGCGGTGATCGGGATGATAGTCGTAAGGCCGGTGCGTGAGCACGACGTCGGCCTTCCACTCCCGTATCTGGCGTATGATCTCGCGGCGATTTGCAAGCGTCGGCTCATACTCGCCATCCTGGTTGTCGAGCGTCTCGCACGCCACCGCCCCGGCACGCCGGGCCCCTTCCTCTGCCTCTTTCTTGCGCCGCGCGACCAGCGAAGCTCCTCCATCGACGTGGTGGCCCGCATCTCCGTTGGTCACGGAGAGGTACTTCACCGCGTGTCCCTGTGCGGCGAGCTTGATGGTCGTGCCGGCGAAGCGATACTCGCAGTCGTCAGGATGCGCGCCCACCACCAGAAATCTCATCTCTGTTCATTCCCCCAATCAATACGGGCCGAATATGCCCAAAACTGTGAGGATAGCCCATATTGGACTGGAGCGATGAAAGATGATTTCTCTTACGCGACCGCTCGCTCCGGCATCTCAATGCGGTTGGCGGCAGCGGCGTACGAACGTGCAAGCTGAAGTGCGTTCAGGACAGACTTGCCGCCTGCATCGTTCGCCGTCACGACGTAAGTTGTTTCTGCATGCGCCGCTACGTGCTCGATCCGGCGCCTCCACGCTTCGAGTTCGGCCGCCGTGTAGAGGTAATCGTTTCCTGGGGCCATCTGATTGGGAACTGACGACATTCCTCCGAACTCACGTTCCCAGTGCTTTGGGTCCTGACCGTGCAAACGCACGTACGCGACCGGGGAAGTGACGATCGACGCTGGTGGCATCGCACTCGCGTAGGCGGGCTGATCGATGTTGACAAAACCGAGCCGGTAGTCGATGAGCGTACCCAATGCCTCGTCCGCGAGCCAGCTTTTGTGGCGCATTTCCACTGCCATTGGAAACTCGTGGAACGCGCGGCGAAGCTGGATCAGATACTCGCGGTTCTCTTCCGTAAAGCGAAACGCCCAGGGGAACTGCATGACCAGGCAGCCGAACCTTCGAGCCTGCAGCAACGGTCTCAGCCCGTCCTTGAATTGTGCGGCCTCGCCGGGGTCCAGCCTGCGTTCATAGGTGAAACGCCGGTCGAGTAGCGCCGTAAATGTGAAGTTCGGGTTGCGGCTCACTTTGGCAAGCCAAAGGCGGGCCACCTCGGGCCGAACCGGCCGGAAGAACGTGCTTCGAATCTCGACCGTGTTGAAGATCTGTGACAGGTGCGAGAGGGGATGGAAGCCTCTCGGGGGACGTTTCGGGTAGATTGTGCCGAGCCAGTGTGGAAATTCCCAGCCGGACGGTCCAAATCGTGGGGAGGTGGACGGCATAGCGTTCCTTTGCTTTTTCTTCGCCTTAATATAACCGGTTTTTGAATGCCGGTCAAGAGTAAAAGACACGGACCTGTATCCACGGGTATATTTTCATCGTCTCTGATAATGACCCCATTTTTATGGCGGCGTTCGTGGGCCAGACTGTCTCGCGTGCCGCCTTTTTTTGTTGCTAGACTACAAGTTAGGTGCAATCCAGATGTTTCGGCCGTCCTATCTGGCCCTAGCTGCGAGCGGCGAACTCGACCGGCGCGCTGAAGCGCTCAACGCGATGCTCGCCCGTTGCGAAATCTGCCCCTGGGACTGCCGTGTCAACCGGCTAGAAGGCGAAACCAAGGTCTGCGCTGCTGGTCATCTTCCGATCGTCTCGTCGTGGGCTCCGCATTTCGGTGAGGAACCGGCGCTGAGCGGCAGCCATCTCCCCAAAGGCCAGGCGAAAGGGTCCGGGAATGTGTTTTTCGGACACTGCAACCTGCGTTGCGTGTACTGCCAGAACTGGCAGATAAGTCAGGACTTACGCCCGGAATCTCGCCGGGGCGAGGTCACGCCGGAGCGGCTCGCCGAAATTCTTCTCCAACTTCAGGCGACTGGCTGCCACAACCTCGGGTTTGTATCGCCCAGTCACTTCGTGCCGCAAATCGTCCATTCGATCGCGCTTGCCGCCCGTCAGGGGATGCAGCTACCGCTGATTTACAACACAAATTCGTACGAAAATGTGCACGTTTTGCGACTTTTAGAGGGCATTTTTGACATCTATTTGCCCGATTTGAAGTACTCGGACGACGCAACCGCCAAGGAGTACTCCCGGATTTCGGGGTATGTCGAGCACTCCCGGCAAGCCGTGGCGGAAATGTACCGGCAGGTCGGCGACCAGACTGTATACAACGAGGATGGACTGCTCCAGCGGGGACTCGTCATACGGCTCCTGGTGCTTCCAAACGATCTTGCCGGCCTGCACGACACGCTGCAATGGATCCGGGACGCGCTATCGCCGAACGTCACCCTCAGCGTCATGTCGCAGTACTTTCCGGCCAATCGTGTGGACGACGCGCACTTCCCGTTGCTCAATCGCAGGATCCGGGCTCGTGAGTATGAGAAAGTGCTGGAATGGCTCGACTTTTTCGGCTTCGAGAACGGGTGGATACAACCTCTCGACGCCGGGGCGGCGAGTTACTACCGGCCCGATTTCAGCGATTCGGCGACGCCGTTCCGCGACGCCGCCGATTTTCTGGCCTAACTTCGCTTACTCGGCGAACATACCGTCGAACAGGACCGTGCTCAGATAGCGCTCGCCCGAATCCGGGAGGATGGTGACGATCGTCTTACCCTTGAACTCGGGGTCCTTGGCAAGTTTGACGGCGGCGGCAACTGCGGCTCCGCACGAAATTCCGGAGAGGATACCTTCCTCGCGGGACAGGCGGCGCGCCATCTCGATGGACTCTTCGTTTGTGACCGTCTCGACGCGGTCCACCAGTTTCAAGTCGAGCGTGTCGGGAATGAATCCCGCGCCGAGACCCTGAATCTTGTGTGGCGCGGGCGTCAGCGGCTGATGGTTCAGCGTCTGCGTGATCACGGGGCTGGC
>JBDKSR010000410.1:0-2854 GCA_039680545.1 Bryobacteraceae bacterium | reverse complement strand
TCTCGGAGGTCACGGGGCCCGTCTTGGGATCGTTAATGGCGTTGCTCGTAAACAGGTCCTTGGCAATCATGCCGCGGCTGAGATTTTGGAAGACAAAGCTACCGTGCAGAGCGTTGGTGCCGCTCTTGATGACCATGTTCACGTGCCCGCCGAGAAAGCGCCCGAGCGACGCGTCATATCCGGCTGTCGTCACGCGGACTTCCTGCACCATTTCCTGGGGTGGGTTCAGTGTGAAGCCACTGCCGCGCGTCATCATCGGCGTGCCGTCGATGGCAAATTCGTTGGCTCCCTTGCGCCCGCCGCCGATCGAAGTCGAGCCGCCACTTCCCAGCGCGTCCGGCGGCCACAGGTTGGTAACGGCGGTTGTGGTGGAGGCGCCGGGCACGAACTGAAGTTGGTAGATGGCGCTGTTGCCCGGAGTCGGCAGATCTTGAATGCGGCGGTTGTCCACCACCTGCCCGACGGTCGCATTGGCCGTCTCGAGCAGCGGCGTCTCCGCCGTTACGTTGATGGTGTCCGAGACCGCGCCCAGTTCGAGTTTCACTTCCAGGTTCAGCACGTCGCCGACACGGACTTGCAACGGCTGGCGAGAGTACTTTTTGAATCCATCGCGCGTCACCGTCAACCGAAAATTGCCCGGGTTGAGGTTGCGCACTAGAAAATTGCCTTCGTGATTTGTCGTGGTGGGTACAGCGACGTTGGTTTCGAGATTTGTGACTTCTACCTTCGCACCGGCGACTACGGCGGAGGATGCATCTACCACGCGCCCTCGAATTTCACCGGTGGGAGTTTGGGAGTGAGCCACCCAAACAGAGGCGAACATCAATGCGAGAACAACTCTGAAACGCAGATCCATGTGGACCTCCAATTAAACTCTAAGATTACGTCAGCGTAACGATGTCGTTATCGATAACGATAAGTATATTGAGGTACCTGAAGAGTGTCAAGCCGGGCTGATCTGGGTCAAGACGGATCTAGGGCTCGGCGAACCGCATGTAGCTGCCGGCGATGTGATCTTCGAATGCGGCCTTTATCGACGCTTCGTCGCGCGAACGGAGGGCATCGAGGATGGGTTGATGTGGCCGGGGCGTGATGTCACGGAACTGGCGGCTGCGCTGAATGCTGAGGAAGGCGAACAGAGGCACGGTCAGTTGCTCCAACGTGCGGTACAAGGTCTTGTTGCCGGACAGTTCCCAGATGGTGCGATGAAAGGCCAGGTCTGCCGCCGAGAAACCAAAGTAGTTTTCGGCCGCCCTTGCGTCTTCAAGTTCGCGGAGTTTCTCCTCGAGCAACGCGAAATCGTCCTCCGTGAGGCGCTGGCTCGCCTGCACACCGGCCATGCCTTCGAGCACGGCGCGCAGTTGGCCGCGCTCGGCGATCTCCTGCTGGCCAAGGCGGGTAACAATGGTCTCCTTATTGGGTGTGCGCACCACAAGGCCAAAGTGTTCCAGTTGGATAAGGGCCTCTCGCACCGTGGCTTGGCTCACACCGAAGTCGCGCGCAAGATGCGCTTCGCGCAGTGCGTCGCCGGGTTTGAGTTGGCCGGAAAACAGTAAATCGCGGAGAGCCTGGAGTACTTGCGCACGAACGGATCCGGTGCGGACGGGGCTGAATGCTGTTCCCCGCGCCGCTGCGCTACCACTGGAGGCAATTGACATGCGGTCCACCCCTGTAATAGTCTACCGTTAGCGTTATCGATAATGCAATGGAAGGAAACACTCAAATCCGAGCGTTGATTGTTTGCACAATCCTCGCATTTCCTTTCCTCTCCAAAATGACAGGTCAAAGCCTGCCACCGCAACTCGAAAACGCATGTAAGGTGCGAGAAGAGCGTGTTTTAGAGTGCGTGCACCGGTCGGCGGCATTGGGGAGGGAGACATCGTACACGCTCGTACTGCCGTCGTCCGCCTCGAGTAAGCCAGCACTGGTGGTTCTGCTGCATGGTAGCGGCCGGAATTATCGCACTTTGGTCGAACAACTATCGACGAAGATGACACTCGCTCGAAGCCGCTCCATCATCCTGATGCCTGAGGGAGGTTCGTCGTGGTGGATTGCACCGGGCTACCCGGAGCACGTCATTGAGTTGACTGAGCTGGTTTCGAACGCGTTCGGGATTCCGCCATCGCGCCGCGGTTGTGGCGGGTGGAGCATGGGAGCGTACGGGTCCATACGTCTGATGGAACGGTATCCACGCGCCTTTGCATCCTGGACTGGGATAATCGGCCTGCTCGACTTCCCTAACCCGGAATATTCCGAACGCGACAACCACACGGTGCCCGCGGTATTCGGCCCTGCTGAAGAGTGGCCATCGCGGAATCCGATGCACGACGCCGCCATGTTGCGCGGAAAGCAACTTTGGTTCGCTACGGGCCGGGATGCATTCGACTACCGCATGAACGTAGCGTTTCACGAGAGGCTCAAGGAACTAGACATTCGGCACGAGTTTGAGACGGTCCCCGGCGCCCACATTTTCTCCGTGGTGGCCGAACTGCTGCCGCGCGCACTGGCGTTTCACGATAAGGTTCTGGGAGGACGGCATGCCAACTAAGCTAACGGCGGATCTCTGCGTCGTCGGCGGAGGCATGGCGGGAGTCTGTGCGGCTCTTGCTGCCGCGCGTTGCGGCGCGACCGTGGTGCTCGTTCAGGACCGCAGCGTATTGGGCGGAAACGCATCTTCGGAAGTCCGCATGCACATCAGTGGCGCGTCGTGCTCCGGCAAGCGCCCGGGTGCACGGGAAAGTGGGATCATCGATGAGCTCAGAGTCGAGGACAGCGTGCGCAATCCGCATCGCAGCTTTGCGATGTTCGATCTGCTGCTGTACGACAAAATCGCAAGCGAACCGCGCATCACGCT
>JBDKSR010000409.1:0-1894 GCA_039680545.1 Bryobacteraceae bacterium | reverse complement strand
CAATGATTGAGACGATTGTCTGGACCGGCGGTGGGGTCGTCATGATTGACCAGACCCGCCTGCCGAAAGAACAAGTTTTCGTGACGTGCCGCGACTATAACGAGGTCGCCGAAGCCATCCGTTCCATGGTGATTCGCGGAGCACCCGCGATCGGCGTGGCTGCGGCAATGGGCGTGGCTATCGGAGTGCTTCATGCGGACGCGGGCAATCTCGACGCCGATTTCGAGAAGATCTGTGACACGCTCACCCGCACCCGGCCGACAGCCGTGAACCTCTTCTGGGCAATTGACCGTATGAAGCGGCTCTACAGCAGCCTGCGCACCCGGCCTCTGGATGAGATTCGCGCCCGGCTGGTCGAGGAAGCAAAGCAGATCCGGCTGGACGACATCGCCATCAACGAGGCGATGGGCCGGAACGGTGCTCCGCTTGTGCCGGACGGCAAGACGGTGCTGACCCATTGCAATGCCGGCGCTCTGGCGACAGCGGGTTACGGCACGGCGCTCGGCGTGATCCGGGCGGCAGTGAGTGCCGGTAAGAAGATCGACGTTTTCGCCGATGAGACACGGCCGTTCCTGCAGGGAGCGAGGCTCACGGCGTGGGAGTTGCAGCAGGACGGCATCCCCACTACGGTCATCACCGACAACATGGCCGGCCACTTTCTCAAATCGGGACGGATCGGCTGCGTCGTCGTCGGCGCGGACCGGATTGCTTCGAACGGTGATGTGGCGAACAAGATCGGGACGTATTCATTGGCGGTTCTCGCGAAAGAGAACAACGTGCCGTTCTATGTTGCCGCGCCGGTCTCAACGCTTGATCTGACGCTCTCCAGTGGAGACGAGATCCCGATCGAGCAGCGGCCTCCGAACGAAGTAACGCACGTGTTCGGCGTGCCGGTAGCTCCCGAGGGCATCCGCGTCGAGAACCCTGCTTTTGACGTGACACCCAACCGGTACGTGACGGCAATCATCACCGAGCGCGGGGTGGCGCGGCCGCCATACACTGATTCGTTGCAGCGTCTGATGAAAGGTTGAACTCATGCGCAAATTAATCCTGGTAGCCGCACTCACCGGGCTCTTTTCCGGAATGTTACAGGCGGGCGGAGAACTCTCCGGCCGTCGCGCGCCCGGCTTTGCCCTCCCCGACCGCGAGGCTAAGTATCACGACCCGATGGACTACCGCGGCAAAATCCTGGTTCTCGAGGTCATGCAGACGAACTGCCCTCACTGCCGCGTGTTTTCGCTTCTTCTGGAGGACTTGAAGAAGAAATACGGAGACCGAATCGCAACGCTTGCGATCGTGAATCCGCCCGATAACCTGAAGACAGTGAACGCTTATATCTCGGCGAACAAGATCACGACGCCGATCTTGTTCGATTGCGGCCAGGTATCGGCGGTGTATATGAAGATCACTCCCCAGAACCCGTCCGTAAACGTTCCGCACGTGTTCATCATTGATGCACAGGGAACAATTCAGGACGACTATGGATACTCCGCTACGAACAAGGGCATTTTCGAAGGAAAGGAACTGTTCACAGTCCTGGATCGGATGCTCGCGCGCGCTCCCGTCTCGAAAAAGAGAAAGTGAACGCACTACTTTCCGCCTGTTTGATCTAATATTGCGGTGACGGCGTTTGACCACGGCTGCACTGGCCGGTAAGCCTCAAAAGGAGAAAGCCGGGTCAGTCGCCGTCTCGCTCTAATAAAGCTTGAAACGGATCCCCGGTCAATACTAAAAATGGGTGGGGTATTCCCACTATCGAAGGTTAATATGTAAGCAGAACTTCGATAGGTGGTGGCGCAAACATGGGGATCCTCCTTCTATTCGCACTCATGACAGCACCCGGCAGCGGTGTCGTGATCGTGCCGGTAGCCAACATGCACGCGGCTCCTTCCGG
>JBDKSR010000408.1:0-9228 GCA_039680545.1 Bryobacteraceae bacterium | reverse complement strand
TGTGCGGCCCCTGCTGGCGCGATGCTATGATGAGTACGAAAGATTCTCCAGAAAGGGAGGAAGATGGATGGGTCCGCTGGGCTGGCAGGAAACGGTATTTATCTTTGTCCTCGCCCTGCTCATCTTCGGGCCGCGAAAGCTTCCGGAGTTGGGCAAGACGGTGGGCAAGGCCATCACCGAATTCCGCCGCGCTTCGAACGATCTGAAGGCGACGTTCAATCGCGAAATGAATGCCCTGGAGCGGGAAGGCGAATCACTGCGTGATATCACGAACAGTTATCAAAGTGAGATCAGCAGCTACAATTACGATACTTCTTATAGCAGTTACGAAGACAACTACGGTTCGTCTTCTTACGATTCCACCGCAACAAACTCGTCCACTGTAAGCGCATCCGCAACTGAGGGCGCTGAATCAACGGCCGGCGTCGACATCGACTCCGGTGAGACTGCAGTTTCCGCCGAGACGGGGGAAACCCCTTCCCAGACGGAAACGGTTGCCGCCGACGCTGGCGGCACGTTGGAGGAACCGGGTCCGGATGTACCGGCAGAGGGTTCTTCCACGCCCGATACCAAAGCAGTCACGACGTAGGGTAACCTTTAGAGTCCATGGGGATTGACGAAGAACGGACGGGAGGCGCGCCTCCCGAGAGTACGGACTCGTCCGCAGGCGGTGACGTATCGTCGAACGCCGCAGACCAAGCTGCTCCTCCGGTAGCGGAGTCCTCCGGTGATGAGACCGGGGATCCCTACCACGAGGACTCGTCGCCGTATAACGACACGTCGAATGATAGCGACGCTTCGGATGCCGTGGTTCCCCCTGAGGAATCCGTACCTCCTGTGGCATCCGGAGGTAATGGAAGCGACGTGCCCTCGGGCCCGGATTCGAAGAAGGACGACGACGGTGAAGACGAGGACGGAATGCTCCGGATGTCCTTCATGGAACATCTGGAGGAACTCCGGCTTCGCCTCCTGCTCAGCCTCGCGGGTGTCGGCGTAGCCTTCGTCCTCTGCCTGGTCTTCGCCAATCAGCTCTGGTTGATCGTCAGCGCCCCCGCTGTCGATGCACTGAAGCGCATCGGCGCTGACCCAAACCTGGCGCAGATCACCCCCATGGACGCCTTCACTACGATCTGGGTGAAGGTTCCGATGCTCGCGGCTCTGTTCGTTGGCTCGCCGTGGGTCCTATACCAGGTCTGGGCGTTCATCGCCCCAGGTCTCTACAAACGGGAACGGCGTTGGGCCGGCCCATTCGTCATCTGCACGGCAGGGCTGTTCATACTTGGCGGTCTCTTTGCGTACTTCGTGGCATTCCGCTTCGGCCTGGAGTTCCTCCTAAGCATCGGGCGGGACATCAACGTGAAGCCGGTCGTCTCACTGACCGAGTACTTCGACCTGTTCGTCAACGTTACCCTCGGTATCGGACTGGTCTTTGAACTGCCCGTCCTGCTGTTCTTCCTGACTCTGCTGCGAATTGTGAACCCCAGTTTCCTGCTTCGGAACACGAGGTACGCGATTCTTCTCATCGTGGTTCTGGCTGCCATCATTACGCCGACCCCCGACGTCTTCAACCTGATGATCTTCTCGGTGCCGATGTGCCTGCTCTATTTCGTGGGCATTTTTGCAAGCTACTTGCTCGTGATGCACCGTGAACACCGCAGGTTCCCGTGGGGTAAGATCGCGCTTGTGCTCCTGGTCCTGTTGCTCATCGTGGCCGGCGTAATCTACTTCGCGATGCAGAAGTACGGACTGCACTTCACCACGAGTTGGCCGTTTCTCGTGCGCTGACGCTTCCCGCTCGGGCTGGATTCGGTGCTAGCGTTGGTATACGATATCTGCGTTGAACACGCGACTTTCGCTCGAGAAGGGCACATGGACCTGTACAAAGCCATCCGTGAGCTGTACGAGGAAAAGAAGCGGCTCGAGGAAGCGATCGCGTCGCTTGAAGAATTGCTCGAGGTGAAGGCGACGAACGTCGATCTGAACTTGGACGGGTTTCGAAAGCGCCGGGGTCGTAAAGGGATGAGTCAGGAGGAGCGCCGCAAGGTCTCCGAGCGGATGAAGAAGTATTGGGCCCAGCGCCGCTCCAAAGTCAGCCGCCCGGCGCAAGCTTGAAGGCGCCCGCGGCTAAACGATCTCCCTCTTGAAATACCACAGCCAGAAGTATTGCTGGCCGGCGCCGTGCAAATGGCGCGGTTCAAAGCCGTTCCGTACGCCCATCTCGACGGCCTCTTCCTCCGAGATCGCCGCACCGACCCAAGTATCGTCCGGGGTGGACGTCAGCTTGAGATCACCCTGCACCTGAAACTTAAAAAGCGCACCCGGCCGCAGCAGCCTGTGGACTTCCCGTATGTAGCTTTCGATGATCTCCCTGTTTGGTATGTGCTGGAAGACAAGATACGAGAAAGCGAAGTCGAACGGAACATCCGGGACCACGGAAAGGTCGAGGCCGTTGTTCTTATAGACGTGCGCATTGGGGCATCCGCGAAGAGCCCGGCGGGCCTTCTTGACCATTTGGCTGCTCACGTCGATGGCGTGGACTTCGCCGAAGATCCCGGCGAACGCCTGCGTCGTGCGGCCGGCGCCACAGCCGATCTCCAGGACGCGCATCTGTCTGGGGTCTTTCCCCTGGCAGATGTTGTCCATGTCGGTGAGAATCTCCTGGTCGATGGCCCGGCGTCCGGATTCATAGAACTCCTGCTCGGTCCACTTCGTGCGGGAGCTGGCCACGTAAAAATGGGCGTTCTCACGGGCTCGCCGGTCCCAGTCCTTTTCCATCTTTCCAAGCTGGTCCCGGAGGCTGATTTCCTTCATCAGCAGCCATTCTAGCGTGCCGGTCCGGCCATGTTATATTGATAGGGTTAACCAACCCTGTGGGCGTGTAGCTCAGTTGGGAGAGCACGGCGTTCGCAACGCCGGGGTCGGGGGTTCGAATCCCCCCACGTCCACCATTTAATCCCCTTCAAACGAGTAAGTTACGGCTCTACGCCAATTACGGGGGAGACCCCGGATCCCAGACTGATTCACGAACATAATACCTTAACGCGCATACGATAGTTTTCGAAGTTTCTAAAACCATAAGCTTGTCTGGAAATGAGTTCCATTTTGTTGTGGAAGCCCTCGGTGATGCCGTTGTTGCGGGTGAAGCGCCACATGGCGGCGATCTCGTTGTGCCAGGCGGGCGCGGAAATCTTGCAGGATACTTGAAGGTGTTGCCGTGCCCGTGTGTCTTGAAGACGGCGAGTCTCCTTATCGCTCTCGCGCTTTGGCCTTCGACCGTATCGGGAGCGTCTGACAATCCCCCGCCCTCCCCCGTTTTTCTCCCTGTTGCCGGTGTCTACGGAAGCACTGGCCTGTGGAGAGTGTTCACGACCGAAGTCCTCCCACCCGGTCAAATTTCGCTCGCCACCTGGTACGACCGCTCCCGTCGCAACCCCGGCGATCTGACCGTCAGCACGTTTGGATTCGGTGGCGCGGTGGGTGTCACAAAGCGAATCGAATTCAGCTTGAGTTTCGATGCCCATCGTCACGTCCTCGCCGGACGGCCGGACCAACTGAGCTTCGGACAGCAGGCACTCGGCTATTTCGGCGACAAGACGCCCGGTTCGTCGCCCCTCGCTTCCGAGTTGATGCCGGACAGCAGCCTCGCCCCCCAACTGCGTTCACCTGCCGGCCCGGATGGCTCCCTGACCGGCGCTGCAGGCTATTACAACCTGCTTCCCTTTGTCGGCCTGGTCCGGTCCGCAGGCGCTGCCGGTTCCTTTTCGTCGGGGGTAAAGGTTAAGATCCTCTCGGAAACGAATGGCGCACCGTTCGGCTTCGCCGTGCGCCCTTATGTTGACGTGCCGGTCCATAAAGCCGTCGCGTTCCTCCTGACTCATCCTGTTGGGACGGCGGACCTGCAGTTCGGTTTTGATGGAATCGTGAGCAGAAGCATCGGAGACGCGGCCGAACTCTATTGGAATGCCTGCTACCGGCACATCTCCCAACCCGCTCACGCAAGTGTGTTCCGGCTTGCCAGCGTTGTGCCGCTGGGCTTTGGGTTGGTGTTGCCTCGCACTGCCCGGCTCCAATTGATCGCCGAGTCAACAGCGGAGGTCTTTGTGGGCGATCACACGCCCAATACGACAGCTGGACCCGAGACGCCCGTCGATGTCACCATCGGGTTCCGCGCCCATCTCCCGTACTCGTTCAATCTCAGCGCCGGGTATCGTAGACCGGTCAATCATCCCGCTGACGGTAAGAGCGGTTTTGTCGTAAGTCTCGGGTACAACTCGCGGCTTTTCACGCATTGAAACAGAACGGCTGGCAACCAGATCGTCCCGAATCCGTTCCGGCGTCAATTCCGTCCGCGCGCGGTATCTGCGATATCCTAACTCCTTCCGGCTGGAGTTCCGGCCCGAGGAGGATCACGAGTGACAGACAACAGGTTCCCGAGACGCTATTTCTTTTATGGGACTCTGCTGGCGGGCGCCCTGCCGCGCGGCGGTTTCGGAAGCGTTCCGTCGTTAAAAGCCGCGGGTTACAAGTCGCCCAACGAGAAGTTGAACCTTGCCGCGATCGGTGCAGGCGGCCAGCCTGGCGCGGACCTGCAGATTGCGCAGGCCGGCATTGAGAACGTCGTGGCTTTGGCGGACGTGGACTGGGACCGGGGAGCCGGGTCGGCAAGGCGCTATCCCACGGCCACCCGCTACACGGATTACCGGCAGATGCTCGACAAGCAGGGCAAAGAGATCGACGCGCTGATCGTCGGCCCGCCCGATCACATGCACGCCACGGCGGCGCTGCATTGCATGCAAGCCGGCAAGCATGTGTACTGTGAGAAACCACTCACCCGGACCGCCTGGGAGGCGCGGCTTCTAACGCATGCGGCTGCCAGGTACAACGTCGCAACGCAGATGGGAAACCAGGGATACTCGCACGACGCGACGCGTGTGGCTGCCGAGATCTTCTGGTCGGGTGAGATCGGCGAGGTGCGCGAAGTCCACGCCTGGAGCGGCCGCCCGAGTTGGCCGCAGGGCATGACGAAGGTTCCCGCGCCCACGCCTGTTCCGAAAACGCTCGACTGGGATCTCTGGCTCGGTGGCGCGGCGGCGCGCCCGTTCACGGCGGGAGATGACGAATACCACGCGTTTGTCGACGAGCGTTCCCGCACGCAAAAGTCCGCCATTCGGCATGGCCAGTTCTACCTGCCTTTCAATTGGCGTGGATTCTACGATTTCGGCAGCAGCCTGATCGGCGACTGGGGCATCCATATCCTCGGCCCCGCCAACTGGGCGCTGCAGCTCGATCCGAAGTATCTGATCAGTGTCGAGTGCGTGAAAAAGGACGCGCTGCCGCCCTTCACGTTCCCCGATATGATGTCAATTCGTTACGATTTCGGTCCACGTCCGGGCATGCCTCCGGTCAGCGTCTACTGGCATCAAGGATTCCGTGGCGACGTGTACACACCGCCGGGCATGACCGTGGAAGAAGCGTGTAAGATCCCCGGCCAGGGTCCGCAAGTCGGTCCACAGCGCGGCCAAGGCGGATTCGTCCCCGGCTCGGGTGGCGCGGCCCCGGTCAAGCCTGTCCGGCACGGCTATAACTGCATCTTTGTCGGGTCGAAAGGGTATCTCGGAACGAGCGGACGCGGCGAAGACGTGGGACTGCTCCCCGGCAAGCACTGGGCCGAGTACAAGCTGCCTGCGCCTTACCTGACCCGGTCCCCCGGCGCGAGCACCGGCTCGAACCACGAAGCGCATCTTCGGGATTTCGTCCGGGCATGTAAGGGGGGCGCGCCTGCCTGCTCCAATTTCAGCATCGCCGGACCGTACACGGAATGGCTCATTCTCGGTTCCGCCGCAATTCACGCTGAGGGTAAGCTGTTCTGGGACAACGCGAAAGGCGAATTTAAGAACAACAAGGAAGTCAATCAGTGGGTGAAGCCCACGTTCCGCAAAGGCTGGCAGATCAAACTGTAGCCAGCGTGGGGTCAAGATCGAAGAGGAGATACAACAAATGAGCATCAATCAGTACGTTGGCGCGGATCGCCGCACTTTTCTGAAACAGATCCCGGCCCTGGCCGGAGCAATCGCCTTGTCGGGCCGCGCAAGCGATCTCTTTGCCGGTATTGCGCCGAAATGGAAGAACCAGATCGGAATCGAGCTCTATACGGTGCGAAAGCTCCTCACCCCAGAGGGATACGAGCCGACACTCGCGAAGCTGGCCGCGATGGGCTACAAAGAGGTCGAGCCGGCGGATCCATACAACCACAACATGGAACCGGCCAAGTACAAGCAACTCCTCAAAAAGTACGGCCTCAAGATGTACAGCACGCACTCGGGTGCAACCGATGGGCCGGATCTCGAGGAGCAACTCGAGGGCCAGGCTCTCATGGGAATCAAGTACAGCTCGATAAGCGCTCCCAAACCCCCTGTCGGCAGTGCACCGGCGAAGCGCGAGCCCAAAACCATCGAATCCGTCAAGCGTTCTTGCGAGCAGATGAACAAGTACGGCGCGATCCTGAAGAAGTTCGGCATGAAGTATCACATTCACAATCACGCCGGTGAGTTCGACCCATTGGATGACGGCAAAACCACGGAATATGACATCTTTCTGAAGTACACGGACCCCAAGCTGGTGACGCTGCAGCTCGACATCGGGTGGGCGTACATGGGCGGCCAGGACGCTCTCGAGATGTTCAAGAAGAGTCCCGGACGCTTCGAGCTATGGCATGTCAAAGATGCCAAGTACAAGCATGCCGATCCGAAACTGAAACCCAGCGACAGGGCGCGCGCCAGCCAGATTGTGACGATGGGAGAAGGCGACATCGATTACAAGGCCGTATTTGCGCAGGCGAAGCAGGCCGGGCTGAAGTACTTCGTGATCGAGCAGGATACCGCGGGCCAGGGCGGTAGAGACACCCTGGAGGACTGTAAGATCGCCTGCCAGAACCTGTACAAGATTCTGTCGTAGAGCGTGAATTAATGACACGGGTAACGCTGACCCGTGTTGACCTGATCGGCGGTGCGGCTGTCAGTGCCGTATCGCCGGTGAGGGCTGCGAATTCGAGCCGCTTGCGGAACAAACGCTTGGCGATTTCCGCCCATTCCGGCGCGCCGCTGCCTCTCCTCGTCAAATAACCCCCGGAAGTTCCTCATTCGCCGTTGGTTTCAGTACGTAACGAACGTAGCCGGACTGCCTTGACACCCGTTGTACCCTGCCCGAACATGGGCACGAGTGCATTTGTTGTCCAGCCTTCGTCATCCAAGGAGTAACCTGATGTCCGTTCATTCACTTTTCGAAAGACAGGCTCAGTCTGTCTTCAAAGTCTTCAGCCGTATGGCTTTCGGCGCGATTCTTCCCGCCGCTGTTCTTCTCTTTGCCGGGACAGCCACCGCGCAGGAGCAAAGCACATGGAAAGCCGGCGTGGCTGCGGTCAAAGTCACCCCGCAGGGTCCAATTTGGCAGGTTGGCTTTGCCGCCCGTAGCAAGGGTCCGTCCGACGGAGTTGACACCGACCTGTATGTCAAAGCATTGGCCATACAGGACGGCAGCAGCAAGCCTCTCGTGATCGTCACGAGCGACTTGATCGGATTCGGGAAGAACCTCGCCGACATCATTGCAGAGCGTTGCCAGAAGAAGTATGGGATTGAGCGCGACCATCTGGTCCTGAACTCTTCGCATACCCACGGCGGGCCGTCCCTCAGCCTTGAGGAGCAGCCCCGTGGCTCGAAACGCTCACCGGCTGAGCAAAAGGTCGTCGTTGACTATACAAAGGGACTCCTGGATAAAGTTGTGGACGTCGTCGGCCGTTCTATCGAGAACCTTTCGCCGGCAGTGCTGCAGTTCGACCAGGGCCTCGCGGGATTCGCGGTCAATCGCCGCCGCAGCAGGCCGAACACGCGTCAGTTCCCCGGACCGGTGGATCAGGACGTTCCCGTGCTGGCCGTGCGAGCTCCGAATGGAGACCTCAAGGCAATCCTATTTGGGTATGCGTGCCACGCCACGACGCTCGAAACTTACAAGATCAACGCCGACTACCCGGGCTACGCGCAGACTGCGCTCGAGAAGATGTACCCCGGCGCCGTCGCTATGTTCATGCAGGGGTGCGGGGCCGACTCGAATCCGCTGCCGCGCTTCCACTCCAACGATCCCAAGCTGATCGCACAATCCATGGAGCTGTGCCAGATGTACGGGAGAGTCCTCGCCTTCGCCGTGGACGCTGTTTTGCGCGGCAAGATGAACACCGTCAAGGGGCCGCTCAGCACCGCGCTTGAGTACGTGGATATCCCCTTTGAGCCCTTACCTTCGCGCCAACTGCTGCAAGAGAGACTAAAGACCACCGAGGAAAATCGCCGGTCGCAGGTCGAGAAACTGATCAAGTCGCTTGACGAGGGGAAGAAACTCCCCGAGCGGTATCCGTACCCGATCCAGGTGTGCTACTTCGGCAGCGGGCTGAAGCTCATCGTCCTGGCGGGTGAAGTGGTCGTCGATTATTCGCTCCGTCTCAAGAGCCTCTATGGATACGACGACACCTGGGTCGCCGGATATTCGAACGAAATGATGTTCGGATATGTCCCGTCAAAGCGCGTCGCCCTTGAGGGTGGCTACGAAGCTCGCGGTGGAGCTGGCGGGGCATTCTCGACCGCCGTCGAAGAGACGATCATCGAAAAAGTCGATCAGGTGGTCGAACGCACCAAACTCGCATCCCGTCCGTGAAGATCTAACGGGATGTGCCCTCGTCTGGCCGGAACGCGTTTTCGGCCAGGCGAAGAGTGTGGCTCCTGATGTCGCGCGGCCATTCCTGGATCAGACGTTCAAATCGTTCGCGGTCGGCGGCGTAGAGGGCACGGCTGGCCTCCTCGTATGCGGGGAGGTTGCCCGCCATCACTGACATGAATCGGTCCGCGGCCGCCATGGCGAGGCGTGCGGCCTGCTCGCCGGGTTCATGTTTCCTTGCCTGATCGACAAGTCTCCGGAGTGTCGCCGAGGCTCCGTGCGGCTGTTGTTCGAGCCACTCCCAGTGGCGCGGCAGCAGGGAAACCTCGCGTGAAACGACACCAAGTCTCGGGCGGCCCGGACCCGTGCGTGGTTGTGGCGGCACGGCGCGCGCAATGGCGTCCTCCACCGTGCCGCGGAGATCGAAATCCACCTGCCGCCCGGTTTGGTCTTCAAAGATCAGCAGCGAGGTATTGTCACCCCGGTCGAATCGCTCCTTGACTCGGGGGAGCATCTCACTGAGTGATC
>JBDKSR010000407.1:0-3290 GCA_039680545.1 Bryobacteraceae bacterium | reverse complement strand
GAGTCTCCCCGCATCCGAACATCATCGTGGCGGTGGTAAGCATGCCGATCGAGTGCGCAGTCCGGTGCACGTCAACCCACTCCTGCGTCGTGCATTTCAGCCGGCTGATGCGCTGCCGCACGCCGTCATCGAGAATCTCCGCGCCTCCACCCGGAATCGAATCAAGCCCAGCGTCCCGCAGGCGCAAGATCGTGTCGCGAAGCGGGAGTTCGCTTACCTTCGCAATATTCGCAATTTCCGGAGCCGAGAAACAGTGCAGATGAATCTGGAAACACTGCCGGATCGACCGCAGCATGTTCTCGTACCACTCGATCTTCAGTTCCGGATGCAACCCGCCTTGCATCAGGACGCCCGTGCCGCCGAGGTCAATCGTCTCCTGGATCTTCTGAAGGATCTCCTCAATGGAAAGGACATATCCCTCGTGGTGTCCAACGGGCCGGTAGAAGGCGCAAAAGGTGCAGTACTCCGTGCAGAAGTTCGTGTAATTGATGTTGCGGTCGATGATATACGTGACCACGCCCTCGGGGTGGAGGCGCCGGCGAACGGCGTCGGCTGCCATACCGATCCCGATGAGATCAGGATCCCGCAGTAAGTCGACGGCTTCCTTGTGGGTCATCAAAGCGAAACCTTGCCGGCCTTGTCAGCAGCAGGCAGCTCGCTGGCGTACTTCAGAAACAATTCGAGGCCCTGCATCTCGCGCGGCCCCAGTTCAAACCGCATCAGCCGGGCGAGGTAATCGTATGCAAGAGCTTTGTCCAGCCCGCGTGGCGCTGACTCCTGAGCCACGATCTCATCCAGTCTTGCGGCTCCGAACCGGTAAGACGCCTCGAACCGCTCGGCGATTTCGGATGTCGCAAATTCTTCCCGTCCGGCCCAGACGGCGAAGACCATGGGGAGTCCTGTCATCGCTTTCCATTCCTCGCCAAGGTCCTTCACGAGATAAGGCAAACGGGACGGTTCGACCCGGAGAGCCGGGTCGCCGATAATAACGGCGGCATCGGCGACATGCAACATCGCTTCTGTATCGGGGTCGTGCCGTACGATCGCAGGCGTCACACCATACTTTCTCGCCAAAATGACGCGGGTCAGCGCAACCGATGTTCTCGAACTCGAGTCCGCTGCCAGCACACGGACCTGATCGAGAGGCGTCTTCGAAACCAGCAGGATGCTCCGCACGGCCCCGTCCGACGCGATACAGTTGCGTGAAACGATCGCAAGCTTGATGCGAGGCACCTCCACCGCGGGTGCGATTCCGATGTCAGCTTCCCCGGATGCCAGCCGGTCTGCGCATTGCGCGGGGATTCGGAAGTCCAGATCAAACAAACCCTGCTGGTCGCCGTGCAGCATTCCCCAGACAAGCGGAATCGTGTTCAGGTAGCTGACGGCACAAACACGAGGCTTGCGCGTCGGATTGGGCATCGTAGGCAAATCTCATTTTGTCACACGGCTATGGCGCGAGCGAGCCCGCTTATTCGATATCATGAACCGTCTGACCCGAAGTCGCATACTCGATCCAGGAGACCAGCCATCCGTGCACAGCCCGACGAACAAGCCCAGAGTGATCCATCACCTACGCTGGTGGATTGGTGGATTACTATTCGCTTCCACCGTCATCAATTACATCGATCGCCAGACACTCGCGGTGTTGGCTCCGTTCCTGAAGGACGAGTTCAGGTGGACAAACTCCGACTTCGCTTTGATCATCATCAGCTTCCGCATCGCCTATGCCTTTGGCCAAACCGCATCGGGGCGATTTCTCGATTGGCTTGGGTCCCGGCGTGGGCTGATGATCACAGTCACCTGGTATTCGCTGATGGCGATGCTGACTTCCATGGCCCAAGGCTTGAAGAGCTTCTGCGGATTCCGATTTCTCCTGGGCTCCGGTGAGTCGGCCAACTGGCCGGGAGCCTCTAAGACGGTTGCGGAATGGTTTCCGAAATCCGAGCGGGGTTGGGCCGTTGCACTGTTCGATAGCGGCTCATCCGTCGGAGGAGCGATCGCGCCTTTCCTCGTCATCTGGCTATATCACCTGTTCGGAAGCTGGCGGCCGGCATTTGTCATTGTGGGATTGCTCGGCTTTGTTTGGGTTCTGGTTTGGCGCGCCTTCTATCATCCGCCGGAGACACACCCGAACCTTGGAGAGCAGGAGAGAGCAATGATTCTCGCCTCGAAGCGCGAGGAACAGGAGACCGAAGTCCGGGCAATCGAGGAGAATGACAGTGCGACGGAGAAACCTGCCTCCTGGCGCAGCCTGCTTAGCAAGAAGCAGACTTGGGGCATCATTCTGGGGCGTTCCCTCACCGATCCTGTCTGGTTCTTCATCACCGATTGGTTCGCAATCTATCTCGTGTCGAAGGGATTCAAGCTGGAAGACACGCTGATTGGGTTCTGGATCCCCTTCCTGGCAGCCGATTGCGGAAACTTTTTCGGTGGGGGCTTCTCGAGTTACCTCATCCGCCGTGGCTGGCCGGTGCTCCGCGCCAGGAAGTTCATCATTCTGATCTGCGGTATCGGAATGACATCGCTCATTCCGGCGGTCCTCGTCTCCCAATTTGCGCTCATCATTGCGCTGTTTGCCATATCTACTTTTGCGTATGCGGCGTGGTCCACGATGGGGCTGGCGCTGCCCACGGATCTCTATCCGAGCCGCACAGTGGCTACGGTAAGCGGCATGGGAGGAACAGGCGCCGGCGTGGGGACAATCATTTCCACATTTCTGATCGGCTGGGTCGCCGACCGCTATTCGTTCGAGCCGATCCTGGTGGTCGCAAGCCTCGTGCCGCTTGTCGCGACCGCGCTCGTCTTTCTGCTTGTCCGGAACCACCGCGCCGCGCACGCCTGAGCACGGCACCGCTTCAAAGGCTGAGATGGCGTACTATCTGTACGTGTAATTCATGGGAAACGTGCGATGAGAAACTCTCATACATATCCATCCCGGCGCCAGTTCATTGGCGCCACGAGTTCGGCGGCAGCGATGCTGGGTGCCCCTCCTTTCGCCCTTCCTGCAACGGCGCAGAGTCGCCCACCGGCAGAACCACCAATTCAGTGGAAAGCGCACTGGATCTGGTTCCCGGAGCGGCGCATGCTTCCCTGCACGTTTGTGTTCTTCAGGAAGGAGTTCGACATCGCGCGTGTCGAGGGACAGGCAAAAGGCTGGGTGACCGGAAACAGCCGCTACATGCTGTACGTCAACGGCCAGCTCCTTCAGCGCGGCCCTGCTCCATGCGATCCACGGTATTGGGACGTCGATCCGGTGGACCTCACGCCGCACCTCCGCCCGGGGAAGAACG
>JBDKSR010000406.1:0-2317 GCA_039680545.1 Bryobacteraceae bacterium | reverse complement strand
CAGCTTTCGCGGACTACAAAAAGATGAAGGGCGACATGCCCGCCATGCAGAAGGAAAAGGCCGACATGGAGGCGGAAGCTGGCAAGATGAAAGAAGCGCTCGCCGCGGCCAAGGCAGAACTCCAAGCCGCGAAGGCTAACGAGGCGGACAGCTTCGTCCGCGAACTCGTCGCTTCCGGCAAAGTCCCACCCAAGGCCGAAGGCGTGCAGAAGCTCTGGCGTTCGCAGTACCTAGCCGATTCCGCTGCCGCTCTGGAAGCAAGCAAGGAACTCGTTGCTTCGTCCTCCGGAATTGGTGGGCGCATCACCGATGAAGGCGCAGAAAAGTCTGACAAATCTTCTCCGATTGGCGATCGGATCTACAAGAAGGCATCCGAGCTTGTCGCGTCCAAGGCGATGAGTTGGGACGACGCGATGCGTTTCGCCCGCGCAGAACACGAATAACAACATAACAAAACACGAATATGGCTCTCGCCACTAATAACGTACCAGGAGAACTGGAGGTCGCGATGACTGCCAACGGAGCAATTTCCGATGGGCAACTTGTCTATGCCTTCACCGCCGCACGAACCGTTGCACGGTCTACCGCCAGCACCACCCGCTCGATCGGGATTGCGCAAAGCGATGCCGCCAATGGTGAACAAGTAACTGTTCGACTCTTCAAGCCCATGCTGCGCGTGAAGGTCGCCACCGCAATCAACCCAGGAGTTGAACTGCAAGCCTCCGCTACTGCTGGCGTGGCTGCGGCGTTCACCACGGGCGACAAGATCGGCGTCACCGCTGAGACTTCCGCCAACGGTGATGCCGTGCTGTTCCACCCTTACTAACACTAACCGAAAGGACAACACACAATGGCAACTCGCCTTCAAACTGTCGCTTCCACGCAAGCGCTTAAAAACTATGCGGTCGGCTACATGTCCGACGCCGCTAACGCTCAAGCTCTCCTTGATGCCACGTTCCTCACGGGCGCTGGCATTCCGGTCGCTAGCGAATTCCAATATCAGGTATTCAACAAGGGGGACGCTATCACGATCCCGAACAGCCTGACAAATATCAACGACCCCGTCGGCGCGATTGTGACCTACGGCGGAACCAAGGTGACTACCCAACTTGACCAGCACAAGGTCACGTCGGAGCCGTTCTATGTTGGTCCGCGTATCACTGACACCGACCTGCTGATGAAGCTGGAAGACAACGCCCGCCACACGACCTTTTCGCTGATGCAAGGCCGGACGGATCGGGTGTTTGCTGCCGCCCTGTCCGCTGCTGGTGCTGGCTCTGCGCTTAATCTTACCATCACAGGCACGGTTGCCGTTGATGTCGTGCAAGCAGCCATTGAGGCGGTTCAGCTTGCTTCCTTCGGTGCCGCGCCGATTCGCGTGCTCTTCGGCACTTCCGCCTTCCGGAAGTTCTGCAATCACCCGAGCGTGCAAGGGCGGATCAACGGTGGAGCGACGAAGACCAACAACAGCACGCCGACTGAACAGCAGGTTGCTGACATCCTTGGTTATGGAGTCGAAATCCGCCAAAGCCGAGCCATCAAGAACACGGCCCAAATTGGTCAGACTGCAACGCCAGCGTACACGCTCGGCGATGTTATCCTGATCGCTGCCGTCTCTCCGAATCCTAGCACGACCGACCCGTCTGCGCTGAAACTGTTTGTTGGCTACGGCGACAACAGCTTTGCGCCGAAGTATCGTCTGGTTCGTGGGGACGATTCCGACTACGAAGAAGCGACGTGGGGTTGGGCTGAAAAGGTCGTGAACAGCAATAGCGGCGCGATCTCCCGCCTCAACATCACCTAACATCTGTTGGTGTGCATGGTGCCGGGGGGGCGGGTGCTCCCCCGGCGAATCTCTAGCATATGGCTTGGACTTTCCTAACAGATAAAGACGCCGCGACCGTATTCGTCGAACACGAATGGCACGCGCTCACGGCTAGTGCCCGCGATTCCGGCGCAGGTGACGTGGTAGAAAAAGCCATTGCTCGAGTCGTCGCTCGCGTGCGCATGCACGTTGCAAGCTGCGACCGCAACGCGCTCGGACCCGCAGGAACGATCCCGGAGGAACTTGTCAGTTCCGCCCTCGCGCTGCTAGTCGAGGAGATGGCGACCAGCATTCCAGCGTCTGCTGTCACCTTAGACGAGGGACGCCAGCGCAGAATTTCAGAGGCAAAGGTGGAGCTAAAGGCAGTCATGAATTGTGACCTGTCCATCGAACAGCCGACCACGCCAGACCCTAACGGCCCGACGCCGGATAATGGATGGTACGGTGGGGAAGACTACGTCGATTTTAACGGTATTAGATAACAATGGAGGC
>JBDKSR010000405.1:0-7271 GCA_039680545.1 Bryobacteraceae bacterium | reverse complement strand
GGAATCACAGTCCAGTGGCATTCCGACCAAGGTGTACGCCTTCGACGTGGAGCGTGAAAACTCACACTGGACCGTTCATGTTGGACCGCAGACGTATGAGCCGGCGTACCGGGGAAGCATTTGGATAGACCCCAAGACATCTCGTGTGCTGCGCATTGAAGTTGAGGCCCGCGGCCTGCCCGAAGGTTTTCCGCTCGACAAGCTCGAATCCGCCATCGACTATGACTACATCCGGCTGGTGAATACGACGCAGTATCTCTTGCCCGTTCACGCCGAGATGCTCTCGTGTCACCGTGGCTCCTCGGTCTGTTCCCGCAACGTCATCGACTTCCGCAACTATCACAAGTTCGCGGGGGCATCCTCAGTGACCTATGACGATGTGAAGTAGCACCCGCCCGGCGCCACGTTTGAATCCGCGGATGGAGAAGCCGTCGTTCGCCCCAAGAAGCTGGTTCGTCTCTCCCGAGGCGACAGGCTGAAAATCTCAGTAGGATAGCGGCACTGCTTACTTCTCGCCGAGGTGGATGATTCGCGTCTGCCCCGTTTCTGCACGAACGGCGACGTGAACGTTCGACTTCACGACGTCGAAATACCAGTAGCCTGGGGCGAGGCTCGAGAGGGCCGGCACACGTTTGTATTCGGTCTGCCCTTCCCATACCCGCTTCGGTGCGGGGAGATTGTGCACGACCCACTCATACGTGCGGGAGACTTTCGTCTCAATTTCCAGGCGCCATAGGTCGACCGTCGGACCGGCGTGCAATTGCGTGTAATCGTTCGCTTCCGGCTCGAAGAGGAAGAACTCCGCCCCAATCTTTGGGAAATAGTGTAATTCGGTCCGGCCGGACACTTCCGCGGGGGCGAGCGGCACAATCGTTCCGTTCTTGGCGAACATCGGCAGTTCATCGGGAGCTGCCATGATCCCGATCGTCTGCCGGCCGCGCAGCATCTCATTCGTGCGCCAGTTCGTCCATATGCCCATGGGCAGGTAAACGCTCCGCCGTCCATCCTCACGATAGACAGGAGCCACGAGGACTTCGTCACCCACCAAAAACTCGTCCGCTATCTTGGCTGCCTCGGCGTCTTTCGGAAATTGGAGTGGCAACGGATGAAGCATCGGCAGTCCCCTCAGTCTGGCCTCATCGGAGTATGAGATGAAAAAAGGCGTCCAGCGCCGTCGAACTGCCGCCGCTGCTGCCTCAGCTTCAGGGATGTCGATTCCGTCCAAAAGCGAGGGCGATGCATACGCCACCGGCGCTACTTGCGCGAGTTGCAGCGCTCTTCGGTACAGCGCGGGGGGACCTCCGCGGAAGGGAGTGATATCGAACGCGGGTACCAGTATTGCCGAGAGTGACGAATGGACCATCAATCGCACACCTGCGCCGAGGCCTTCCCACGACGGTTCGTACAAGACGGGCATAGGAATCACCCCATCCGGCATCTGGCCTTGGCTCAGAATACGAAAGTCCTGCGGGTCGAGGATGTCCGCCGATCCGGAGATCGCCTTATGTTCTTCGAAGATCTCTTTCGATGATGGCCCATAGTGGAAGTAGTAATCCGCCCGGTCTGTCCGGGCCGCGGTGACACGATACCGTTCGGGCTGACTGTGGCCCAGATCGAATTCGTAGCGGCCCTCAGCGGCGGCATACAGGCCATAGCCTGCGCTCGAGATCAGGAACGGCACGCTCGCCTCGATCACCCGGCCTCGAATGTCAGCCGTTGCATGGTCCCGCGCGCCGAGGCCGTAGAACCGCTCGGCCGGCGCAACCGACCGCTCCATCACAAATCCGTCTGCAGTCTTGCTTGGTCCTACAAGATCCTCTATGAGCTTCGATCCGCTCGAATCCCACACCGACATCCGGAGTGTCGCTTTGTCGATCTCGACCGTCAAGTAACGCGTGCGGAACCTCACACGCGCCCCAGCGTCCTCGCGCGTTACATCCACCTCATGCGACGATCCAGACCGGCACTCGGAATCTTTCCAGGAGCGACAGAAACGGAACGTCGAAGCGCTCGTCCAATCGATAAGCGCGGTTCCCTCCCCCACTGGGAGCGGAAATGCATTGGGTGGCGTGTTTTTGTTGCCGCAGAGCGTAGCAGCGAACAAGAGAGCAATCGAACAGGCCGCTCCGGCGCTGAAGTGCATCAGATTAGCACCAAGGTCTTCTGGATCTCGCCAGTGACCCAGGCTCTCCCTTCTTCTACATAGACATTCACTTCAGACCGGATCCCGAAATTGGGTAGATAGATTCCAGGCTCCACCGAAAAGCACGTTCCGGGAATGACTCTCCGCTCGTCATGCGTTTCGAGATTGTCCATGTTGGCACCCGCGCCGTGTACATCCTCGCCGATCGAGTGCCCCGTGCGGTGAACAAACCACTCGGCGTACCCCTGTTCGCGCAGGAATCCACGAGCCGCGTCATCCACTTCAAACCCATAGAGAGGTCTGCCTGCTGCTACCGCGCTCTCTACGCACTTCACTGCGCGGTCCCGCGCCTCACGAACCAACTCGAAGACCTTCTCGACCTCGGCTGGCGGCTCCGCACCGCAGTAGCCCGTCCACGTGATGTCATAGTAGACGCTCCGAGGCTTCGAAAGCTTCGCCCACATGTCGATCAGCACAACATCCCCGGGACGGATCTGCATGCTCACGCGTTCCGAGGGTTCATAATGCGGATCTGATGCGTTCTCGTTCACGGCAACGATAGGACCGTGGTCGGTTTCGAGACCTGCCGCCGCAAACGCCTCCAGAAGGAATCGCCGCACATCGAACTCGCCGATCGCCTCGCCGTTTCGCAACTTTTGTCCAACGAACCGGAACGCAGCTCCCCGTATCTCATCCATTCGCCGTCCCGCTTCGAGGTGACTCGCCAGCTTCTCGGCGTCCCATCGTGCCTCGAAGTACTGGATCAGGTCGGCGGAACTCGTGACCTCAACGCCGTTCGCCCGAACCAACTCCAGCGTCCCCGCATCCACCATAGATACATACGGAATCGCACAGTTCGGAGAGTACTGCATGGCAATCCGCCGGCAGCCTCCGAGCATCTCCCGCAATCCCTCTGCCTGCAGCGACCAGCTTGAGTACACCCGTCCAGCCCCAGGCAGCTCATCGAGCACGTGCGACTCGATGGCGTGCACCAACTTCTGTGGTTCGCCGTCGACTGGGATCAGGTAATACCAACGTCGTGTGACTGGTCCCTCCGGCGCCAGCCCCAAAACACGGTACGCCAGCGGGTCACGCTGGTGATGATCGAAGAACAACCATCCATCCAGCCCTTGTTCCCGCAATGCAGTTTGAATCTCGCTCAGTCGCATCGTAGTCAGTCCAGTTAGTTCGCGTCGCCCATCAGCTTCTTAGTCGGCTTGACAAAGATCGCCAGTACGAGGCCTGCGCCGATGCCGAATGCGGCCACTGCGCCGAACAGATGTGGCAATGGCAGCGCCTCATATAGTGACGCGAGCCGTCCGCCCAGGTAATTCCCCACAGAGAGCGACAGGAACCACACGCCCATCACAAAACTTGAGATTCTCGCGGGAGCGAGCTTGGTCATTGCGCTCAATCCCACAGGACTCAGACACAACTCACCGATCGTATGCAGCAGGTACACCGCTGTAAGCCAAAGCGGGCTCACCATCACACCACCCGCTGCCACCATTGCACCCACTGCCAACAGCGCGTAACCCAATCCGCCCGCCACGAGACCGACGGCGAACTTCGCCGGACTTGAGGGATCACGCCTTCCCAGCCGAATCCAAAGCCAGGCAAACACCGGAGCAAGCGTAATAATGAACAGCGCATTGACCGATTGCAGCCAGCTCGCCGGGAACGCAAAACCAAAGATCGTCTTATCAGTGCTCCGCTCGGCAAACAGGTTCAGTGTTGAACCAGCCTGTTCGAACATGCACCAGAACAATGCCGAGGCGAGGAACAGCACCCCGACAACCACCAATCGTTTCCGTTCCGCCTTTGTCCAGTCTCCCAGGAAGAGCGCCCACACGAAGAACGCCGCGACGACTACCAGAAGTATCCAGCCGAGCGCGGCAGAAAGACTCTGTGCCGTGATGTCGATGATGCCCGCCCCGTGCAGTACAGCCACCCCGCCGGCTACAACCGCGGTGACAATCAAGGTGACTTTCAACTTCCGCCGCCGCAGTTCAGCGTCGGCAGCATCTTTCGGAGGCGCTGGCTGCAACCCAACCTTGCCGAGAGGCTTTCCGCCCATTGCGTACTGCAGCAAGCCGAGCACCATCCCCAGTCCTGCCAAAGCAAAACCGAGGTGCCAGTCGATTCTCTGCCCGAGATAGCCGCACGCCAGTGGGGAGACAAACGCCCCGAGGTTGATCCCCATGTAGAAGATCGAAAAACCCGCGTCACGCCTCACATCGTGGGTCTCGTAAAGCTGCCCAACCATCACGCTGACGTTCGGTTTCAGCAAACCCGTACCAAGTGCCACTAGCGCCAGCCCTGGGTAGAACATCGAGACGTTCGGCAGCGCGATCAGAAAGTTCCCGAGAGACATAAGGGAACCGCCGTACAAAACCGCCCGCCGCTGCCCGAGAAACCGGTCCGCGAGCCACCCGCCCGGCAGACTGGTCAGGTAGCACATCGACGTGTAGAGTCCGTAGATTGCCCCCGCCTTCGCGACGTCGAATCCTAGACCGCCCCCGGCAATCGGCGCCGTCATGAAGAGGATCAGTATGGCGCGCATCCCGTAATAGCTGAAGCGCTCCCAGAACTCCGTCATGAACAGGGTGGCAAGCCCGCGAGGGTGCCCGAAGAATCGTCTGTCTTGTCCGCTCGTCGCCGGCGTTATTCTTTCCGCCATTCGATTTCCGTCTTCAGATTAACCAGCCCAGCCGCCGCTCTTTCGTCGGCCACGTGGAAGTTGAGCACATCGTCGAGCCAGTCCTGGCTGGATCCGTCCCAGTGTTGTGTGGCAACAGTCAGTGTATATTCGCCCTGCGTAAACAGGCAATCAAACCGGAATTCCACTATCAGTCTGTCGCCCGGAACAAACGCGCCAAGCCGCTTCTTCTCTAATCTCGTATTTGTGCCGAAGACATCCGTCCCGAGCCGGTTCCGTACCAGCACGCCCACAATCGGATCCTCAACCGGGCGGACAAATTCTGCCGACACTTGAACCGTGAGACGCTCTCCGCACCGCGCGTACGCCACAGGGTTTCTCTCCGTGTTCAACAACCGCGCTTCGATCACCCGGCTGGCGCCGTCGCCGTGACGATAACTCGCGACAGGCCCGCGCAGTTCCCTTGGCGCATCCGTCTGCTGCCGCTCCAGAACCAGTCCCACGTACCGGTTGACCACATCTCTCGGATGCCCCTCAGCCTCTATCCGTCCTTGGACCATCAAGATCGCGCGGTCCGAAAGCCGCTTAACGAGGCCCAGATCGTGTGACACAAACAACACGGTCACGCCACGATCCTTCATCTCCTCAAACTTCTTGATGCAGCGATTGGCGAAGATCGCGTCGCCCACAGCCAGTGTCTCGTCAACCACCAGAATCTCCGGATCTACATGGATTGCCGTCGCAAACGCCAGCCTGACATACATGCCGCTCGAGTACTCTTTCACTGGCCGGTCGATGAACTCGCCAATTTCGGCAAATGCTTCAATTTTTGGAAACGCTCTCTCGATCTCGCTCCGCGACAGTCCCAGAATCTCGCCGTTAATGTAAACGTTCTCGCGCCCTGAGAACTCCGGATTGAACCCTGCACCCAGTTCAAGCAGCGCAGCGATCCTTCCCTCGGTCACGACCCGTCCCGACGTCGGCTGAAGGATACCACTCAGGATTTGAAGCAGTGTGCTCTTGCCGGATCCGTTGGGCCCAACGATGCCAAGAAACTCTCCGCGTTCAGCGGAAAAACTGACATCTCGAAGAGCATAGAAATCCGTATGCAACGGAGAACGGCGGAAGGGGAGTAATTCGAGGATGCGGTCGGATGGACTGCGATACAGAGGATATATCTTAGAGACCCGCTGGACGAGAACCACGGTGCAAGGCACAACTATAGCGCGATAGCGGTGCCTGTCTCAAATGGCCGCGCTCGCCGGACCTATAGCCGGATCGTCACTGTCAGGTCTTTTCCGGGACAGCCCGCGCTCGACAGCCCGACAGAGAGGATATCGAGACTGATACTCGCGCCGGACGAGAGCGGTGCAAGCTCAAAGCCATGGACAGTGCTAGACACAGTGCTGCCCGCCGGGATAGTCAGCGTGCAGTATGCGCTGGAGTCCTGCCGCAGCCTCAGTTCGATCGGTCCGCCTGCCGGTGCTTCACGGACCACCGCGAAGACATCACGAACAGAGTGCGACGCATCCACGACGACCGGCGGAGCGACGTCAGACTGAATGGCCAGGTAACCCTCGACCTGAATCGAAAACTGCCCACCGGACAGCGTCCGCAGCCCACGATCCGTGGTGAGCGTGAATAGAGCCGTTCCCGTCTCGCTATCGCCGCGCACATTCGTCACGAACATTTCGGCGCTCGCGATTCGCACGTCCGGCAGATAGATCGGATAGCTGTAATTGCCACTGTATGCGCTTCCGAAAAAGTCGCGAGAGAAAGGCACAATGAACACCTTCTTCTGAAGGTGATACACGGGTGTCGCCGCCGCGTGTGCAGCCGGCGTGCTCCCGTGGATGCCGCGTTCGACGGTGTAGCGCGTCGCGTCGTTCAACACCTCGCTCACGCGCAGGATTTCGGACTCCAACTGAATGATACTGCCCACTGACCCCGGGCCAGCCACGGCAAGATCGATATATGAATCCTCCGCTGCAACGGCCGCCCCAAGTGTCACCGCCGACGGGCTCGCCAGTTCATTCCAGTAATGGATTGTGAGCGTCGCGGCCGTGATCGTGCGCGTGTTGGTGAGGCTCTCAAACCCAATTCCGAGCAGTTCTACTGTCCCTCGGCCCGCTTCGTGAAGTCCAAACACAGGCGTACCGGGCACATCGGCGTCCGTTGACAGAGATCCGGAGCTGCCGATCTGCCAGCGCGTGAGTGGCGACAGTTCGTAAGAGCACTCCTTGTCATTGACGTTTGCCGATCGCCCCGAGATGTGTACGATCTCGCCCGTCCTGTTTTGTACGTCAAATGCAATTGGGCTGGTTCGCGTTGTTGCGCCCGTGTGCCAACTCGATTCCGCCACCACGAAGTAACTGCTGGTGTCGGGCTCCACGGACCACGCAGAGGAAACCGTCAGCACCGTCGCGCTGTTCGAAGCTACCGATCGTTCCTGGCCCGAGCCCGTCCCTC
>JBDKSR010000404.1:0-1700 GCA_039680545.1 Bryobacteraceae bacterium | reverse complement strand
CTGCTGGGTAAGCTCCCAGAGGTCGCTCTTCATCGCATTGAACTGGTCGCGCGAGACGTAGAGCGCCTCGCGGCAGAACATGTCGGGCTCGGCGTACTTGGCCGCAAGCCGATCCTGAAATGCCTCATCCGATTCCGGCAGTTTGCGCGTGGCGGCAGACTTGCCAGTCTTGGATTTGGACAGCAGATCCGCGCGGCGGGATTCGAAGTCGGCTTCGGTCTCGCCTTTGCCTTGCTGGAGCTTCGCTTTGACAAGCACGTTGTAGATGACGCCAGCGATCTTGATGCCGAGCGTCTGCTCAATGTAGCGCGCGTACAGCGTGATCTGGAGATCAGTCCATAGGCGTTCCAGATAGTCGGCGTCCACTTGCGAGGCCGTCTTGTGCTCGAGGATGTAGTACTCACCACTTGCCCGCATCCGCACTATGCCATCGACCTTTCCGGCCATGGTCAAGCTGCGGGAACACGCTCCGGTAGCGGGGTTGATGATCTTGCCCTCGAACGTTTTCTCAAGAGCGACGATATCGAAATCCTCAGTTGCGTACCGTGCGGCATAGCCGGTCATCATTGCTCTGGCCAAGTGCCAGTCGAACTTCTGTGATTCGTCCTGCGCCCGGTTCGGCAGTGATCTGTCGAGGAAGTCGAGCACCGCGTCCAGGCCGCTGCCGCCGTGCCACATCTCAAGACACGTGTGGATAAGCGTCCCGAATGAGAGGGCCTGGTCCCGGCCAATGGGGACCAGTTCTCTCAGATACCTCCACTCGCAGGCTTTCCGGCAGTTGCGGAACGCGTTCCAGAATGAGTAGGTGGTGAGCATCGGCTCGTTCATGCGAATGCTCCATACAGATCGAGCACATCGCCGAGCCGCTCGCCGGTCTCCCCGAAATCGACTCGGAAGCTGCCACCGGCGTTGGCATTCAGGAATCCTGTGAACACTCTCGCGAGGTCATTTCCGAGCTGAGACTCCGCGTCTATCAGGCAGGTGCGACGCTTCCTATTCACGGCAAATCTGCCGTCGACCAACATCGCAGACTCACCGTGGATCGACTCCACGGGAATCGCGGACAATGCGAGTATTCGCTCGACGTCGACCATTGCTACGCTGTCGTCGAATGTGAACTTGTATACGGTTCGTATCAATCTGTCCTCCAGTCAAGATATGAGGCGCCCTGGGACTGAACTGGACTCGGCCAGCCCGTCCACAGTTGATATTTACTGGCGGTTGGGGGTGGTTGCCGGGAATTTCTGGAGCCGGGGCAAAATACCCATTGCCAAACAAGTGTTCGGTCAGATATAATCATTGCAAGCTCCCCTGCTGCCTGCATCCAGGGGCTTTCTTTCGCTCTTGGTGTCGAACATATGTTCGGTCAGGCGGCTTGTGGAGCATCATAATCGACCGTTGGCGGTCAGGAGGAGGATCAGTTTTGCCCAGTTACAGTTTGAGAAGGTTCACGAATCCACGGGTGTTGCAGTCAGTCTCGCCACAGGTGCTGCTGGAGTTTCTGAAGCCACACGCGGACTATATAGCGTCGAAGGGATTTGACTTGCCTCAGCGGGATGGCGCGATCTCCGACTTCGACTATCTCATGCTCACTTCCATCCTAATGAAGCCGGATGAGCACATGCCGGACATACTCATCGATGCTCTGTTCTTCGTCCACGAAATGGGCACGGACCTAACGATGAACAAGCTGCTGGATC
>JBDKSR010000403.1:0-6617 GCA_039680545.1 Bryobacteraceae bacterium | reverse complement strand
CAAGAACTCAGACATGTGTTGCCAGTAGGGCATCCGGAAGTGATTGCAGGGAGGCGCCCATTCCCACCAACCGCCGTGTGTCGAATAGTACAGGCCGTGCAACGTCAGAAGGTTGTGACCCATGGCGAAGTTGCGCCACGTTGCATCGGTGACGTCGGCACTCGATGTCCCCCAACCGCTGCTGTGATAGCCTTCGAGCCACGTGCGAGGACGCTCATAGAGATGGGCGATTGAACTCGCGACCTTATTCTTGATTACGTCGGCATTCAGATTTGGCTGGTCGTTACCCGGCGCGGTCATCCAGCGTTGTGTCCGGAAATAATCACCGAATTCTGTGATGTCGCGCCCGCGTCCGCCATGATCGCAGCCGTACATCATGCCGCGGCTTCGATGCCACTCGTAGAGAGGACGAAAGTAGTTCTCCTCTTCGAGCGACACCATCACGTCGGAGTAGTCCAATCGAACCTTGGGCGTCCGCGGACCTACATCTTCGAACAGCGCGGGCAGTTCGGGAATGATGTCATATCCCTTGCGCTTCTGGAACTCCGCGGCGAAGTACTTGTTCCACAGCCAGCCGCGAATACAAAAGTCGAGCTCGTCGGAGAAGAAAAAGTTCAGTCCCCGGCCACCTTCGCCCGGGTTGCGATCTTCGAAGGGCTGGAAGAACTTGGCGATCATCTGGCGACCCGAAAGCGGATGCATGGGGTCGATTGATGCGGGTTTTGCGGCAGCATAGACCGCGATCACATGCCAGTCATCCCTTGGGGGCGTCCATCGGAACGCGCGTCCAGACGTGTACTGTCTCAGGTCAGTCGCCGACTTGGCGTCGAGCGAGGCACCGTCTTTCCGGTACCCAACAACACTGATCGGGTCGGCCGCGAGATCCCACGTACAGAGCTGCCCTCCGCCGCATTCCTTCGAAACGTGTTTCAGAGCAGAACCGTGAACCTCGGGCGTTTCCTTCAAGATGTCGTCGAAATACCAGCCTTGCCCCGGCCAGCCGAGCGTGTAGTCGCTGAGGCTCACGGCCATGCCCTGCTTACGCGCCTCTTTCAGAAACCAGCCAAACAGTTCCCACCAGGATTCGGAAAACAGGGGTGGCTCGCTAGGGTAAGTAAGTCCGAACTTCTGCCCGCCCATGTCGCTGTGCGCGTAATTAATCTGGAGCGCAGTAATGTGCCGGTCCTTGAGCTGGTCAAGCTCCCATGAGAGGCGCTCCTTCGTCAGGGGATCACCCTGCCACCAATAGAAAGGGACTTCTCCGTAGCCCGAAGGGGGCGTGCGAAAACCGGGCAGAACGTCCATGCCGGCATTGCGACTCGGATAGCCCAGAGCTCCCGCTGGCACCGGCTGTTGCCGGGCGGGGTCAGCGAAATTGAGGTCGCCGGCAAGCAGTATGAAAGCACTGGAAAAACCGAACAGCAGGGCGATAAATCGAGCCGTTTTCGTCATCTTGTTCATCATACCTATCACGACATGCGGGCCGCCGCAGTAGGGCGCGGTCCGTGCTTGCGCGATGGACGCCAGTTGTTGATGGTGGTTTTGGTCCGTCACGCCGAGGCCGGACAGCTCGAAACGAGAGGCCGACGAAGGGCGTCGAAGCCGAGTTGTAGGCGTCTGGTACTAGAAGTTTGGTTCGATAGGGATGAACGGCTGATATAGCTGTCGCAACTGGGGTTGACAACGCGGTTGAATTCTTATAAAGAAAAGTATGAATTGAGAGAGTAGAAAGGATGAGGAACTCATGGTTCACCGGCGCCTGGTTCTTGTTGTCGTTCTTTTTGTTGTGGGCAACGTCTGCTGGTCTGGATCGAAGCAAAGCATGATCTCGGTAAGCTGTACCGTTCTCGGAAATGTAGCCCTGACCTACCATGCCCTCTCGGGTTCTCTTGTTTCGTCACCATCCTCTGTTTTTGCTGGCGCCACGGATTTTCTGAACGTAAGTTTTAAAACCGAGGCCGCTCAAACGAACTCACATGCCCGGATTACTGTGTGCGGCTTTACAAATTACAGGACTGACGCCTATCGTCTGGCGATAAGACTTACGAGCGGGAACGCTGCAGACGAGTGGTACGTAGATGGTGTGCGGCTTCCTCCGGGGCAAACGGTCGTCCTGAATACACAGTACCAGTACAGCCGGGACTACTATCACACGGTTCGGTGCGAGAGTCACAGGGCAGGAGGGGTGTCAGAAGGGACAATCTATTTCGGCTTACTATCTTACTAAGTAGAGAGATCGATACATCACGGATCTGTTAGAAGACAGATAGTCCGAGTTGTTCTTAGTGACAAGCTTGACAGACCAATATGCTCCAGGTATACTGCTAAGTGACGGTCTATGCGAAGCGTATTGCGGCCTGTGGCTGGATGCTTCAGCGTGCCATCCTCAGGTTCTCTCCTGATCATCGGGTGAAGAACAACACAAACGCCGTGTAAAGCCGCCCGTTAACAATTACTAGTACATTCTCCCTAATCGGGTGTTTTCAAAAAAGGAAAATCTGTCTGCGCTATGAAAAAACTCAATTTTGCGCTTCTTTGTGTTTTGATGTTTGGTCTTGTGAATGCTGGTTTGGCTGACACGGACTCGGATACGTTTCAGGTTACTGCCAATGTAGCTGCCGGCTGTACCGTGTCGAGCGAGGACCTTAATTTTGGCGCCTACGGCGGGCTCGCGACGAGCGATGCTGTTGATGCTTCGGCCACGGTCACCTATGCGTGCACTATGGGAACGAACGGCGTTATCCGTATGGATCAAGGGCTTTATCAGGGCGGTGGTTCAACAGACGCAAGCCCACTACGTCAAATGGCTGGTTCGACGACGGGTTACTACCTTCGATACGATCTCTACTCCGATGCGAGCCGCACTACTGTGTGGGGCAATACAACAGCCACGGGCGTAGCTGTGACCGGAGATGGGACGGAGATTACGAGTCAGAAGGTCTATGGCCGCATCGTTGCGGGGCAGGCCATGCCGATCGGTAGTTACGTGGACACGGTGACTGTGTCAATCGACTTCTGACGAGCATTTCTGCTGTGGCTAGATTTGTCAATATCGCGTTTGCCACACTACTGGCGGGCGGACTTCACGCGTGGGCCGGCACGTTTCGAGTAACGCCGGTTATCGTCGAGTTGTCTGCCCGGCGGCCTCACTGCAGTGTTTCGGTTGCTAACCTGAGCCTCATCTCAGAGAGGATACAGACACAGATTTTGCGATGGACGGCACGGGATGCCGGCGATGAGTATTCCGAAACGAACGACATTCTGGTGAACCCCCCAATTTTCACAGTAGCAGCCGGCGGCACGCAGATCCTTCGATTAGGACTGCGGCATCCGACGCCGTCGACTCAGGAGATCAGCTACAGATTGGTTCTCCAGGAGTTGCCTCCCGCTAAGAAGACAGCAGGCAATGTTCTTGGTACAGTACTGCGTGTCTCTCTTCCCGTCTTCGTGACACCCTCAGGCGGAGGCGCGCATGATCTCAGATGGGAGTATCGGTGTTCCGAACCAGGCAAGGCAACCGTTTCCGTTGAGAATCGAGGCAGCGTGCATGAACAGATGGGAAAGCTGATGTTCTTTCTGGGTGATGCTTCCGCGGCCTTTGCGATTAAGGACGGTCTCACCTACGTACTACCGGGGGGGCGCCGGGAGTTCGATCTACGAAATCCGGCACTGGGTTCGAAATCACGGTTGGTGGTGAAAGCCAGAGCTACACGAGGGAACATCGAGGTTGTAGTGCCTCCGTCGCAGTTCTGATGAGTCTGCTTGATCCTTGACGTCCTCCATCTGAATGCTGCCGTGAGAATGTCGCCGGGGCGAGCGAAGCAGCACACGTTCAAGGCGGTGATCTGGCTAGGAACCGCAATCATGATATTTGCAGGATGGCTGCAAGGCAGGATGATTGCGAGTGTCGATCAGGCAACCGTGATCGAATCCTTGGTCGAGGTGCGAGTGAACGGAAGTGTCGCGGCAGAGTTCGTTCTCGTACTTCGGGACACTACTGACTGCTACTACGTGCCGGCTGATGTGCTCCGCGCAGCCCGGGTCCGTATGCCGCCCGGCACACCCTTGAAAAGGGAAGGCCGTGAGTACTATCCGCTCTCGGCAATTCCTGGTGCGGTTGGCCGGTTTGATGCCGAGGGCCAGGTTCTGGATATACAGGTTCCAGGAGATGCGCTTGTGGACTCGCGGTTTGATGCACACAACAACTCCGGGGCTGTGCCGGAGAGTTTAGAGCCGGGTGTGTTTCTTAACCATGAGTTTCAGTTTTCACGGAACACATCCGCGGGAACCGTCTCAGGACAGGTGGAAGGCGGCTTCTTCAGCAGGCTTGGCGTATTGACTACGCGTGTGAGTAGTTCCGACCTCACACAGGGCGCCTCCATCATCCGTCAGGACACCCAGATCACACGAGACATCCCCAGGCGCAGAGCGAGTCTGACGATTGGCGACGCGACTAGCGCTGGCAATGCTTGGGCACGACAGATGTATTTCGCCGGTGTGAGATTTGCCAGCAAATTCTCAACTCAACCTGACTTCCTGCCTTATTCGTTACCGAGCCTTACGGGCCTTGCTGTGCAGCCTTCCGTCGTTGACGTCTATGTGAACAATCAGAAGACAATCAGCCAAGCGATAAACACCGGGCCGTTCTCAATTTCCAATATCCCGGTCATTTCGGGCCAGGGTGATTTGCAGATGGTGGTGACGGATGCTCTTGGCCGCCAACAGATTGTGTCTCAGCAGTACATCTATTCGAGCCAACTGCTCCGTAAGGGTACCGGTGAGTATACATATGAGGCAGGTATGCCAAGGGTGAACATGGGAATCAAGAGCTTTGGCTATCGTTCCTTTTTTGCTGAGGGCACGCACCGGTATGGACTGACAGAGAACCTGACCATTGAGGGAAGAGGTGAAGCCGGTCTAGAGAACCAGACGGTTGGGGGAGGGGTTGCTGGAGGGGTCAAGGGTGTTGGAATACTGACCGGAGGTATTGCTGGCGGCCGCGGCAATGGGCGTTCGGGTGTTCTCTTCTACGGGAGCTTCAGCCGGCCGTCACGGGTGTGGCGGTTCGATACTAGTTATCAAGGTTCGTCAGACGGTTTTCGCCAGTTAGGGCTAAGTGAGACAGACCGTCCGTACGGGCAAGTGATACAGGCGAATATTGGACGGTCGTTCGGGTCGAGGTTCTCAGTGGCAGGAGGATATATTCAACGCGACGGGCGAACCAGCGCAAGTACGCGGGGACCGCTCGCGTCCTTCAGCGTCCGTATAGGACGGGCGACTCTGAGCGGCAGCGGCAGCTTTTCGCTCTTGGGTAACGGGCAGTACTCGGCAAGCATGAGTTTGGTCATTCCCCTTGGTGGCTCGACCACGGCTGTCGCCTCAGGAAACTACGGAGGCTCGTCAAGGCAAGCTTCATACGAAGTGCAACGCAACCTTCGGCAAGGGCCCGGTTATGGTTACCGGGTCAGGGCAAACACCTTCGATCGCAGTGCCCTTGATGCGAGCTTCTCGTATCAGAATGAACAGGGTGGTTATACCGTCGAAGCGGGCCGAAGTAGTGGTCAGACTAGTTTTCGCGCTTACGAGCGTAGTTCCCTGAGCTTCCTGCACGGCCGCTTTCTCACCTCCCGCTGGCTGGATGACAGCTTCGGTGTTGTTCACGTGCCGGGGCAGAAGAACGTGTCCGTATATGTGAACAACCATCTGAGTGGACGTACGAACCGGTTCGGTACGTTACTTGTGCCAAGGTTGGTGCCGTATGACCGTAACGTGGTGCGGATCGAGGAAAACGATGTGCCCCTCGACTCCTCTGCCGACATTGGCGAAAGAACTGTGATTCCGTATCCTCGCAGTGGCGTATACATGAAATTCACCGCCGGTCCGATCGTTGGAGCCACCATCCGTTTAGTCCGCTTGGACGGGACACCTGTACCACAAGGTGCCTCGGTTTCGCTGGATGGAAGTAGTAATACATATGAAGTTGCCATGCGCGGAGAAGTGTTTGTCACAGAGATGCACTATCCGGCTCTGCTCACAGCCGTTTGGGAAGACGGCCGTTGCACGGTACAGATCCCGGGACCCGCGCCCGAGGAACCATTGCCCGTAATTGGCCCAATGATGTGCCGCTGAAACTGCTTATGAGACTCCGGTTTTCGTGCGTGCTCCCGATGGTAGTCTTTTCGGCGCTCACACTGATCGCTAAACAGCCGGTTTGTGAAGTCTCGGCAGACACGGTCGCCTTCGGTGCTTACCAACCGCTCACGAATACGCTCCGGAATACAAGCAGCGCGATTGCCGTCAGCTGCACGGGCAAGGAAGGCGACACAGTCTATTACACTCTGATTCTCAACATAGGATCAGGCAGCTCGTATGCCAGCCGCCAGATGAGTTCGGGAAGTTATACGCTGCTGTTCAATCTTTACACCGATGCCGCCCGAACGCAAATTTGGGGAGACGGCACTGGAGGCACCGTCACAATCAGCGGCAGTATGGTCCTAACAGACTCTACCGTTACTCGAACGCACATAGTTTATGGCCGAATTCCCGGTAGCCAGAGAGGGCCCGGCGCCGGTAGCTACATCGATCCTGCCATGGTTGTACGATGTGACTACTCAAAG
>JBDKSR010000402.1:0-4062 GCA_039680545.1 Bryobacteraceae bacterium | reverse complement strand
TCGGAGAGACAAAGGTCTCGGGATGGACCCCCTTGGCGGCCAGGCGCGCCGCCGTCTCGCTGACGAGCGCCATCGAAATGAAGACCACAGCCATCGTGGAGCCGGCGCCGACCTTCTCTTTCCAGCCGACATCGACGAGCGAATCTTCCGGCGGAACGCAGTTGTCGATGGCAATATCGGCAATATCGGACAGCTTCTTTCCCGAGGAATGCGTCGCCTTCGCGATGCGGGCGTTGGCGTGGGACGACACCGATATCACGGTCAGCCCCTTGGCTTTCGCCTCCAGCGCCACTTCGACCGGCGCCGCGTTCAGCCCGCCGTGCGAGTACACGATAATGCAGTCGCCCTTCCACAGAGGGTAGCTCTGCAGAAACACCGGGGCGTAACCCTCTTTTCGTTCCAGCCAGAGCAACTCGCGGGCGCCGCCCGGCCCCACCACGTTCGACCACATCAACCGCGGGTCGTAAAGCGGGAAGAAGCCGACATAGCCGCCGTAACGCGGGAAGATGTCCTGGACCGGAATGACCGAATGGCCGCTGCCGTACAGGTACACTCGCTTCCCCGAAGCGATCGAGGCCGCCATGGCGTCAGCGGCCTTCCTGATATTCTCCATCTGTGACGATTGGATCGAAGCAAGAACTCCGGTGATTTCGTCGTAGTACTTTTGAGCGGACATGATCCTCTCCTAAATTGGCCGCCTACGGCGCGCCGAACAGGGCCAGGCGGGCTGCCCCCAGAAGCCCCGCGTCCTCGCCAAGCTCCGTCAGTTCAATTCTCACCTGGCCTGCCGAGATCGGCTGGGCCCACTTCAGCGCTTCGTGGCGAATCTGTTCAAGGAAGAGGTCCCCGGCGCGCATTAAGCCGCCGCCGAGGACAATCATTTGAGGGTTGAGGATGCTGATGATATTGGCGATCCCCATTGCGAGAAACGATGCGGTCGCGCTCACGGCCTCGGCCGCCGCCTTGTCGCCTTTTCGCGCGGCCAAAACGACCTTTTCCGCCGACGGCGCGCCCAGACGCCGGGCGAGTGCGGGTCCGGCTGCTTCCGACTCCATGCAGCCTTTCCGCCCATAGATGTCCTTCCACTCCGGATCGAGCGCGAACCATCCGACCGACCCGGCGATGTCCCCAGTTCCGCGGATGAGCCGTCCGCCGCTCAGGATTCCGGCTCCGATGCCTGTACCAACCGCCAAAAACACGACATCCGAGAGTCCGCGGGCCGCTCCCAGCCACTGTTCGCCAAGGACGTATGCGGCGCGGTCGCTGTCTATCACAACAGGCACAGGCAGTTCGCCCCGCAACATATCGCGCAGTGGAATGCGATCCCAACCCGGCAGGTTTGGAGCCCATACTTCGCCGGTCTCGGCGAAATAAATCCCTGGAACGTCGAGCCCTGCCGCAGCAATAGCTTCCCACGGACAGCCTGCCTCATCGACGACCTGCCGGGCGGCGGCGGCAAGCTGGCGTATGCTGCGGCCGGCGTCCTTCCGCTCGGTAGGCTGCTTTCGCTTGTGCAGAATTCTCCCGTTGACGTCGATCAACGCGGCAGCGAGTTTCGTGCCTCCGAGATCGAGCGCCACGGCGAACTTGCCGCGGAGTTCCGCCAGCGTGTCCTCTACTTCGGCCTGAGGAACAGCGGAGAATTCCTGCATAGGCGTAGCTTCACCGCTCCGGAATCACGCCGGCCTGCTCCGGCTGTGACGGGCCTCAGCCCTCGTCGACCACCGAGAAGCCCAGCAACGCGCTGATCGTATCCACCTGCCGCCTGTAGTTGCCGTACACGGTGACGCGATGCCAGCCGTGCTGATCCCATTGGGACTGTATCTTGTTCATGTCCTTCACCGTGGCGGCGAGTTTGGTCCGGCAGGCCTTGTCCTCGTCGATGTTGGCCACCGTCTGCGCCGTATGGATAATGACTTCCTTACGGATCGGGTGATATTTGAGCGTCGTCACGGCCTGGTTCAACGGCATCAGCGACCGCACCGCCGCGCCCTTCCGGTCTTCGGAGTGGCTGCGTATCTCGTACGGATTAGCCGGCCCCTTCGGCCCAAACACCTTGTTCGGCGCAACGCAGTGCGCGTAAATGATCTGGTTCTTCGACGTGTCGACCACGGGATCGGAGATGTATCCCGGCCTTCCAGTCAGGTACGTCATCAGGAGCATCGTGATGGTCGATTCCAGGTCGGCCTCGCACGCCCCCACCAACCCATCATTGTTGAGTTGAAACAGCCCCAGGCAGGGATACGCGGGCAAAAGTCCCGCATAGAACAGGTTCAGGCAGTTGATCGTCAGCGCCGTTGACTTGTTCTCCGCCATCAGGTTGCGCATGGCGATGTACATCCCGGCCGACTTCCGGATCTCCTCCGGCGACGGCTCCACCACCTTCAGCGCTTCTTTGGTCCAGCGGAACGCGTACTTGCGAGCTTCGGCGCGGTCCGCCTTCTGGTACGCCGCACTGATCTCCTCGCCTGTGATCTTCTTGACCTTCGTCCCGAAGAGTTCTTCAACAGCCGTGCCTCTCGCGCCCAGGTTGCCGTTGGTCACATCGAGGATCAGCGAGCAGCGCAGCTTCTTCATCACCTCGAATGCCTTGATGCCTTCGACCACATCTGAGAACCGGGAGGAGGAGATCCCCGCCACTTTGAGACCGCGCCGTTTTGCGTCGGAGATATCGATCAGGTACTCGCCCGAACCGGCATACAGGTCATCCACCAGCAACGTTGGGCGTCCGGAATCGTATATGGTCTTCGGCGCTCTGCTCCAGATGCCGACGATATAGACGACATAGCCATCCACCTCGGCATCGTTCTCCAGAATCTTCTTGGCCTCATCGGCATTGACCGCCGTAGCCGGAAGGAACTCCACGTTCGGGCAGGCTTTCTGTAGCTGCGCCGTCAGTGCTTTCTTCCGTCCCTCGTAGTCGTAGCCCTGGTACGGCCAGGTCGCCTTCTCCGGCGGGATGTGTGTGAACACGAGACGCAGTTTCGTCTTCTCGGTCGGGATGGACGGCAGAGAGACGAGGGGCGAGGAGGTCTGTCCCGCAAGCGCCGAACACGTCGCCGAAGCGGCGCAACCCGCGCAGGTGGCCAGAAAATTACGTCGATTGATGAATGGCTGGGGCATCACGGTACCTTTCTGTTGAGCAAGGCTATCACAGCGGAAAAACCGGAGTCCAGTGACCCCCGCCGAGCGAAAGGCTTACGCCGGAGTCTTCACGTGATCGCGGGCGACGTAACCAGCTCCCACCACTGCCAGGAACATCGTGAGCACCTCGCTGTCCCCGAGGTTCAGTTCGAACACGCCGCTCACCAGGATCGCGATGACGACCGCGACCGCGCCGTGAAGGATGAATCTTGCGTCATCCGGCCCGCGAGGCAGCCGCCGCAACGCACACAGAAAATCGAACAGGATCTTGACCAGCAGCCACACCAGCGCCAGCATCGTTGGCACGCCCCGTTCCGCCGCGTAATGGATATAAATGTTGTGTAGATGTCCGTACCAGCCATCCGGCAGCGGGCGCGGAACATCCGGTGGAACGTACTTGTCGAACTGGTACTTCACTTGTTCCGGACCGAGCCCGAACCATGGGTGTGCTTTAATCATCACCCAGCCCGTGCGCCAGCAGACGATGCGATGCTGATTGGAGTCCACCTCCCGGCGCGGCTGGAACATCGAGACTACCCGGCTTTTCACCGCCTGCGGAGCCAGCCAGATGCCCGCGGCCAGCACCACCGGCACCGCGAGCAGCGCGATCTTCCGCCAGTGCCATATGAGATACAAGCCGGCAGCCCCGGTCGCCAGCCAGATGCTCCGCGTGAAACCCAACACCAGGGCAGCGGTGATCGGCACGGCGCAGAGCGCGGCAAGCCAGAACAGCTTACGCCTCCCTCGTGCCGCAAACATCACGAAGGCCGCGATGAGCAACAGCACGATCATGAGCTGGCCGCCGAACGTCATCCAGTGGCTCATGAAGCCCGTGATGCGCTCGGCGACGTAGTATTCGTAAAAGCTCTGTCCTCGAAATCGTGCCTCGCTGTATTTCTCGGCGAACTGCACGAGGCC
>JBDKSR010000401.1:0-2359 GCA_039680545.1 Bryobacteraceae bacterium | reverse complement strand
CGGATGGCGAAGTCCCGCACCGCATCCGACGTGGCGTGGATGGCGAGACAAGCCAAGCTCCAACCCCTCCCAGGCCCGGTGCGGGTGACGGTGACGTGGTGGGCGCCGAACGCTCGCCGGCGCGACCCGGACTGTCTGGGCCCGTGGTGTAAGGCCGCCCTGGACGCTCTGGTGTCCTGCGGTGTCCTGGTCGACGACTCCAGCCGGTTCGTGTTGTCGGTGACGCAGGAGATCCGCCTGGACCGCGAGAACCCGCGGATCACGATCACGCTTGAGCCCGAGGAGGAGGACTGACCGATGACACGAGGCAAATATGCGGCCAAGGCTGCGAACCGACTTGCGAACCTTGACAACGAACTGCTGCAGCAGACGATCGCTGAACGTGATGCATTAAGCATGGAACTCGACGTAGCAAGACTGAAGCTGCAAGAAAGTGAGCGCAACCTGTACAGCCGTGCGCTGCGGGAGGGGGCCTCCCTCGCTGCCGCCGATATTGATGAAGTCAACTCGAAGCTCATTTCCGAACAGGAGCGATTCGAGGAGTTTCGAACGATGGCAGCGGACTCACTGCGAGACATCCTGATAGGGATCCACGACGCTAACCCGAATGCGGCGATCTTGTCGGTAAATTTCGATCAATGGTTCCACAAGCTTGTTGGGGGCGAGCGGGCCGGTCGGTATGTATCCGAAGTTATGCAGAAGACGGCGGCCAATCATCCGGATGATGCCGACTATTGGGATAATCGGAAACATAGGCGGCTGACATCAAGGAAGATAAAAACTCGCCGTGCACGCGGCGACGAGCGCTATCGGAAATCGGACCTAATCGCCAAAATGCAGGATTCCCTCACGTCTGATGTGGAGTCGGCAGACGATGTCTAAGAAGCCGCCTCGATCGAGGCACCGGATCCCATCATTTGTTCTAGAGCAGAAATCCGATCCGATCGACGATCGGTATGAGGTTGAGGTCGAAGCCTCGACGGCCCGGCTTGAACGCAGATATCGAAAGCTGCAGAAAGCGCTAGCGAATGCTGAGGCAAAAGCTTCCAGGATCGCCGAGGAAACGGCGCGCCTAGCGGCGGCCAAGGCCGACGCGGAGCGTATCGCCGCGCATCGCGCCGAGGAAGAATCTAAACTCGCCCAGCGGATCAACGAGATCCGGGAGGCGGCCAAGCGGGCGCGGGTCGACCAGCAACGCCGAGAAATCGAGCGCCAGCGGGGCGAGGTGGCACGCAAGCGAGCCGCGCTCATCGAGTTGCGCAAACGCGAAGCGCAGCAGGCTCGTGAACGTGAAATCCAGATCCGACGCAAGGCCGCAGAATCACTCACCCTCGCGCAGACCATCGAAGAGCGGCGACGCGAACTCCGCGAGATCGAGCGGCTCATGATGCCGGACGTCTACAACAACCGCGACTCGCGGAAACGCGGCGCGCGACATGAAACGGGTGCCGCATGAAACCCTACCGCGAACCGCATGGTGTGACCGGTCCGTTCGGGTATCACCCGCCGCTCCCGCCGGACGCGGGCAGGTGGCGGCGGATGCTGCGGGCAGTGTACGAGTTCGCCAACAACTGCCTGTACTGGAGCCTGCCGTGGAGATAGTCGTGAGCGTCATCGGAGCTGTCGGGCTGGCGATCCTGGCTGTGTGGTCGTGGCGAAGCACGGGCCGGGAGATTTGGGAGCTCGAGGAGCGGCGGCTGATGTGGACGCAACTGCACAACGAGAGCGCGAGATCGGCGCGGGCGGTCGAGTTGATCGACGTGTGGTTGCGGGATGAGAGCGCGCATGATGGGTTGCGTCAGCAGTTGGTGTGGAAGCATCTGCGCGAGATCCGGGCCGTGTTGGTCGGCGATGGTGATGCGTGAAATGTGTTGTGACCTGGTAAAATTGGGTGTGGCCCGAGGTGTGGAGACCGTCGGGCCACTGACCGAATCGCGAGAGGATTCAGCCGTTGAGTAATGCTACCGACATCGGGTCCATATCCGACTTTATCGAAGCGCGCTTGGCCGAGGATGAAGGGATCGCCCGCGAGGCTGCGGATCTCGATGCCGAGGGCCCATCGTGGCGCGTTCGAAAAATCCGCGACGACGGCATGTATGTGTTCGGTGAGGGACAGGCAGCTCCTCCGGGCGGCAAGCTCGGCATGTCGGAGGATGCGCAAACCATCCATGTCGCCCGCCATGATCCGGCGCGCGTGCTGCGACAGTGCGCGGCATTGCGGTGGACACTGGATCTGATCAAAGGCAACTGGGAAGACAATCTCGGTTCCGTCGACAGGGCTTCGGAGGCGGACCGTGTCAACGATTTGGCGATGATCGCCGCCATCTGGTCTGGCCATCCGGATTTCCGGCAGGAGTGG
>JBDKSR010000400.1:0-1636 GCA_039680545.1 Bryobacteraceae bacterium | reverse complement strand
CAGGCAACGTTTCGACTGTCGCCGCGATAAATCAGAGTGCCTTCGTTCGGATGGCGCAGTCCGGGTGTAAGTGAGCGAATCGGCGTGCCCTCGCTCTTGTGGAGGGTGCCCTTGCGATAGTACATATGATAGACGCTGGTGTCGTAGCTATAGGGCGTGCTCTCGCTGTAAAACATGTGGATCGTGTCGCGCCCGTCCGAGGCGTACTTCACGTACGGCCGATACTGCGTCTTGCCGGGATCGCCCGGTGGCGTGTTCGCCAGAACGTCCAGATATACGCCGCCGACTTTCCAATTGGCCCCTTGATCATCGGACCACGCATACGAAGGCTTGTTCGAGGCGTTATAGCCACGGAAGAAATTGTAGATACGGCCAGCGCCATTGTTCTCGCGGGACAAAAAGTGCAAGTTCGAGTAGGTGACCCGCGAAGCCTCGTTCGGCACCAAAGTCTGCTCGGGATCCCAAGCCGTAGCATCGTGGGGACGTGTGGACACGCGATAGAGAATCTGGTTGTCGCGGCCATGATTGGCGTAAACCGCCAGGTAACGTCCGTCCGGTCGCACCAGTAGCGCCGGAGCGTTGTGGTCGTCCTGCGCGGTTCGGCCGCGAAACTTCAGGAGCAGCCTGTCGTGGAGTTCAAAGCGAGTGAGTCTATCCGACTTCATGTCGTAACTCACGACTTCGATGTCACCTTGTCGCGATGGATCGTGCGTACCTGCCGCGACGGAGGCGATGAGGAGTTTGCTCCCGTCCACCACTACGCGTTCATCTTGGAACCAGCACCAGCCGCCATCATCATTGAATGTTTGAATGTCGGCAGCGGCCAGTGTACTGGCGCATATCAGCGTAGCTATTATGAGTGCGCGCATCGTCGTTCCCCCGTCGTCACTCATTATAGGCAATGATCAGGACGGGGCCGGCAGCATTCGCGCCTTTTATTGAGGTTCACCGGCAAGACGCTCGACGCGGCGGCGAAGGTCTTCCGGTGGGAGCGGCTTGGTACTGGCGTAAAAGAAGGCTTCGAGTGCGGTGACACCTTGGCCGGCAATAGCCGTTAACACCGCCGCAACCGACCGAGAGAAGACGATGTTTGTTCCTTCCTCTGTGTGCGCGGCTGCCGCAGTCCACCCTTTCGTGCCGATACTCGCCACGGCCGCCCCGTCTCGAACTCGGGCATACAAGCCTTGCGGGAATTGCGTTGAATCAAACGTCTTTCCGTCCGGCAGTCCCAGCGCATACGAGCCTTCGAGGATCTCTACACCGGCAGGAGCCTGAACCTCATGCCTGTGAATCTCGAACTCATCGCGCATCTCAACAACCGAGCGCACATGAATGCGAGAGCCGTTGAACACGGACCACCACTCGCGCTCGTACCCATTGGCATTCAGCTTGCCCGAGACAAAGCCGGTAGGTCCCACTGCCGCTCCAGTTTTCGGGTCGCGAAACACCAACAACGCATCCAGCGCGCACTCCTTACCAGGGGGCACGATGCACCACGGGAAGTGGGTCGAGTAGGAGAATTTCGAGTACTTATCGCGATAGGTCGGCCCGCCGTGTCCGGCGAAAGCCAGCGTCCAGCGCACCTCGCCGGTATTCGAGTCACCACGCAAGTGCATCTTCGTCCCGTCGAAACGCA
>JBDKSR010000399.1:0-8448 GCA_039680545.1 Bryobacteraceae bacterium | reverse complement strand
ACGCGGCGTCGCTGCATCAGGGTTTCCCCCATTGTGCAAGATTCCCCACTGCTGCCTCCCGTAGGAGTCTGGCCCGTGTTTCAGTGCCAGTGTGGCCGTGTGCCCTCTCAGGCCGGCTACCGATCATTGCCTTGGTGAGCCGTTACCCCACCAACTAGCTAATCGGCCGCGGGCTTCTCTCTCGGTGCATTACTGCTTTCCCCTTTCGGGCTTATGCGGTATTAGCCCCGGTTTCCCAGGGTTATTCCCCGCCAAGAGGTAAATGACCCACGTGTTACTCACCCGTCCGCCACTTTACTCACGAAGTTGCCCCCGCTTTCTCGTGCGACTTGCATGTGTTAGGCGCGCCGCCAGCGTTGATTCTGAGCCGGGATCAAACTCTCGTTTGATCTTTTAGAGTCTACTTGTCGCCTCGCTCAAACTCAGCTTCTGACATGCATTACCGTTGCGTCCAACCAGATTTTCAAACATCTGCGTGACAAGCCCAGGGATCCTTGCGAAAACCTGAACCGCCACCGGCCTCGAAAGCCGTTCTGAGCGCGCAAGCCATCACGCTCGCCTTACGGCGAGCAAACAACTCTCGCTCAGTAAAACCTTGGGAACTCGAAAGAACTTCCGGACGGCGTCTACTCACCAACGCAGTGGCCTGCGCCGGAGCACTGCCATTCCTCTATTTCTTGTCGCCGTTTATCAATTCTAGCACCAGCCACCACCCAGCGCAAGTCCAGAACACATTTTGTTCGCTTCGCTATCTGGGGTTCAACTTGTGCCCGCGACACTCACAGAATAGCAGATCGTTTCTCGGAAGCGCAAGGGGGGAACAGCATTTCTTTTCTTCGCGCTGATCTGGGGCCCTGCGTTCTATTACAATGATTTGATGGGTTTATCGGACCAGCAATTTTATCGCATCGGCAAGCTGCCGCCCTATGTTTTCGCGGTCGTCAATGAAATGAAGGCCAAGCTCCGGGCCGCCCAGCAGGACGTCATCGACCTGGGCATGGGTAATCCGGATGGGGCTACCCCCAAGGCCGTCGTATCAAAGCTCATCGAAGCCGTAGAGAGCCCCCGGAACCACCGGTATTCCGTTTCGCGCGGTATCCCAAACCTTCGCATCGAGATCGTAAAGCGGTACAAGGAGCGGTACGGTGTCGAACTGGACACCGAATCCGAAGCGATTGTCACAATCGGCGCCAACGACGCCCTCGCGCATCTTTTATTCGCCGTCATTGGTCCGGGCGACGAAGTGATCGCGCCCAATCCCGCTTATCCGATCCATCAGTACGGCGTTTTGATGGCCGAGGGACACGCCTGTGCGCTCCCGATGCCCACTCCGGCTGAGTTTCTGAACCGGCTCCACGACCACTACCGTACCGCCCTGCAGAAACCAAAGATGATCCTCATCTCGTTTCCGCACAACCCCACAACGGAGTGTGTCGAATTAGACTTTTTCCGGGAGGTGATCGCATTGGCAGCCCGCCACGGCACCATGGTTGTCCATGATTTCGCCTATGCGGACCTCTGTTTCGACGGCTACAAGGCACCCAGCATTCTACAGGTGGACGGCGCCAAAGAAGTGGCCGTGGAGATCTATTCGCTGTCAAAGAGCTTCAATATGGCCGGCTGGCGGCTGGGTTTCTGCCTCGGAAACCGGAAGATGATCGCGGCGCTGGCGCGGATCAAGAGCTACCTCGATTACGGCGTTTTTCAGCCCATCCAGATCGCCTCAATCATCGCCCTGCGCGAGTGCGCCGAGGATACGCGGAAGATCTGCGCCCTCTACCAACATCGCCGGGACATTCTGATCGAGGGCCTGAACCGGGCTGGCTGGCCCGTTGAACCGCCTCGGGGTTCTATGTTCGTTTGGGCCCCCATTCCTGAACAATTCCGTGATCTTGGCTCTCTCGAATTCTCTAAGCAGTTGTTAGAGAAGGGTTTAGTGGCTGTATCCCCGGGTATCGGTTTCGGGCCGTGCGGCGAGGGTCATGTCCGATTCGCGTTGGTCGAGAACGATAATCGGATTCGCCAAGCCATTCGCGGAATCAAGCAATTCATCGGCCGAGGGGCCTAGCGGGGAGACGCGCTCATTCTGTAGCCGCTCAGCCCTTGGCGGTCATCTCGTGTACGCACGTCCTGACGCCAAGCCACCTGAGAAACGCCATCATTGGGCACCAGTTTGTGAAAGCCGACTGGAACAGGTTCAGGCCCACGAACGCCGTGAACAGGTACCAATAGGAGCTCACCCAATGCCCAAGCACCAGGCTTGCCAGCACGAAAGCCCCGGCTATCATGCGAAGATAACGGTCCAGTGTCATCGCTGATTTTCCCCTCTTGCGAAATTAGATTCGCCTCGATCTCAATGGTGGCAGGAGAGTTTCAACTCCCCTGCCTTTTCCTTTTGTTCACAATGTAATACACGACCGGAACGGTCATACGGGACAGGGCCAGAGAAGCTACCTCCCCGGCCATAAGCGCAATCGCCAACCCCTGGAAAATCGGATCGAACAGGATCACGGCCGCGCCCACCACGACCGCCGCAGCGGTAAGCAGCATCGGCCGGAAGCGAACCGCCCCCGCGTCGATCACCGCCTTATCGAGCGGCATACCTTCGCCGAGCCGCAGCTCGATGAAGTCCACCAGGATGATCGAATTCCGCACCACGATTCCTGCGCCTGCAATGAATCCGATCATCGAAGTCGCCGTGAAGAATGCATGGAGCGCTCCGTGCGCCGGAAGAATGCCAACCAGCGAGAACGGGATGGCAGCCATGATCACCAGCGGCGTGATGAAGGACTGGAACCAGCCCACCACGAGCACGTAGATCAGGATCAGCACAGCCGCGAAAGCCACGCCCAAGTCGCGGAATACTTCATACGTGATGTGCCACTCGCCATCCCACTTCATCGCGTAGCGGGAGTCGTCGGCTGGTTGACGCGCCGTGTATTGCTCAATCGAATACCCCTCTGGCAGCGCAATATTGGTGATTTTCGGACCCACGGCAAGGATGGCGTACACGGGGCTCTCCATCACGCCCGCAATATCAGCCGTCACGTACGTCACCGGCATCAGATTCTTGTGATAGATGCTCTTATCGGCGATCGTCTCTTTGACCCGAACGAGTTCCCGCATTGAGACAAGCCGTCCCGTGCGCCCTGTGACCTTCAGGTCCTGGATCTGTTCGAGATCCGAGCGGGTGGCCCTATCCAGCCGTAGCGTGATGGGAACGTCCTCCTTCTCGGACACCGCATGCACGAGCCCGGCCTGCTCGCCCGCCGACGCGATCCGCATCGTGCGTGCAATCTCTTCCTCGGAAACCCCGTCGAGTGCCGCCTTCTCCTTATCGACGAGCAGTGAATACTTGGGCTGATCGTCCTCCATGTACCAGTCCACGTCCACCACGCCCGGTGTCGTTTCGAGGATGCCGCGGATCTGCCGTGCCAGCCGGACTTGTCCTTCAGTCGCCGGCCCGTAAACCTCCGCGACAAGCGTCTGCAGCACCGGCGGTCCCGGAGGCACCTCGGACACCTTCACATTGGCCCCGTACTGCCGGGCGATCGGCTGGATCAGGGTCCGAACGCGCTTGGCGATCTCGTGACTCTGTTCGTCGCGATCCTGTTTCGAAAGCAGATTGACCTGAATATCCGCCACGTTCGCGCCGCGCCGCAGGTAGTAGTGCCGGACGAGGCCGTTGAAATTGTATGGCGAGGCCGTGCCGACGTACGTCTGTAAATTGACAACCTCGGGCCGAGCCAGGATCGCTTCGGCAAGCCGTCGCGTCACCTGCGCCGTCTCTTCAAGTGCGGTTCCTTCCGGCATGTCCACGATCACCTGGAACTCGCTTTTGTTGTCGAAGGGCAACATCTTCACTTCGACGAACTTGATGTAGACGAGTGCGCAGGATGCCAACAATAGCAGCGTGACGCCGCCCAGGAAGGCCCAACGCACAGGGGGACGGTGCAACAGAGGGCCCATCACACGGCGATAGATTCGCGTCAGCCGGTCTTCTTCCTCGCCATGGCCGTGCCCTACCCGCACCTTGAGCAGGTGCACCGCCGCCCACGGCGTCACGAGAAAAGCCACCACGAGTGAGAACACCATCGCCGACGCAGCGCCAATGGGGATCGGCCGCATATACGGTCCCATCAGGCCACCGACAAAGGCCATCGGCAGGATCGCCGCAATGACGGTTAACGTTGCCAGAATCGTAGGATTCCCGACCTCGTTCACAGCCTCCACGGCCACGCTGCTCAACGGGCGTCCCGCGTTTCCGGGTAGCCGCGCGTGCCGCACGATATTTTCGACCACCACGATCGCGTCATCGACGAGGATTCCTATCGAGAAGATCAACGCGAAAAGTGTGATGCGATTGAGCGTGTAGCCATACAGGTAGAACACGGTCAACGTCAGCGCCAAGGTCACCGGTATCGCGGTGAACACGATGAGCGATTCGCGGAACCCAAGCGTGATCCAGATCAACAGGCTAACGGAGACGACGGCAATCAGCATGTGGAACAGCAACTCATTTGACTTCTCCGCCGCCGTTTCACCGTAGTGACGCGTCACGGTCATCTTGACGTCCGACGGGACTATCGTGCCTTTTAGCGCCTCAACGCGACGCAGCACATTCTCTGCAACTTCGATTGCGTTCTTCCCCTTCCGTTTGGCCACCGAGATCGTCACGGCAGGATGGAACGACTTGCCGGCGGCAAACTGGACATACTGAGTCGGCTCGGCGCCGCCATCGCTAACAGTCGCGACATCGCGCACGAATACCGGCCTGTCACCGTAGACTCCAGCGACAACCGCGCCCACATCCTGGGCAGACTGCAGAAACTCACCGGTCTCGAGCAGAAACTCCCGGTTCCCGCTTGCGAAATTTCCGCTGGCGAGACGATGGTTCGAGAGCCCGAGCGCCTGGTACACCTGTAACGGCGACAGCGAGTGCGCGGCAAGGCGCGCCGCGTCGAGCGTTACCCGAACCTCGCGGCGTTGCCCGCCGATGATCGTGGTTTCCGAAACGTCGGGCACCTGCTTGACGGAATCGTGCACCTGCGCGGCGATACGGCGCAACTCGTAGTCGCTGTAACGGCTGCTCCAGAACGTCAGCGCAAGAATCGGCACGTCGTCAATCGAGCGTGGCTTGATCAACGGCAGGGATGCACCCGGCGGAATCAAGTCGAAGTTGGCCGACATTTTCTGATTCAGTCGTACGATCGCGGCCTCTTCGTCCTGGCCGACATAGAATCGCACGATCACCATGGACATGCCCGGGCTCGATGTCGAGTAAATGTACTCGACACCCGGGATCTCCCAGAGCAACTTCTCCATCGGTCTTGTGACACGTTCTTCAACTTCTTTCGCCGATGCGCCCGGCATCCCGACAAACACGTCGATCATCGGCACCTTGATCTGCGGCTCTTCCTCGCGCGGCAGTTTCCACACAGAGAACGCGCCGAGCGCCAACGATGCAACGATGAACAGCGGCGTCAGTTTCGAATGTATGAAGCTCGCGGCCAGCTTGCCCGCGAAACCGTGAGACGGTTGCTCAGTCACGGACGAACCTCCACTTTGGAGCCATCGATGAGTCCCGGCGGTATCGGAAAAACGACTATCTCCCCCACGTTCAGGCCGGATAGCACCTCGCGCCGACCGTCGAATGTCTCTCCCAGCGTTACGAGCCGGCTACGCGCAACTCCGCCCTCCACTACCATCACGGACTGAAGTTGGCCGCGCTCCGCCACCGCGCCCACCGGCACCGTCAATGCCTGTTTCGTACCCAGCTGGAAGATTGCCCGCCCGAACATCCCACTCCGGATCAGCGGCACGGCTTTCAGATCGATCTTCACCGTGTACGTGCGCGAACTCGCGTCAACCGACGGAATCACTTCGGAAACACGCGCATCGAGCGCGTGGTCGAGTGCATCGAGTGCGACCGTAACCGGCTGCCCTGCCCGAATCTTCGACGTCCACGACTCCGGCACCGCAGCCTCCAGCCGGAAGCTTCCGCCCCGCTCAATCGTGAACAGTGGAGCGCCCGGCGACGCCAGGTCGCCCGGGTTCACTCGCTTCTCCACCACCAGACCATCGAACGGCGCCTGTATCCGCGAGTACCCGCGCACCACGCCGGCGCTCTCGACACCCTGACTCACCTGATCGATCTTCGAAAGCATTTGTTCCCGCTTCGCCCGCGCCATCTCGTAATTCGCCCGTGCGGCTTTGAGCCTCGCGGACGCTTCGTCATACTCCTGGTTGGAAATCGACTTCTTGTCGAAGAGATCATTCATTCGTTTGAACGTCACTTCGGCGAGATCGAGATTCGCCTTGGCCGCCGCGACTCCACTGTCGGCCTCCGGCACGGCACTCTTCGCTTCTCTTAAACCGGCTTCGGCCTGGCGATACTGTGCATCCAGATCGCGGGAGTCGAGCACCACGAGCAGTTGTCCCTGACGCACGAAGTCACCGGCTTCGAAACGCACTTCGCGGACGTAACCCATCACCTTCGAAGCGAGCGTCGCCGTCGTCCTCGCCCGAATAGTGCCGGACACTTCGTAGGTCTGGGGCCACTCGCCCGGAGATACCGTAATCGTTTTCACGGCGGCCGGCGTAGAGGCCGCCTCTTCGGAGCGGCTCGGCTTTTCGCCGCATGCGGTGAGCAGGGAGAGAGACAGAATTACAAGCAGAATGATTGAGAGTTTTCGCATGTCGGAACGCTCCTAATTGAGGACCGCTGAATCCGCTGACAATGTACCTGCGGCGTGATCCACTGCAACCGCCGCAAGACGTTGCCCGTGGATCGCGGCCAATCGCCGCAAACGAGCTTCGAGCAATGCGGTCTCGCTTCGCAGCAACTCCGTTACGTTCGTGAGTCCGCCCTCGTACCGGTTTTTGATGATTCTCAGGTTTTCTTCGGCCTCGGCGACGGCGGCGTCAGTCACCTTCAGGCGCTCCTGAGTTGCTTCGAAGTCGAGATAGGCGCTACGAACCTGTAGCCGCACGGCCGAGTCGATCTGCCGCTGCTCCGCCCGTACCCGCACCATGTTCTGATTGGCCTCCTCGATCCGTTGCTTGTCCGCGAAGCCGTTGAAAAGGTTCCAACGCAGCGACGCTCCGGCGAACCAGTTCGCGCCGCCCTTGTTCACGAACTCCTGGCGGTCGGCTTCAAACGCGGCCCGGAATGAGATTTGCGGCAGGAAGGCGCTGTGAGCGGACTTCGACTGTTGTTCCGCGAGCGCCGCCGAAAGCCTTAATTGGCGCGCCTCAGGACGGCTCTCGCCAGCCTCCTTCTCGCGCTGCTCCAGCGGCGCCCCGGTGTCCGCATAGACCGTGAGGGGCGTCGTAAGGTCATGCTTTGCGTCGAGCGGCAGTCCGAGCGCCTCGTTGAGAGCCGCCGCGGCAATCTCCAGATCGTAGGACCGGCGTATCTCCTGCTCGCGCATCGCCGAGAGGTGCACACGAATCGCAAGTACATCGGCGTCCGTAGCCATCCCCGCTTGCCGTACGGTTTCGGCACGTTTCAGGTCGGCCTCCGCGGAGCGGACAGCTTCGCGTGCAACGGTCAGGCCCTCCTTGGCGAGTACTCCACCGTAGTAGGCGCGGACAACGTTCGCGATCACGTCCATCTGCGTGCGGCGTTGCCCTTCGCTGGCGATACCTCGCCCAAGCCTGGCCGATTCAACTTGCGTCCGTGTTTGCCCGAAATCCCAGATCAACTGGTCCACTGTGACCTGCGATTGGAAGTTGTTGAGCGCATCAGGACGGTTCAGCCGCCCGATGGCGAAGTTCTGTTCCGCGAACTGGTGCTGCGTCAGCAAGGAACTGAACACGAAGACCGGATTGTCGCTGCGCTGCCAGGACTCCGAGTAGTTCACTCTGGGCAGGTAGCCGCTCCGCGCCTGTTCAATGCGCGATCCGGCGGCCTTCACTTGCGCACCGGCCGCTTCAATTGACGGATGCTTCTGGAGCGCCGCCTGCACCGCGTCCTTCAAAAGTAACGGACCTTGCGAGAGCAGCGGCAGGCTGTACACGAGAAGCAGAACGGTCGTGACGGGAAGCTTTGCCATTCGTTTCCTTTCCGTTAACTCCTAGAGATGCACTTTCTGCGTACATGTAACAGGCGTCTGACGCTGTCACATATCGATCTTCCCTGCATCTCTGCTAAAAGGGAATATATGGAGACGACGGTTCGGCACATCGGCGGCGTGAAGTTTGTGGTAGGAACGCGTGACCACCAGGTGATCTGCGACCAACCCCTGGAAAACGAAGGCGAAGACGCCGGCATGAGCCCGCCCGAGTTTCTCCTGGCGTCGCTTGGAACTTGCGCGGGCTATTACGCCGTGCAGTACCTGAAGACGCGTTCGCTGCCAACGGACGGGCTTTCCGTCCGCGTGTCAGCCGAGAAGTCGCTCCACCCTGCGCGCCTGAGTTCGTTCCGAATCGAAGTCACCGTGCCGG
>JBDKSR010000398.1:0-2614 GCA_039680545.1 Bryobacteraceae bacterium | reverse complement strand
CGCTACGCTGAACTGTTCTCCGAGGCCGGCGTGAAAGTCGCTTCGATCAGTTTCTCGGCCGCGGTGCTGTACTCGGGCTTGCGGCTGTTCGGCTCCGCGCCGGGCGGCGGCGTACTGGCTTTCGCGGGCGACGAAGGCGAACTCTACGGCGAGAGCGAAGCGCATCCGGTTTTTTCCGCGGCCGTCGAAGCCCCGTTGGAGCGAGCCGTCCCACTGGCTGCGGCAGAGTTGAGACTGCCTCCCGGATCCGAAGCAAAGCCGTTTGAGAGCATCCTGCCCGCGCCCGTGCGGACGCCGGAGGAATACGATCTATCCCGCGCAGCACTTCCGTATGCCGCGGCGCTGGCCGGGGCTTGCCCCCGGTTGGCGCTTGCGGCCAATCTGCTGCCCCCTGAACTGCGCCACACAAGTTCGCGCGCGATGTTTGTGCCGACCGCCGCGCTTGCCGCGGTGCTCGCGATTCTGCTCATCTCACTGGCTGTGCAAGCCCACATGCAGGAACGTCACCGCGTCGAAGTGATTCAGGCGGAAACCAGGAAAGTGGAGCCGTTGGCGGAAAAGGTAGCTGCCGCGGACAAGTCAATCGGGGAAATGGGTGCGCGGATCGGATTGCTCGACGGATTTCGCCGCCGAAGCGCTGCCGATCTCGACGCCGTTAAGGACGTCACAGAGTTGCTCCAGCCGCCCGCCTGGCTGACCTCGCTCGAGTTGAATGCGGACACACTGAACATCGCTGGCAATGTCGAGCAGGCAGCGCCGTTGCTCAAGATCATCGACAATTCTCCGCGGTTTCGAAATTCCGAGTTCACGATTCCGATAGCGCGCGGGGGCAAAATGGAGGTCTTCCGAATTCGGGCGGCCCGTGAGGAGGGCGCCCGATGACCCTCCAGACGCGCGACAAACGGGCGCTGGCGATCCTTGCGGCTGCGGCCCTGGTGTTCTTGATCTGGAATTACTTCCTTACAAGAGAGACGGAGACGCCGGCAGTCACTGGAGCCGGATCGATCCCGATGGCGGAGAGAAGACTCACCCGGCTGCGTGAGATTGCGGCCAAGCTTCCGGCGCGTCAGGCAATTCTGAAGACCGTGAAGACAGACCTCGCCGCCCGCGAGAAGGGGCTGATTCAGGCCGAGACAGCGGCGCAGGCGCAGGCGCAGGTGTTGCAGATCTTCCGGCGCCTGGCCAACTCACAGTCAGTCGAAATTCGAGCCGTCGAGATGGGCAAAGTGCAGCCGCTTGGCGACGCCTATGGAGAAGTCCTGGTCCCCATAACGTTTGAGTGCCGCATTGAGCAGTTGCTGAATGTGCTTGCCGACATCAGCTCTCAACCGGAGATGATCACCACGACCGAAATGCGCATCACCGCGGCCAATGAAAAGGAAAAGACGATGACCGTGCGGCTGACGATCTCCGGCGCGGTGCCACGCCGGCTGGTGCCCGAAAAGAAAGGAGGAGCAGCGTTTTGAGCTTACGCAAGAAGCTGATTCTCCTGAACGTGGTTCTGCTGGCGCTGATCGGCTGGATATCCTGGCGCATGCGGCAGCAGTCGCTTGCCGCCCAGGCAAACGAGCAGAAGGTACTCCGGTCCAAGGTGAAGGCGCCCCCGGCCCCGTCGGTCGCGCCGGTGCCTCGTCCCCAGCCTTTTGCCGCCGCCTCTTACGACGGAATCGCGCAGAAGATGCTGTTCGCGAAGGACCGGAACCCCGTCGTGGTGATCGACGTCGCCCCTCCGAAACCCTTGCCGCCGCTACCCGTCGCGCATGGCGTCATGAATCTCGGTGATGGCCCGATGGTCATACTCAGCGAAGCTCCGGGAAGACCCCACAGGGCCTACGTGCCGGGGGAGAAGGTGGGCGAGTACAAACTGATCTCGGCGACCAACGAAGAGATTGTCCTGGAATTCGACGGCAGGCAGGTCAAGAAGCGGATCGACGAACTGACCGATCGGAGCGGGAAGGAAGAGTCGCAGCATGCCCGGAGCGAAGCGCCCGCGGAGAGGCAGCCGCAGGCGGATCGCGCGCCCGAGCCCGTCTCGGCAGGTCCGGGCAAGCCGATAACGGGTGAAATACGCGCATGCGTCCCGGGCGACACAACCCCGCCGGGTACAGTAATCAACGGTTTGCGCAAGATCGTGAACGATACACCGTTCGGGAAGGCGTGCCGCTGGGAACCGGTCCGCTAGCTCATGAGGAGGAGTGAATGAAATCGATTCTTATTGTCTTTCTAATCCTTGTTTCCGGCGCTCTCGCCGCAGAGAAGCCCAAGACGGGGGCCAAGTCCAGCCAGGCCGCGCAGGCCATCACGCTGCCTGCCGGCGCGAAAGAGGTCGAGGCCAACGTCTGGCGATATACGGATGACAAAGGCAAAGTGTGGATTTACCGGCGTACTCCGTTTGGCCTCTCAAGGTTTGAAGAGACGGCCGCCTCCAAGGACGATGACATCGCGCCGTCAAACATGAAGGCTGTCGAGGAAGGCGACTCTATTCGTTTCGAACGTCCGACTCCTTTCGGGACGGCTCGCTGGGTGCGCAAGAAGAGCGAACTGAACGATGTGGAACGCGCGGCTTGGGAACGGGAACTCCGCCGCTCCGGCAAAACATCTGATGCGAAACCCG
>JBDKSR010000397.1:0-5334 GCA_039680545.1 Bryobacteraceae bacterium | reverse complement strand
GCTGTGACCATCGATCGGCTATATGCCCGCCGGCGAGAACACCAAGAGCGGCTCCAACGTGGTGCCAGAAAGTTGCATGAAAACCAGCCTCGACCAGACTCAAGTCGAATTTTCGGAAAAGCAGCGTTGGCATCCACGCCAGGTACGCTGCGTCCACAACTTTGAATCCCAGAAACGCCCCCATCAGAAGGAGCGCCGATGGGCTGCGGAATGAATCAGCCAGCCGCACATTCCAGCTCTTTTCACTGGTGGCTTCGATGGGTGAGGAAATCGCCTCGCGATCCGACTGCCCCCGCTCGGGCTCGCGCAGTGTTTTCCAAATGACGACGGCGAGAACAGAGCCAACTCCACCGAAGGCAACGAACGCAGTGCGCCAGCCGTATTGCTGGCCAATGTAGCCGGCCAATGTCCCACTTGCGACGATGCCAAAGTACACACTCGTCTGGTGAATTCCCATCGCCAGCGCCCGCGTGCGCTGTCCATGATAGTCACTGATCATGGAATTCGCTGCCGGATAATAAAAGGCCTCAGCGGCGCCGGTTATCGCACGGAAGATCATCAACAGAACGAAACCTGCCGCCAACGCGGAACAGAAGGTAGCTACACTCCACGCCAACACAGCCAGGGCGATGATCTTCCTCCTGCTTAGTACGTCACCAAGTCCGCCGGCTACCGGCACAACCAGCGCGTACATCCAGAAGAACGAGGAACCGAGCAAACCAAGTTGCACATCGCTCAGCGCAAGTTCACCCTTCACGAGCGGAAAGACGGTGAAGAGCACCTGCCGGTCGGCCTGATTAAAGAAGTAGGCCAACCAGAACAGAGCAAGTACAACCCATTTGTATCGGTCTTGTGTTTTCATTTCCAAAGTAGTCTGGCTTGGCTCGGAATGCTCCAAGGGGGAACATCGAGATACCAGGATCGGATGGCGATTGGCCGCCCGGTCCCGGCATCGAGGCCGATTACCAGACCTCACGACTTCCGTTCAGTGGTTCATGGCGCAAAGATCACATCTGGTATCGTGAACGTGACAAACCAGGTGCACCGCGCCCGCACGTTACTGAGCGACCCGCTTCGGCACATCCATCGTCACAGTCTTGATCTGGTACGGCCGGACAGCGAACATCTGCCGCGGCACACTCTTTCCACCAGCCTCCTCAAGCAAGTTCACTTCAGAGACACTTCTCGGCTGCCCGAGCAGCGTCGCCGATGTCTCAGACGACCGCCCAATCATCTCGTACATGCGCAAGACAAGTTGGTCACCGGCGTCTGCCTTCTTGAGCGCACTGATCACGAGGTTGTCGCCATTCACCGAACAGAAGCTATGGGACGGCGGCAAAGACTTTGTGGAAACCTCATCCATTACGCTGATTGGGATCAGGCCATTATTGAAATCGATACCCGAACGCCAGGCCTTTGTGGCCGTCCAGTCTCCAGTTCCTGAGGATAGTGAGTAGCGGAACACGTACGTGCCCGGAGGCGGGTAGTGAAGAGATCCAACTTGCCCGCCCTTCACCACGCGAGCAGAAGTGAAGCGCGTTCCTCGCACCATCTCCGCTCGAACCAGGTTGTCACCTAGCTTGACCTGCTGATGGTCAGCGGTGAGGGTCACTCCCCAATCCGAACCGCCGGCCCAAAGCCAGCCTTGAATGTCACGGGACTGCATCCAGGCCGCCTTTGTAATTTCGTCCGAAGCGTGGGGTTCCGTATTCGGGATGATGTTGGACGCCGAATTCGAGCCAAACGGGACTCCGTACTGGACCTGTGCATCCTTATGCTGCAGCGGGAACAACTGCTCAATTCGGACGAACCGGGGATCCTTCCAGGTGACGGTGTTCTCTATATCCAGCCGCTTCATTCCCTTGTAGAAGATCAACCGCTGGATTACAGGAATATCGCTAACACTGCCGGTCACCTTGACAATCGTCCGGACCGCGTTGTTTTCTTCGATCTCAGTCTCGATGTTCGCGTTGGGGATCGTGCGGCCACTGAGCGGTTCGACACCGATGTAGTTACCGCCCCGTTCCTCAAGCCCGACTATCTCCATATCCTTGACGACGTCCTGATTGAGCGCCTTGTCAAAGAGCGAAACCCGCCCTGTCGCGGCATCGACGGTGAGACGGTAGAATTCGGTCTCCACGACGTCCATTCCCCTCGGCCTGCGAGGTTCCTTCAGGTCCTTATCCGCATCACGTTCAACTTTCGACAGACCGGTACTCGCCTGAGCAGTCTCACTCGGGACCAGATAGAACGTTCGATAACCGAGCGACGGAACATCTCGCGCCACAAACACGATCGACAGGGCACGGGAAATGTTCTCCATGTACTCTTCAACGTGGAACGGCACTTCAGCGCCGTTCTCATCCACTAAACGCATACCCTGCTTGTAGTCCTGAATAGCGCTTGGCGCGACCTCTCCAAAGAGGGTAAGATGTGCCTTCACGACATCGGTCCGAGTCCATCCCGAAGCATTGAAGACAACGATTGGGTGGCTTCGCGGCACCGCCACTCGAACATGCCCCGCAATGTTGCGTAACATGTCCCGCAAGATCTCGCCACCCTCGCCTTCGGCCAACCGCATGTAAGCGATCTTCCGCTCATCACCCAGATAGCCTCCCTGGCCATCCTGATTGTGATCCATTGCCTCCAGGAGCTTTCGCCAAAGGTGATCCATCTGCTCGCGCGGGTACTCTGCCATGCCCATTGCATAATTCAACGCAGCGAACTTCTCCGCGTTCAAAAGTGCATTGGTCGCCGGGACAATCCGCGGCCACATGTGAGTCAGGGAGGAAAGTAGGTTCGGCCAAGAGGACGGAATCTCACCTGAAAGTTCGGCCACAGGCGAGAACTGCTTCACACTTTTGAAGAAGTCGTTGGGCGTTGCGATGATGATCCGTACGCCGCGTTTTTCCGCATTCAGACTCCTGACGTTTTCGACGATCTTCTCGGTCGGAGCCCACAGATCGCTGCCCCAGCTCATGTAGACCGGCAGAGGACTCGCCGCGCGAAGTTTGTCCACGAACTTCAGCAGAGCCGTTCGCCGCTCTTCGTCAACGGTCGAGTGGAAGCCGAAGCGAATTGCTGCACCATAGTGGCCGCCGCTCCACACCAACGCGTGGGAGCCGTCGGGCGACCGCCAGTTAAATAGTGGATGATCCGACGGCCCCATCCGGGTCATAACCATGTACGGCAGGCCAGTCTGTTCGAGGATCTGCGGAAACTGGAGCGTGTATCCCGGCAGATCGCCCAGATGAGCCACCATCGGCTCCACGCCGAACACCTCGCGCGCATAACGTTTGCCTATAGCGATATTCCTGACCTGTGCCTCACCATCAGGTAGGTTCTGGTAAATCGCCGCCCACTTCGGAGCGATCTCGAAGCGCCCCGCCTTGACCAGTTGTTTGAGTTCCTCGACCTCGCGTGAGCCCTTATACGTGTCGACGTAGTAAGCGAGGAAATCGTTGTCCTCGATCAGAAACCGGAATTCCGGCTGTTGCCGAGCTATCTTGATGGCTTTGGCGAAGATCTGATTTCCTCTCGCCAGACACTCCTCGCGCGTACCACCCCAGAAGTAGTCAAGGTGTGAGAACGGAACCAGGTATACATCCGCTGTCCCCTGACCGGCCTGGGTAGCCTGGCCACCCTGAAGTGGGCCAGCGACCCAGGTCGCAGTCAGCAGCGCAGATGCTGCCCAAACGTAGAACAGTGCTCTGTACATTGTCAATCACCTAAAAGCTGAGCTTAAGCGCCATTTGCATGATACGCGGATCACCACCGGTGGAGGAAATCCGGCCGAAAGACGATGACCCGAAGCTCGTGTTCGGGCTGCCAAAGCGCGTGTGATTGAAGACGTTGAATGCCTCTGCACGGAACTGCATTCCAAGACGTTCCGTGAACTTGAACATTTTGAATACGGAGAAGTCGAAGTTGTTCACCCCTGGCTTTCGTGCGTCGGGCAGAGTGCGGCCAACATTGCCGAGCGAATATGCAGGAGGCTGTGTGAACACGGACGTATTGAACCACTTATTGACGGTACGTTCCGAGGGTGGCAGATAAGCACTCTCCCCAGTGCTGTTCGGCCTCGAGCCACCATAGGTATTGGCCGAGCTTAAGCCGATGATCAGCGGCATGCCCGACTGGAATGTCGTGATTCCATTAATGTGCCATCCGCCGCCGATCAGATTGGCGAACCGGTTCCACCCGGAGCCCCAGTGCTTTCCCCGTCCGAACGGTAGCTCGTATGTGTAGCTCGCCACGAAGCGCTGTGCGACATCAGTGGTCAGAAGGGACCGCTCACTGCGGCGGTCATAGTTGTTCTGAAAACCCGAACTGCTTTCACCGTATATCGGATTCGGGTCACCGATATTCTTGGCCAGCGTGTAGCCGATCAGGAACGACAGTCCGGAACTCATGCGCCGTTCCACTTTGAGTTGAAATGAGTTGTACGTGCTGTTGCCTGCCGAAAACACGCCAGTTACGCCAGTAAACTGCGGGTAGGGTAGCAGCAACTGAGCACGTGAAACCGTCGAGCTAGCCAAGGTACCAAGTGAGATAAGTCCATAGAACGGATTGGTCACCTGTGTCTGCAGAGCGGACCCCATGCTGTAGTAGCTGGGGTTGAGTTGGTCTTCATTCCAAGCGGTGAACAACTTCACGCTGTGGCTCCCCGAGTACGCCGCGTCCAACAAGATCCCGCCAGGGAGCTCTCGTTGGATATCAATGTTGTACTGCTGAACGTATCCAGTCCGATCATTGCGGTCGATTCCGCGAATACTCTGTCCCGCCAGCGTCGCCATCCCGTCAGCATTTCCGGATGGCTGATTCAAACCGTCTGGAAACGGATCGCTCAGCACGTTCGCAGGAGTCAGTCCGCTGTCTAAGGTACGCACCATACTGGTTGAAGTACTGTAGCCTTGCGCTCCCACACTGGCGCCCAATGCATTGATGGTCATCGGGACATAGAAGATTCCGTAGCCGCCACGGATGACGGTTTTGGAGTCAACAGTGTAAGCAAGTCCGAAACGGGGCGCGAAGTTGTTTCGATCGGTGTTCTGCTGGAGTCGCGATGCGCCGCCCACTCCTACAAACTTAAGGCCACCGTGCAGATCGGAAATCCCGCTGGCTGCGGCCAGTGGCGATGCCGCGGTGAAATCAAACCAGTTCAGACGGTTGTAACGCTCCGTTCGCGGGGTCTCCAGGTCATACCTGATGCCGATATTGAGCGTGAGCCTCGACGTCAGACGAATGTCATCCTGAAAATAGCCGGCCGCGTATTGGCTTTGTATGGCCAGTGCAGGCGAAACATACGAAGCTCCCGATCCGGCATAGCCTAGC
>JBDKSR010000396.1:0-3441 GCA_039680545.1 Bryobacteraceae bacterium | reverse complement strand
AAGCGCCCCACTGCTTGGCGACTTTGTTAACGATCAGCGTCCAGGACTGCTTCTCAGGAATCGTGAAAAGGCTGTAGGAGCCCTTCGGGACGTGCAGAGAGCCGATCATCAGGTCGGCATCCGAGGTGAGAATGGTGGCCTCATCGGCGCCAGTTCGCCAGACTTTGTCCCATGGAACAAGTCCGCCGAAGATCTCGCGCCCCTTCTTATACGGCCTGCCGTACTCGACTGTGACTTTCTTACCGTCAAAGGTCGCGGACGTCTGCTCGTGCGGACTGATCCGGTTTCGGCCCTGCGCCAGAAGCATGCCTACCGCAACGACACCAGCGGCGGCAATGGATAGCAACAAGATGAACTTCCGCATACCACAAGCCTCCTCTGCCCGCCATTCTAGCAAGAGGAAATCACCCACTCGCAACCTTGCAAACGGCAGGCAGTACGGCAGAATAATAGGGAGGCACCATGGGTAACGCGATTCGAGGGCTGACCTGTTCTTTCCTCTTTGCAAGCGGCATTGTGATCGCGACTGGGGCACCCGATGCCATGCGTGATGCCGATCTGATGTTCCGGGCCGGCAAGTATGTGGAAGCTGCCACGGCGTACGAAGGCCTCGTATCGGGGCAGCCTGCCTGTGCAGAATGCTGGCTCCGCCTCGGATTGAGCCGATTCGAAATCGGAAAGACAAAAGAGGCGGAAACCGCCCTGCGAAAGCATCTTGACCTCGAACCTTCTTCGGCGGAAGGCCGCACGGGGCTGGGTCGCGTGCTTTTCGAGGAAGCCCGTTACCCCGAGGCCGCCAAGGAACTCGAAGCCGCCTTCAAGCTAGACCGAACTGAAGTAGACGCATTGAAAACGCTGGTCCGTATCCGCTTGATAGAAAAGGACTACGAGGGCGCCCTCGCACTGTTGACGCCGATCGCGCAGTCGCCGGCCGTCGATAGCGAAGCGAGAATGTTGAGCGCCTATGCTCTGGAAAAACAGGGGAATCTGGAACGCGCCGTAAGGATACTCGAACGAGGCATCGCGATCGTCACCTGGGGCGGAGATGCCCCTTTCGCTGCCGCAGCGCGGGCAAGGGTAAAGCTGGGGGACTACGAGCGCGCCGCGACGATCTGCGAGCGCGGACTTGATATCGAACCGAACTCCGAGCGGCTGGACCGCATTTATCTGTCGCTGCCGATCGATCTCGTTGCCGGAAAGATCAAGGGCCGGTTGTCCGGGACGCCGGATGAGTCAAGGTCTGTCGCGGAACGGATCTTCCTGGGCCGTCTTCTCACTTCGATTGACGAAAGGGCAATCCCGAGTGCGCGCGAAATTGCCGGTAGACTGCTGATGGAAGCTGCGGCTCGCGAACCTGCGAATGCATCCGCGCAATTCAACGCCGGGCGTTTCCTGCGCCTCACGGGCCGATTGACCGAATCCAGGGCGACGCTCCAGAAGGCGCTGACCCTCGACCCGGACGAGTCGTTGCGCGTGGTCATCTATTCACAGCTGGCGCAAGCGGAGGCTGGGCTGGGAGCCGCGGCGGAGGCGGAAAAGGACTTCCGTGCTTCCCTTGATTGGAACCGCCGGGCATCCACGCAAAACCCCGATGCTGCGTTGGAGTACGTCTCATTCCTGCTGCGTCAATCACGTGAGACTGAGGCGAAACAGTTGCTCAATGTGATTTCACGCTGGGATCTTGGCGCGGTGGAGGAGTTCCTGGCAGTCAACCAGCCGGCTACGAAGAGCCTTAATCCATAGCGCGGATGCGGCCACTTTAGGTACTATTAAGATAAGCAGTCAGTCCGCAGAGTCTCGGCTGGACCGCACAGTTGCATCCCCGGACAAGGATCATCACGAGGCGCTATATCAGGTGTCTCGTAAGCCACTCTGATGGCAGCGTAGTGTCCCGGCCGGGTGGGGCGCCCGCCTGAAACCGGCTGAAACCAACCATGAACAACGGGAACGATTTGAACCGAAACGTAGCGATCATCGCGCACGTAGACCACGGCAAGACCACGCTCGTGGACGCCATGCTCCACCAGAGCGGCATATTCCGCGAAAACGAGGAAGTGATCGAGCGCGTCATGGACTCAAACGCATTGGAACGCGAGCGAGGCATCACGATTCTGTCCAAGATCACAGGCGTGCGCTACCGGGGCCACAAGATCAACATCGTGGACACGCCAGGCCACAGCGATTTCGGCGGCGAGGTGGAACGCGCGTTGAAACTGGTGGACGGCGTCATGTTACTCGTCGACGCGAGCGAGGGACCGTTACCGCAGACCCGTTACGTCTTGTCGAAAGCTCTTGAATCGCGCCTGCCGCCGATCGTGGTCATCAACAAGATTGACCGGCCCGATGCGCGCATACAGGAAGTGGTGAACGAGGTCTACGATCTATTCATCGACCTCGATGCCACTGAAGACCAACTTGATTTCCCGATCCTGTACGCCAACGCAAAAGGCGGAGTTGCAAAAGTAAACATCGAGGACGAAGCGACCGACCTGCGCCCGCTGTTTGACGCCGTGGTGAAGCATATTCCGCCGCCCGCAGGCGACCCGGACGGCGTGTTTCAGATGCTCGTGGCAAACCTTGATTACAGCGACTACCTGGGAAGGCTCGCTATCGGCCGCGTCTTTAACGGCACGCTGAGACTCGGCGATGAAGTTGCGATTGTCAAGCTGGACGGTTCGATTCAAAAGACGCGGATCACCAAGCTCTACTCGTTCGAGGGGTTGAAGCGGGTTGATGAGACGCTGGGGCAGCCGGGCGATCTCCTGGCAATTGCGGGGGTCGAGGGAATCACCATCGGCGAGACCGTGACGAGCGCCGAAACTCCCATGCCGCTCGAAAAGGTCCGGATTGACGAGCCTACGATCGCGATGACGTTCACGATCAACACCTCGCCTTTTTCCGGACGCGAAGGCGCCTACGTCACCTCCCGCAATTTGCGCGAGCGGTTGGAAAAGGAGCTTCTCACGAACGTTTCGATCCGCGTCGAGGAAGCGGGTGGACCGGACGCCTACAAGGTTATGGGCCGCGGCGAGCTACAGCTGGCCATCCTCGTTGAAATGATGCGGCGCGAGGGGTATGAACTGATGGTGGGCAGGCCGCAGATCATCACGAAGGAGGAGAACGGCAAAGTTATGGAGCCGCTCGAACTCCTGATGATCGACTGCCCCGACACGTACATGGGCGTCGTCATCGAGAAACTCGGGGCGCGCAAGGGCAAGATCAACAAGATGGTGAATCACGGCACCGGCCGTGTACGCTTGGAGTTCCTTATTCCCTCACGGGGCTTGATCGGACTGCGCAGCGAGATTCTCACGGACACACGCGGCACGGCAATCATGAATTCTCTGTTCCACGGCTATATCGAGTGGCAGGGCGACATGACTTCGCGGTCGACCGGCTCACTCGTCGCCGACCGCCCGGGCAGGGCCACCGGGTACGCCA
>JBDKSR010000395.1:0-2537 GCA_039680545.1 Bryobacteraceae bacterium | reverse complement strand
ATTCGGACAGAGACTGGCTTCTCGGTGACATCCTGTTCACCGACCGCTCCCTTACCTCCGAGAACATCGCGCACGAGGCCAGCCACGCGGCGGAATGGTACGCCCGCCACATCGGCCGGCGCGACGGCGAGACAATCGCCGCGGCCAGCGGAAGGATTGCAAGCGAAATCCTGCGGAGGGTTCATGCCTGATCTAATTGAACACACGTTTGACCAAGCAAGGGAGATCAAGTGGAAGGCTGGCCGCGCCATTTACGGCGAGCACTTTGTCGGAGATTGGCTTAACGAGGCGTTCCAGGAGAACGTCGATGGAGCCAACTATGCCGATCACGGATTGACCGTCGAGCCGAAGTCCCTGCATTCCTTGATACAGCGCCTACTGGCTCTGAACGAGGAGGCGGGCGCTCTATGCCAGGAGATCCATGCCGCCCGGGAGCGGCTGTACGAGGGCTCGCGTGGGTGAGCCGGAGCTTGTGTTCGTGCCAGCGCACCCAACGGCGGAGTGCCCCGTTTGCGGACGCCAGATAAAGCTGACGGCGACCTATGATCGTGCCGTCGTATCTCGACACTGTAGGCATTATTCACACCCAGAGTTGATTGAAGGTAAGCCATTTGTAGCGTTTCGTAAACCCAAGGAGAAAGCCCATGCCCAAGCTCACACTCGCTGATATCCACACCGAACTCTCCTCGTTTGTCGCCGCACATGATGTGTCGGTGAAGGCGCTCGACGCCAAGCTCGACGGCATCACCGCGCGTCTGGACAGGCTCAACGGAAAGGTGGCGGAGCATGAGCGGTTCGTCACGGCGCACGAGACGGAAAAGCAAGTTCAGCAACAGTTCAAGCAGACGATCAGCGCGAAGACGATGGTACTGATAACTGCTGCGATGCTGTTATGCTCAATCGTTACGGCGTGGGCTACTGTGGTGATTGAGCATCCGTAGCTACCGCCGAATCAGCCACCCCGCCATCATCAACGCAGCACCTACGGAACCCTGCAATCGTGCATCGGGTCGGTAGTAGTAGGAATTGCCGATTCTTGGGGTATCGAAGTTCATCAGCGCCCCCACCAGCAGAAATACCCCCACGACCAGTAGGCACACAGGAATCGCACCACGAATATGAGCAATCATGATAGCGAAGTACGGTTTCAGTGAATCCGTTTATTACATTGGATGCGGTCCAGGATTTCCTTCTCCCTCTCCCGCAGGTCTTCCAGGTTCCTTTGCATCTGCTTTTCTAAACTTCTTATGATTGCCAATTCCCGGTGAAGCTCCGACGGTGCTGGAGCTATCACTGTCACCGCGTGTGCGCTCAATTTCAGCAACCTCCGCAACCAGGGTTAGTTGCCCGAATACGCTCGCGTACAATCGTCTCATGCGTTGATCCTTGACCTTTCGGGCAACCTGTACGGCCTTCATCCATTTCCGCAGTTCCTTATCTGACTCGACCAATATTAACCGGTTTTCATCTGAATGTGAACTGAAATCTTGTTCTGATTTCGGAACAGATTTACCTAAGTAAGATGCCACGGCGGCCTCAATGAGGCCCTTGACCTTCAATCCCATCGCTAGGGCCGCCTCTTGAAGCATCTGTCGGTACTCTGGCGTTCCCCGAAACGCGATGTTCACCTCTTTGTCGTCCATCGGAATAATCCTATAGCCAAATCACCATTTGCCTCTTGAATCCATGAACTCATGAGTTCATAATCTACTCATGGCCGATCAGCCAAGTAAAAAGAGAATATCACAGGCCGGGCGCAGAAAACCAAAGATTCGCATAAGGGATGACGCGAGGCGGCTCGCTAAGGTTTGGGCGGCTATCCGCGACACGACTCCAGGAGATCTTCTGAGCGACCTGGCAGTGAAATATCTCCCACCCATCAAGGGACTTACTGATTCGCCAACTGAGTGAACCGTCATGGGAACAGCATCCATCCCACGGAAGCCGATGGGTAGTACAAATTCGCAAGTTGCTGGAAACGCGAAGTTTTTTCGTGAGGGTACTATTACCCCCACCGTTCAGGAATCCTGCGGAAAGATGTTCCTCTACCACGAGCGGTCCATGCACGAGTTGATGTGTACGTACCGCATCCGGCTCAAGAAGGTAGAGGACGCTATCCGCGCAGAGCATCGCCGTGAAGTAGCTAAGGCGATGAGCATTGGCCGCCTTCGGGTGGCGTAGGAGGAGACATGGCAACCGAGATTAACGACGAAGTTCGTGAATGGGCAAGGCACGACCTTGACCGTAAGAAGATTGCGGAGCTTGAGCACTATTGCTGGGTGCTCGTAGCGGCGGCGCTCGCCGAGGGCATCGCAATCGTGTTCCTGATGGTGAGATAGCGATGCCGATGCTGGCTTCGACCACGCCCATCAATGATCACCCGGTGCTCCCGACGATCATATGCCCGCGCTGCGGGTGCTACGTGACCATACGGGACGCGGTGATGGTCGAAGGGCAGGCCGTTTGTCCAGAGTGTGCTGGAGGAGACGATGATCGACACAAATCAATCGCAGCGTCTCGCTGACGCGCGGCCCCGG
>JBDKSR010000394.1:0-4882 GCA_039680545.1 Bryobacteraceae bacterium | reverse complement strand
ACGGTGCGTCCGAACCCGCCGCGGACGTCAAACTGGAGCCACGGCCGCTCAAGGAATTGCTGTCAAGCTACGGATTCTGGCTGCTTCTCATCGGTAGCGTCTGCTCGATCGGTTCCATCGGCGCCATCAACTTCCACATGAAGTTCGTCTTCCTCGACCAGGGCTTTACCACGGGCCCGATGGTGGATTCCGCGTGGCGTACCGCCTCCATCATGATTCTGTGGAGCAGCATCGCGGGAAGATTGTCGATCGGTTATTTCTCTGACAAGTTTTCGAAGAAGTGGGTCATGTTCTGGTCCTACTTCATTACGGCCGCGACGATTCCATTGATGCTCATGGTGCATCCGGGCAGTGAAATGACGCTGTATGCGTTCGCCATTCTTTTCGGATTCGGAATGGGCGCTGACTACATGATGATTCCGCTGATTGCCGCCGATCAGTTCGGCGTCAACAGCCTTGCTCGCGCGATGGCGGTCATCCTCCCCGCCAATACGATCGGACAGACGTGGTTCCCGTACTTCGTTTCGATTCTGCGAGAGTCATACGGCAGCTACAAGGTGGCAATGGGCACTGTTCTGGCCGTCGCGGCGATTGGAGCCATATCGATTGCATTGCTGCCAAAGCAGTCGAAGTTGGCGATATCGCCTCAGATGCAGGAGTCCGGAAAAGCTCAAATAAAGAGCTGATTGGGCACCACAAGCATTCATTCATTGACCGGCGCTGCTCTCGAAGGGTAGCGCCGGTTTTTTGTGAGAGGAGCGGTTCAGAAGCCGCTCTGGCATTCTCGTCGATCCCCGCTGTGAAATCTCCTAAGTCTCCGCAAAAGTCCTCCCGCCAATTGTGAAAGGATATAGGGCATGCCGAAATCGACCCGCAGGACCTGGCTGGCATCCACCGGCAGCACCCTTGTTGTGCCCCGTTTCGCCGCTGGACGTGAGAAAGACGGTGAAACACAACGAAACATCATGTCGGGCGCATGGACGGTGGACAGGTTGCAGCGCGCGCTGATAGGACGTGCGAACTGGAAACCGTTTCCTACCTTGGCGGACCGCGACCAATGGAATCGTCTTCCGGCAGACCTACGCCGTGATCTGGTCACTGGGGCGGAAGCCCAACTTGGCATACCGTGGCCATCGCTTCTCGCAAGTACGTTCCTCGATTTCGCGCGCAACGGAAATCGCTCGCGCTATGAAAAAGTGAACTTCGAGCGCCGTTACCGTTTGCGCGACCTTGTCATGGGCGAGTGCGTCGAGGGCAAGGGGCGATTTCTGGACGAAATCGTAAACGGCGTATGGCTCACGCTGGAAGAAACCTGGTGGGGCGTACCCGCGCACGTGGGGGCGCAGCGTGCCGGACGAGGCTTGCCGGATGCGACTGAGCCCGTCGTTGATCTGTTTGCCGCGGAGACTTCGAGCCTGCTGGCGTGGACTGACTATCTCCTGGGCGAGCGCCTCGATTCGGCATCCCCGCTCATCCGGCCGCGAATACGGACGGAGATGGACCGGCGCATCCTGACCCCGTGCCTTGATCGGGACGACTTCTGGTGGATGGGTTTCGACCCTCGCCGCACCACGCCCGTGAACAATTGGAATCCCTGGATCAACTCGAACTGGCTTACTTCGACGCTATTAATGGAGGCCAACGAAGAACGGCGTGTCCGGGCCGTGCATAAGATTCTGCTCAGTCTGGACAGATTCCTCAATCCGTATCACGATGACGGCGGCTGCGACGAAGGACCCGGTTACTGGTCGCGCGCGGGCGCCTCGCTGTTCGATTGTCTCGATCTGCTCTATTCGGCCACAGGTGGAAAGCTGAACGTATATGACGTGCCGCTTGTCAAGGAAGTTGCCCGTTACATAATGCGAGCGCACGTTGCAGGGACGTGGTTCATCAACTTCGCGGACGCTTCCTCGCACGCCTCACCGTCGGGCGACCTCGTACTTCGCGCAGGCCGTCGCATCAAGGATCAGCGAATGGAAGGTTTCGGGGCATTTTGCGCGGCGAACTTTGACGGAGGGAAACTGCGGCGCGACAGCCTGGGGCGCTGCCTCCCCGCCATTTTCAATTACGAGACACTACGCGCCGCGCGGCCACAGGCGCCGCTTCTTGCGGACGTGTGGCTGCCCGGCATTCAAGTGATGGCCGCACGCGCGAAGGAAGGCTCTGTTGAAGGGCTTTACATCGCCGCGCAAGGCGGCCACAACGATGAGAGCCACAATCACAACGACGTCGGCAATTTTGTCGTATACAGCGACGGAAAGCCGGTGGTCATCGACGTGGGCGTCGAAACGTACACCGCCAGAACATTCAGCCCGGATCGTTACAAGATCTGGACCATGCAATCGGCGTATCACAATCTGCCGACTATCGATGGGATCATGCAGAACGCCGGGCGCAAATTCGAGGCCCGTGATGTCAGCCATCGCGCCGATTCGGGTGCCGCCGCGTTCAGTCTCGACATTGCAAAGGCTTATCCGCCAGAGGCTGGATTGAAGTCGTGGCGGCGCACATTGCGTCTCGATCGCGCAAGAAACGAGATCACGATCGCCGACGTCTGCTCGCTTTCGAAAGACGCCGCTCAAATCACACTGACACTCATGACGCCCTGCAGGGTGCGCGAAGCGGCATCGGGTGAGCTGGAGTTGGACGGCAGCCAAGCCGGTTTTGGCCAGGCGCGGGTGCTCTTTGAAGGCGCCAAGCTCAGGCCTAAGGTCGAGGAGATCGCCGTTACAGACGCGCGTCTCAAGAGCGTTTGGGGTGACCGGGTCTGCCGAATCCTACTGGTTGCCGAACGCCCCGCGCGCGAGGCGAGTTGGACTGCGCGCATTGTCGGAAGCAGTTAGGCTCCGGCATTCAGTTCAGCGACTATCGGCAGCCTCGCGCGGCGCTACTTTGCCTTGTGTTGAGGAGTCCTCACGGACGGCCGTTCGCGTTCGAGAATCACACGTAACTTCTTCACCTGAAGCCGGGTTTGGAGAATTCTCGACATCATATCCTGCACAGTCGCGTCCAGCGGCCTGCGGGATTCGTAGCGGATCCGGACCACGGCTTCGTCTGCCGTAAAGCCGAATTCATAGCCGAGCAGCGAAGCGGTTTCGACCGGCCAGACTTCTTTCAGTGGCGCCTCAAGACGATTAAGCATCTCGGCTCGCAAGTTCTCTATAGTCAGCGGCGCCGGTTCAGGAGCAGGCTGTGGACGAAGCCTGTCACGAAGAGACGCCAACTCCTCAGCACTCGCGACTTTGCGCACAATCAAGCTCACATCCTTACCTGTGCGCTGGATGATCAGCCTTTCGGCCTGACGGACCTTCTGGGCCGGCACCTCCGCCGCCACAACCAACTGGACAACAATCTGGCCGGACTGGATGTCGAGTTGCTGTGTCAGGACCGTGCTGGGTGGCCCCAACGAGCGCAAAGCCTCGTGCACGGCCCCCCGGCTGATCGTCTCATCCCGCAACTGGTAAAGCGCCTTACGAAGCGGAATGAACAGGATAAGGAGGGTCACCAGCAACATCAGGATACGCCAACGAAGATGACCAATATCCCCAAGAGAACGGCTCAATCGCGTCTTCGCCAATAGCCGGTAAAGGCGGTCTGGCGAGGCCTGTTCGATCTCAGAGTAACCGATACGCATCCGGAAATCGGGCGAATCCATACGGACGATAAAGAAGACAAAGAAGGCGCTAGCAATGATCGCCGCCAGATTGGTCACAAACAGCAAACTCGCCCCGGAGATCACGTTCCAGAGAAGGCCACTGCCTACTCCGAAGCCGATTGTGCAAAGAGGAGGCATTAGGGCTACCGCGATTGCCACGCCAGGCAGAGCGGTAACACCGCCCCCACCCCCACCCCGGCAGACCACAATAGAACCCGCCAGCCCGGAGAACAGCGCCACCCCCAAATCAAGCAGATTCGGCTGTGTTCGCGCGAGTATTTCGCCAGTCGCCGAATGGAAAGGAAGCAACCAAACCAGCCACGCGGAAAACATGATGGCGACGACTGTACTCAGGAATATGCTGATCACCGACTTGATGCCCAGGTACAAGTCAGACGCGGCAAAGGCCAGACCTGCTGCGATGATCGGACCCATGAGCGGCGAAATCAGCATCGCGCCGATCACGACAGCGGGGCTGTTGAGCACAAGTCCCAGTGTTGCGATTCCCGCCGAAAGCAGCAGCTCGAGGGCGTAGTTCAGGTTGAAAACATCAGCCGCGTTGAAAACCTGCAGGTAGACCCTCGGCTTCATCTCCGGATCTATGTGCAACAAGTGTTCAACTCTCTCTCGATAGCTGGACGGCTGGACAGCCATGGCACTGATTCTAGCGCGTTGTTTCTTTGGAAACACGGGCTACAACGGCTCGAAACGGGCCTGGAAGAACCGCAAATAGCGCGGTTCGTATATCATCCGTAACCCGCGAATCGTATCCCTCTCTTCGAACACGCTGAGGATCGATTCAGCCACGACGTCCATGTGCGCCTGCGTATAGACGCGTCTGGGGATGGTGACGCGAACGAGCTCGAGCTTGGGCTTGATCTCTTCTCCCGTCTCCTTGTCGCGCCCTGACGAGACAATGCCCCGCTCCATGGTACGGACGCCGGAATCGAGATAGATGGCCGCGGCCAGGGCCTGCGCGGGGTACTGCTCTTGCGGGATGTGAGGGAGAAAGCTGCGGGCGTCTACAAACACCCCATGTCCGCCCACCGGAAGGACGATCGGGATCTTCCATTCCCGCAACTTGTCGCCAAGGTACAGAACCTGCCCCACACGGGCACGGATGTGGTCGTCGTGTAGACATTCTTCAATGCCTCGGGCGACCGCCTCCATATCACGTCCGGCCATCCCGCCGTATGTATGCAGGCCCTCGTACACGACAACGAGATT
>JBDKSR010000393.1:0-8822 GCA_039680545.1 Bryobacteraceae bacterium | reverse complement strand
CGACAAAGATGAAGGGTATCAACGGCCCGTCGTCTCCATACATCGTTCGCAACCATCTGGAGACCTCCGAAGGCGCCGTGTTGCAGGTGCTGATGCCGTCGAACGAGACGATCACCTGCGCCCGTTTTGCCGGTCCGGAGAAGTTCCTGGTTTCGACGGCGCTTGTGACCGGCAATGTGGACTCCGACCGCGGCTGCCGCAGCCAGATTCGAACGCAAGTGACCGACGCGCAGAAGATGCTGGAGGCATACGGCAACGGATTGCACCGTGTCATCTTCTATGGGGACCTCGTGCGTACCATCGAGCGTATGGGCCGTCTGATGGGCATCGAGGTGCTAAAAGAGATCTAGTTTTCAACCACCCAAATGAGACAGTTCACCAGTAGTTACGCCAGGCTTGCTCTTTTTGTGCTCGTGATGGGCGGCGGCACGGGAGCCGCTTTCTGCGCCCAGACGCCACGCATCGCCGGTGACGGGGTCCACGACGACACCGCCGGGTTGCAGGCGTTGCTCGATGCGCGAACGAGTGAAGTCCGGTTTCCGGTGCCGCGGGTCTGCCTGTTGATCAGCAAGACACTTAAGATTCACAGCGGACAGACCCTTGTCCTCTCACGTCACACGATGGTCCGCCTGAAGGCTCGCACCGGCCACGTGATGATCACGAACAGCGATCACGATAACGGCAACGAGAATATGGGCGTCGTGGGCGGCATCTGGAACATGGACAACCTGAACCAGGACCTGACCGCCTATCAGAAGATTCACCAAAACGACCCTTACACTCCCGATCTGTATACGGGAGTGCTGATGCGCTTCAACAACGTGAAAAACCTTACGATACGCGGCCTGACGCTCAAAGATCCGGTCACGTTTGGAATGCAGTTGGGCAACATCCGGCAGTTCACGATCGACGACATCACCTTCGACTACAACCTCCAACGCTACAACATGGATGGCGTTCACCTGAACGGCGGTTGCCGCTTCGGGAAGATCACCAACCTCAAGGGCACGACGAATGACGACCTCGTGGCGCTGAATGCCGATGATGCAGGCTGGGGCGAGATGACGCGGGGGCCGATCGAGGACATTTCGGTCGATGGGCTTTATTCCGAAGACGGCTATAGAGCGGTTCGCCTCCTGTCGGCTGGCTCGCCGGTGCGCCGGATTCAGTTCTCAAACATTTACGGCACGTACCGGTACAACGTCGTCGCCTTCACGAATCACAAAGTTCACCCCGGCACCGCGAGCACTTTCGAGGACATCTCGTTCCGTGATGTATTCTGCTCCAAGTCGGGCGCGACGATGAAGTTCGATCCAGCCCAACCGGGCCCGTCCAATCGTGCGCTCTTTTGGTTCGAGGCTCCCGCAGCGGTCAGTAACCTGACGATCTCCGGGTTTCACCGCACGGAAAACCTGTGGGCTGCGGACAACATCCTGATTGACTCTGGGGTGACTGTCGAGAGGCTTCAGCTCCACGATGTGACGGTCATTAATAATTCGCCGGGGCCCATTCACGTCATTACGAATCGGGGCTCCATCGGATCGTTGCAGATGAGCGCGGTGTACGCGAAGGCGGGGGAGAAAGCGGCCGGTGGCGCAGTCGTATCCAATCAGGGAACTATCCGCCAGTCCACGCTGCGAGACATCTCCACCGTCAACGTCTCCCCGGAGATCCTGGAGCGTCACTGACCGGCACGGGCGCGCCGGGTTCCGCGGTCCCCTATCCATACGAGGAGTTACGATTTGAAACGCCCCTCCTCTGCTTTGCCTCACCACCATCGTGTATACTGCGGTTTACGGAGTTTCGGACCTTCTAGCGTGGTACCGGGTAGTCCCCACCGTTAGAGTCCTCAGGGGTTGTATCCAATCCCGTTGTGCCAAGGAGATTCTTGCGTCTATGAAGAGCTTGCTCGAATCCTCGCAGGCAAAGACCGATGACCAAGAGTTCATCGATCGCGTAATCGCGGAGCAGGGCGGCCGCCCCGGCTCACTCCTCACGGTTCTGGAAAAGTTACAAGAGCGTCATCCCCATAAGTACCTGCCTGTGGAGACGCTGGAGTACGTCGCCGCCAAGGCGGATATTCCGCTGGCGCGGGTGTGGAGCGTCGTCACCTTCTATGCGCTCTTCAATCTGGAGCCGCAGGGGCAGCACTCGGTCTGCATCTGCCGCGGCACGGCGTGCCATACGCGTGGGTCGCGAAGCCTGCTCGACAGGTTGCGGCTCGAACTCAGCCTCAATGAGAGCGAGGACGAATCGGAGGCGGACAAGCTCTCCCTCACGACTCCCGACAGAAAGTACACCCTGCGAACGGTGGCTTGCTTCGGGCAGTGCGCGCTCGCCCCGGTTGTCGAGATCGACCACTCCATCTACGGGCACATGAACGAGCAGACCCTGCACCGTGAAATCGAGGCACTCAACCAGGAGACCGCGAAGTGAAACGAATCACTGACATAGCCCATTTCAGTGAAGTGAAAGCCTCCGGGATGGCTAAGCTGGTTCCCCTGCGCCCGCGCGTGGCGGTCGGGATGGGAACCTGCGGGACGGGTAATGGCGCCGAGGCGGTCTATCAAGCCTTCTCATCCGCGATTGACTCCCGTGGCCTTGACGTCGAACTGGCCCGCACGGGTTGCTTCGGCTACTGCGCCCAGGAACCGCTCGTGAACGTCCGGCTGCCCGGACGCCCGCTTGTCGTCCTGAGGCGCGTGCAGGCGCAGGATGTGGAACGGATTCTCGACGATCTGTCGATGGGCAACATCACGCCCGACCTCACTCTCTGCAAGATCGAGGAATGGGACCACCTCACCGGGCAGGTGACCTACGGGACCGGCTACGCTACGATCCCGGCCTGGAACGAGATCCCCTTCTTCAACGGCCAGAAGAAGATCGTCCTTCGCAATTGCGGCATCATCAGCCCGGACGACATCGAAGAGTACATCGCCGTCGGGGGGTACCTGTCGCTTTACAAGGTGCTGATCGACGAGACCCCGGAGCAGATGGTCGAGCAGGTCAAGGCGTCCAAACTGCGCGGACGCGGCGGAGCCGGCTACCTGACCGGGTTGAAGTGGGAGTTCCTCCGCAAGGCGCACGCCGATCACAAGTACATCATCTGTAACGCCGACGAGGGAGACCCCGGCGCGTACATGAACCGGAATGAGATCGAGAGCGACCCGCACTCACTCATCGAGGGCATGCTCATCGGCGCGTACCTGATGGGCGCGACGGATGGCATCATCTACGTCCGTGCCGAATACCCGCTGGCCGTGCATCGTCTCAGCCGCGCCATCGAGCAGGCGCGGGAATACGGATTGCTAGGCGAGAATATCCTCGGCCGCCACTTCAGTTTCAATCTGGAACTGGTCGAAGGCGCCGGGGCGTTCGTCTGCGGTGAAGAGACGGCGCTCATCGCGTCGCTCGAAGGCCGGGCCGGGCGTCCTCGCCCGCGTCCCCCATTCCCTGCGCAGAAGGGACTGTGGGGGATGCCGACCAACATCAACAACGTCGAGACCTGGTACAACATCCCGCCCATCATCGCGAAGGGCGCGCAGTGGTTCACAGAAACCGGCAGCAGCAAGAGCCCGGGGACGAAGGTATTCTCGCTCGTCGGCAAGATTCGGAATACGGGTCTCGTCGAGATGCCGCTCGGCACACCGCTCAAGACCTTTATCTATGACGTAGGCGAGGGCGGAAGCAACGGCAGAGCAGTGAAGGCTGTGCAGACGGGCGGACCCTCGGGCGGCTGCATCCCGCAGGAAATGTTCGACACGCCGGTCGATTACGAGACCCTCGGCCGTCTCGGCTCCATCATGGGTTCGGGCGGCATGGTTGTCATGGACGAAGACAACTGTATGGTCGACGTCGCCCGGTACTTCATCGAGTTCACACACTCGGAGTCGTGCGGCAAGTGCGTCCCGTGCCGTGTCGGGCTCGACCAATCTCTGCGCATTCTCAACGCGTTTGCAAACGGGAAGGCGACCGAAGAGGATCTCAACTCGCTGGACGAGCTAAGCCGCATGATTCGCGACACGTCGTTGTGCGGCCTCGGCCAGACGGCGCCGAATCCGGTGCTCACGACCATGCGGCACTTCCGGCACGAGTTCGAGGACCATCTTCGCGCTCACCGCTGCCGCGCCGGTGTTTGTGAGAACCTCGCGCTTTCACCTTGCGAGAACAGTTGCCCGCTGCACATGAACATTCCGCGGTTCCTGCAACTGTACAAAGAGGGGCGGCTCGAAGACGCGTTTGTGTCGGTCGTGATGGACAACCCGCTGCCGGCATCGACGGGCCGCGTCTGCCAGCACCCGTGCGACAACCGTTGCCGCCGGAACGGGCTAGACGAAGCAGTGAACATGCGCGAGGTGCATCGTTTCATCGCCGACAACGTGTACCAGTCGGATTTGTTCGAGACGATGGTCGAGCGCGTTCTTGCGAGGAAGTTGCCGCCCACGGGTAAGAAGGTGGCTGTTGCGGGAGCGGGGCCGACGGGCCTGACCGCCGCGTTTTATCTGGCGATGCTAGGCCACGACGTCACCGTCTACGAGGCGCACGAGCAGCCGGGGGGCATGTTGCGTTACGCCTTGCCGGAATACCGGTTGCCGAAGAGCGTCCTCGATCGCGAAATCGAGCTGATTGCGCGCACCGGTGTGCGCTTCGTCTGCAATTCGCTGGTCGGATACGATGTCACGCTGAACGAGTTGGATACGAAGTACGACGGCGTCTTCCTATCGGTCGGCACGTGGAAAGAGAGCGGCATAGATCTCCCCGGTGTCGAACTGGAGGGCGTTGTGCCGGCGTTGACGTTCCTGGAGTCAGTGGGCAAGGGCGAGCCGGTGAAACTAGGCCGGCGGGTGGTCGTCGTGGGCGGAGGCAACGCCGCGATCGACTCGGCCCGAACCGCGCTGCGAATGGGCTCTTCGGTCACGGTGGTCTACCGCCGCGAACGGAAGGACATGCCCGCGATCGTCGAAGAAACCGAGGCCGCCGAGGCCGAGGGCGCGCATTACGCTTTCCTCTGCGCTCCTCATCGCATTGTGGGAGAGCAGGGGAAGGTGAAGGGAATCGAGTTCGTGAAAACACGGCTCGGGGAGTTCGACGCCTCGGGCCGCCGCAAGCCCATCTCCACCGAGGAAATTCAGGGCTTCAAGTGCGACACGGTGATCCTGGCTATCGGCGAGCGCGTGGACCCCGATTTCGCGCGGGCCGCCGTGCTGAACGAGACCAAGCACGGCACGATCGAAGTGGATCGTTTCACCTTACAGACAAGCCGGGAGAGATTCTACGCCGGTGGCGATGTCATCAGCGGCGCTTCTAACGTCTCGAACGCCATGGGCTACGGGAAAAAGGCCGTGCGCAACATGGATCAGCTGCTGATGGGCGTGAACCGTATGCCGGAGATTTTCCCCGAGTATGAGTACGGTCAGGTGTCGCCCGAGGAGCCGCATCCGAGCCGGCGGCACCACTCCGCCTCTCTCGCGGCCAACGACCGCGTGAAGCGTTTTGTGGAAGTGGTTGTGGGGCTGACAGCCGGAGACGCCACCGAGGAGGCATCCCGCTGCTTGCGATGTGATGTCCGGGAGGCCGCGGGCCGGTGATGTGCCGCGGGTACCAGTGTTCTTAAATTAAGGAGCAACTGCCTTGCCGCAGAAAGTCTCAATCCGAATCGACGGGGAGTACGTGAACGCCAGGGAAGGGCAGACCATCCTGGATACCGCTCGTGCGAATGGTAAGTACATCCCGACCCTCTGCTTTCTGGAAGGGCTGACGCCGGCCGGTTCTTGCCGCCTGTGCGTGGTTGAAGTCTCGGGCGTGGGCCGGCTGCTGCCCGCCTGCACGACGCCGGTGCAGGACGGGATGTCGGTGACGACGACGTCAGATCGTCTGACGCGCTACCGCCGCATGATCATCGAATTCCTGCTTGCCGAGCGCAATCATTATTGTGCGGTCTGCGTGTCGAACGGCCACTGCGAGCTGCAGGCGATGGCGCAGTCGTTCGGCATCACGCACGTTCGTTATCCGTACAACTATCCCAAGCTGCCGGTGGATTCATCCCACCCGCGATATGTTCTCGATCACAACCGCTGCATCCTTTGCACGCGCTGCGTGCGCGTCTGCAGCGAGATCGAAGGCGCCCACGTGTGGGACGTGATGTCTCGCGGCATCCGCTCGAAGCTTTCGAGCGAACTGAACCGGCCGTGGGGTGAATCGAAGAACTGCACGAGCTGCGGTAAGTGCGTACACTCCTGTCCCACCGGCGCGATGGCCGAAAAGGGCTTCGCCGTCGAGGAAATGGTCAAGCGGGACGAAGCGGTCACGAAGCTCGCCAGCCGGCGGGGGGTGCACGTATGAACAAGGTCAAGTTAGCCACGATCTGGCTGGACGGTTGTGCCGGATGTCACATGTCGCTGCTGGACATCGACGAGGCGCTCATTGCCGTGGCCGAGAAAGTGGACATCGTCTACGGTCCGCTGGTCGATGCGCAGGAGTTTCCCGAGGACGTGGACGTCACTCTGGTGGAGGGCGCCGTCAGCAGCCACGACGATTTGGAAAAGATTAAGGTCGTTCGCAGCCGCAGCCGCGTGGTTGTGGCGCTCGGCGATTGCGCTACCACCAGCAACGTCCCGGCGATGCGCAATCCGCACCGGGTGCAGAAGATCCTCGACAGAGTTTACGTCGAGGGGGTGCAGGCTCGGCCTGGCGTTCCGGTCGATGGGGTTCCGAAGTTGCTTCGTCGCGCCGTTCCCGTCCACGAGGTTGTTCCCGTGGACGTGCATGTTCCCGGTTGCCCTCCGCCTGCGAGCGCGATTCTGTTCGCGGTAAGTGAGTTGCTTGCGGGCCGGATACCCGACTTCGGGACCCGGGTCAAATTCGGATAGGAGGCCACGCGATGAAGAAACTCGTGATTGATCCGGTCACCCGCATTGAGGGTCACGCGAAGGTGACCATTCACTTGAATGACGCGGGGCAGGTGTCGGGAACGCAGTTCCATGTGACGCAACTGCGGGGCTTCGAGAAATTCACCGAGGGCCGCCCGTTCTATGAGATGCCCTCGATCACCGCGCGCATTTGCGGAATCTGCCCGATCAGCCATCTGCTGGCATCTTCCAAAGCCTGCGATGCGATTATGTCCGTGCGCATTCCCGAGACTGCGATGAAACTGCGGGAACTCGTGCACTGCGGGCAGTTCGTCCAGTCGCACGCGCTCAGCTTCTTCCATCTCTCCGCGCCGGATTTGCTGCTTGGCATGGATTGCGACCCCGCGCGGCGCAACATTCTAGGGATTGTCGAGAAGCATCCCGACATCGCCCGTGACGGCATCGCGCTGCGTAAGTTCGGACAACAGATCATCGAAGGACTGGCGACGGAGCGTATTCATCCATCGTGGATCGTGCCCGGCGGCGTGAACGCACCGCTTTCATCGGCTTTACGGGACCGCATCCTGGCGGGCCTGCCCGCGGCGAAAGAAATCGCACGGCGCGCCTTGGGGCTCTGCAAAGGCGTGATCGATCAGTTCTCCGACGAGATCGCCGCGTTCGGCACTGCACCCACGATGTACGCGGGCTTGGTTGATGAGAACGGATCGCTGCGGCTGTACGACGGCAAGCTGCGATTCATCGATTCCGATGGCTCCATCGTCGCCGACCAGATCGCCACGGACGATTACGCTGAGTACATCAGTGAGGCGGCAGTCCCCGATTCGTTTCTCAAGGCGCCGTTCTACAAGCCCTTGGGTTTCCCGAACGGTGTCTATCGTGTGGGTCCGCTTGGGCGGCTTAACGTCGCGTCGCGCTGTGGAACCCCCGAAGCGGACAAAGAGTTAGCGGAATACCACGAGCGCTGCGGCCGTGTGGTGGAAAGTTCGTTCTTCTTCCATTACGCACGTCTGATCGAGGCGATTTACGGTCTGGAACGCATCGAACAGTTGCTCGACGATCCGGCCATCCTCGACGTGAACGTTCGCGCGCGGGCGTCCGTGAACTCACCCGAGGGCATCGGCGTGATCGAGGCCCCGCGCGGTGTGTTGATCCATCACTACAAAGTGGATGGAAACGGCGCGATCTGCTGGGCGAACCTCATCGTCGCAACCGGCCACAACAACCTGGCGATCGCTCGCAGCGTCGAGCAGGTCGCCAAGCGTTTCATCGACGGCACGAAACTTACCGAAGGGATGCTGAACCGCGTCTCGGCGGTAGTGCGCGCCTACGATCCCTGTTTTAGCTGTTCCACGCATGCCGCGGGCGTCGTGCCCCTCGACATACGCCTGGTGGCGCCCGGCGGCGCTTTGCTCGACCGGATCACTTCTTAGATGGGCTCAGGCGTGCGCCCTCGCAGGCGATACTAGGTGGTAGTGTGTCATCCCATAGAGCCGTGGAGAAATCTCATATGAACTCAGTACTTATGCTTAGCCGTTACTCTCTCGGCGTTGGCGACCGGTTCGCCCGCCAGGCGGGGGCGCAGTTGCGCGCCTGCATGAAAGCCGCGGAACGTGGAGTTGAGGTTGTGCCGGTCTGGAACAAGTCCAACCGTGAACACGCAATCATCGGGTCCGAGCCCTCGGCGACCCGCGTAGCTGCCGATGCCGCCGTGCGCGCGCTTCGATGGACTGCGCCGTATCATCTGGACGCGGACCACATCAATCTCACGACGGTGGACCGCTTCCTGGAGTCATGTGACTTCTACACGCTCGATGTGGCCGATGCTATTGGGAAGCCCGCGTCCGCGGCCGCCATCGAAGCGTTCCTGAACCGGCATCCGGAGCTTTGCGGGCGCATTGAGATCCCGGGTATCGCCGAACCGTTTCAAACGACACGTGAGAGTATCGCCGGGAT
>JBDKSR010000392.1:0-3301 GCA_039680545.1 Bryobacteraceae bacterium | reverse complement strand
CCTACTTCGGGCAGACGGGAACGCGGATGGCCGGGTTACGCAATCTTCCATCCAGCCGCGTAAGTTTACTATTGTTTAGTGTTGGAGGAACCGGCTACGTGAAACTTCCGCTACGCTCGTTGTTGATCTCCACGGCTCTTGTGGCCGCAAGCATCGCTCCCGCGCAAGAACGCGCGTACCTGGAGCCGGGAACGCGAGTCCTGATGGACGCGCACAATTGTTATCCGTACAACGGGAAGTTCGCCGACCGGATCGAGAGGGCCATCGCCACCGGGACCCCCCTCGCTATCGAACAGGATCTTTACTGGTACACGGACAAGGCTACGGGGAAATCGTGGCCGGTTGTTTCGCACGACCAGCCCGCCGATGGGTCCGGACCGGTTCTGCGGCAACACTTCTTCGAACGCATACGGCCAATCGTTGAGAAGGCAATGCGAGACGGTTCGCGTGCCAACTGGCCTCTCGTCACACTGAACCTGGAGTTCAAGACGAAGGAGCGGGAGCATCTCACCGCCATCTGGAACCTGCTCGGCGAGTACGAGGACTGGCTATGCACCGCGGAGCGCTCCAGCGATCCGGACCGGGTAATGCCGCTCGGCCTCAAGCCTGTTCTCGTCCTGACGGGCGACGGAGATGAGGAGGCGGCGGCCTTTCACGATCAGGTGCTACCCGGCGCCCGACTGAGAGTCTTCGGCGCGGTGCATGTTGTTAAGGACGCAGGGCCGGATACCCCTCCTGCGAAGATGGTTCCGCAGCGGGCAACGAATTATCGGCGCTGGTGGAACAACCCCTGGAAGGTCATCGAGCGCGGCGGCCAGGTGAAAGCTGGGGTCTGGACAGCGGAGGATGAGGCACGCCTTTCGTCGATGGTCGCGTACGCGCATCGCCAGGGGTTCTGGATCCGCTTCTACACGTTGAACGGATATCCTGATACCCCCGCTGGCTCGGGAGGTTGGAGCGCAAGCTACAACTTCGGTTCCTTGGAACAGGCCGTCGAACGTTGGGACGCCTCGTTCCGTGCCGGCGTCGACTTTATCGCGACGGACCAGTACGGAGAGTGCTCGGCCGTGCTGGCGAGCCAGCGCTTGCGGGCCGCCCAGCGGAACGCGCACTAACCTGCTGATACTGGAGAATCACTGCTCCGGGCCGGCCGGCGATCGTTACCGGAACGCCCAGATCCATCAGCTCGCGGCCGTCCCACTCCGAGCATTTCGGAGAATCCTGGCTGCGGATACTGTAGCGGGCCTTGGAGTCGAGGCCCCGCAGGCGGAATCGCGCCGTTTCGAAGCTGCTATCCGGCCGCCGGAACGCCTGTATCATGCCGTCGCCGCGCTCCTGCCGGTTGAACTGCCACGCCATCCACTCCGTGTTCTCGGTGCTGTAAGGGGTTAACGGATAGTAGTCGCCGTAATACAGATCCGCAATGCTTTTCCACTCCTTAATCCGCTTCAGAGCGAGGGGATAGCCGCCTTCAATCCTGCCTGGCTCCAGGCCGACTGAAGTCGCGGGCGTGATTTGGCTTCGGAAGATGTACGGATCGAGTGAATTGAACGAGGTACCGAAGTACGGGATCCAGAAAGCCATCCCATACGTGAGCTGCTGCATGGCGGAAGGTTCAAACGCGAAATCACTTCGCCACAGCGGCACCGAGCGGCGCAGCGTTTCGAGGTCATTGCGCCGCCCGCCCGACGCGCACGTGTCGATCAGCATGTTCGGGAACCGGCGCCGCAGTTCGTCCCAATACGCCAAGTAGCCCATCACATGCTTGATTTCGGTGATTCCCTGCCGGTCGGGGGCGTCGTTCGCCCGCCAGATCTCAAGCGGCGCGAAATTGAAGTCCTGCCGGTACAGGCCGATCCCCTGCTCGCGAATGACCTTGCTGACGTGCTCTACCAACCATTTCCAGGCGTCCTGGTTGCCGAGATACAGCAACTTGTTCTTGCCCTCGGGCCCGAGCAGCCACTCGGGATGGTTCTCGTAGAGCCATGTTCCCGGCGCCACCCGCTCCGGCTCGAACCAGACGATGGTCTTCACGCCGCGCTTCTGCGCCGCCTCGGAAATTGGCGCCAAACCGCGGGGAAAACGCTGCGGATCGGGATACCAGGTGCCCGTGTCAGGCCAGCCTTTGCGGAACGGATACCAACCGGCGTCCATCCACCAGTAATCAAGCGGAAGGCCCGCGTCCAGGTCGCGCTTGAGAAAACGCATTTGGTTCTCCTCGTTCGCGTCCTGCATCTCGATTGTGTGGCGGTTGCTGCCGCTGGCGAGTTGCGGGGGAGGCAGCTTGCCGCCCGGCCGGGGCAGATTGTGCGCGATCATCCAACGACGCCAGACGTTCTGGCCATCGATCCAGTCGCCCCGCCAGAACACCAGCGCCACGAGCGGCGTGCGTACTTCCTCGCCCGGCATCAATATGAACCGCGTATTCTCCTGCCCGGCCCGCACGCGGACCTTGGTTCCCTCGTCGCGTTGGAACTCCGCCGCCCATTGCCCCGGCCAACCGAGCCCGATGATGACGCCTCGGCTGGGCCAGTCGAGATTGAAATAACAGAGAGCCGCATCCGTACCGCGTCCGCCGCTTGTCGCAATACGCTGCGTCGCCTTGGCGGGTAACGCGGCTTCGAAGGGCTGGTAGTCCGTCGGGGAATTTGGACTTCCCTTGAAATGATGGAGGAGGAATTCTCCCTCGCGGTCTTTCTCGATCCATGTGTCGAGCCCTTGCAGGTCCTCGATCAAAGGCGTGGGGGACGTGCCCTTGTTCTTCAGGTAGACGGTCCACTCGACGACCGGAAAATCGGCGTACGATACTCCGGCCATCCGAACGACGAGGCCGGATGCCGCGTCGGAATACTCGGTCGAGTATTCGGTACGAGCCTCATCAATCTTCTTCGTCTTGCGTTCGATCTTCCAGCTATTCAGGAGTTCCCCGGAAGGCCGCCCGCCGTACCGGAACGAGAATGGCGGATCGGATGTAAACGCCCCCGCCATCGGGCCGACGGGAAGGTCGGCGAGCCAGACTGTGCTGCCGTCTGCCAGGATGACGCGCGCATCTCCCCAATCAGCCTGGTCCCAGGCATCCTGATAGAAGCGCGGCTTTGTACCGGAGGCAGTGAGCTTCAGCCGGAATGAGGTCGCCCCGGCGAGTTCCGCACGGATCGGAACACCCGCCATGCCCTCGTGAAGGACGGCGCTCCGGAACTGCTCCCGGCCGTTTGCTTCAACCGACGCAATGACACTGCCCCGGCCTGCGCTCGCGTAATAGCCGAGATCGTTGCTGTCGACTCCGACGACCGCCTCAAAG
>JBDKSR010000391.1:0-2320 GCA_039680545.1 Bryobacteraceae bacterium | reverse complement strand
GGCGCGGTGGGCTGAAGACTCGCCGCGCCTCTGATATCCTGCTTTCGTAGTCGCAGCTTGAACCGGATCGAGGCATCACGCTATGGATTCTGCACTATCGCTGCATCGACTTCATTTTGCGTTCACTGTCACGTACCACTACCTGTTCCCTCAGTTGACCATGGGCCTCGCGATGCTCATTGTCATCCTGAAAACGAAGGCGCTTCGCGGAGGCGGTGAGCATTTCAACCGTGCCGCGCGGTTCTGGGCCAAGATCTTCGCAATTTCGTTCGCAATGGGGGTGGTCACCGGGATTCCCATGGAGTTCCAGTTCGGCACCAACTGGGCCGGCTTCTCGAAAGCTGCCGGAGGCGTGATCGGACAGACACTCGCCATGGAGGGCACCTTCGCCTTCTTCCTGGAATCGACTTTCCTTGGGTTGTTCCTTTTCGGCGAAAAACGGCTTGGGCCGAAGGGACACTGGTGGGCCGCTTTTCTCGTCTTCCTCGGGTCGTGGCTGTCCGGTTACTTCATCATTGCGACGGATGCCTGGATGCAGCACCCGGCCGGATACACCATTGGTCCCAACGGCGAGATTGTTCTAAGTAGTCTCGCCGCACTACTGCTGAATCCTTGGATCCTCTGGCAGTACACGCACAATATGATCGGAGCCGTGGTGACGGCCAGCTTCGTCATGGCCTCCATCGGTGCGTTTTATTTGCTGCATCGAAAACACGAGGAGTACGGGCGTACGTTCGTGCGGCTCGGTGTGACGTCGGCCTTCATCGCTTCGATCCTGATGCTGTTTCCGACCGGCGACGGCCAGGGCAAGAACATCGCGAAGCACCAACCGGCCACGTTGGCGGCGATGGAGGGCCTGTTCGAGACGACCGAAGGCGCGCCGATCGCCATTGTCGGCCAGCCGGATATGGAGAAGCGCAAGCTGGATAATCCGCTGTTCGTGCCTCGCGCTTTGAGCCTGATCACCTATCAGCGGTGGATGGCGGAAGTGAAGGGGCTGGACGCCTATCCGCCCACGGAGTGGCCGGACAACATCCCGCTCCTGTACTTCAGCTATCACATCATGGTCGGACTCGGGACGATCTTTATTGCCGTCGCAGCCATTGCGTTTTGGAAGCTCCGGCGGGGAGCGCTGTTCGCCTCGCGGGGTTGGCTGTGGGTGTTGCTCGCGTCGGCTCCTTTCCCGTACATCGCCAACACGGCGGGCTGGATTACGGCGGAAGTGGGACGGCAGCCCTGGGTGATCTACGGGCTGATGCGAACCGAACAGGGAGCCTCGATGAACGTTTCGGCAGGCAACGCATTATTCACTTTGATCGGTTTCATGGGCGTCTACACGGTACTTAGCATCCTGTTCCTGTTCCTCGTCCACCGCGAGATCGATCACGGACCGGAGCCGGCCACGGAACCGGCGGCAAGCGGGCACTAGGAGGCACCCCATGGAAACTCTCTGGTTCTGTCTGGTCGCAATCATGATCGCCGCCTACGTCGTGCTGGATGGCTTCGATTTGGGCGCCGGCATCATTCACTTCTGCGTGGCACGAAACGAGGTCGAGCGAAGAACGGTCCTACGTTCCATCGGCCCGGTTTGGGACGGAAACGAAGTCTGGCTGCTGGCGGCGGGCGGGACGTTGTACTTCGCGTTTCCCAGCCTCTATGCATCGAGCTTCAGCGGGTTCTACCTGCCGCTGATGATCGTGCTCTGGTTGCTGATATTGCGCGGGACCTCGATCGAATTCCGGAATCACATCGAAAGCCCGGTCTGGAAACCGATTTGGGACGCGGGTTTCATGTTTTCGAGCGCGCTGTTGGCCATCTTCTTCGGCGCCGCGCTCGGAAACGTGATCCGGGGTGTGCCGCTGAGTCCGGTGGGCGAGTTTTTCCTGCCGCTTTGGACACACTGGGGCGTGACCGGCGAGGTCGGCATCCTTGATTGGTACACCGTCCTGGTCGGCCTGTTCGCATTCTTCGTGCTTGTGCAGCACGGAGCGCTGTGGGTGGCCCTCAAAACAGAGGCTGAGATCAACCAGCGGGCGCGCCGGGTAGCGGGCGTCGCCTGGATTTGGGTTGTGCTGCTGACCGTCCTGACGACCATCGTCACCATGCAAGTTCAGCCGAAGGTGTGGCGGAACCTGGCGTCGCAGCCGTGGGGCTTCGTCTTTCCCTTGCTTGCCGTCGTGGGTTTGATTGGAACGCTGATTTACCGGCGGGCTGGCCAGAGCGGGGAAGTCAAAGCCTTCCTTGCCTCGTGTGTCTACATCGTGGGCATGCTGACGAGCGCCGTCTTCGGCGTGTATCCGTACGTGATGCCGTCAAACAC
>JBDKSR010000390.1:0-7999 GCA_039680545.1 Bryobacteraceae bacterium | reverse complement strand
GCCACATGCCATACAAACGCGAGGGGGGATTGAAAATCAGCGACCACCACGTGCGCAGTCCGCTGCTGAACATCAACCGGGCATGCCAGGGCTGCCATCATTTCTCCGAGGAGGAGATGAAAGCGCGGGTGGAGGTGATTCAGGATCGATTCATTCACACCCGGGACGTGGCCTTCGACGCCCTGATCGACTTGATCAACGACATCCAGGCGGAAGTGGCGAACGGAGCGCCCGAGGAGCGGGTTGCCCAGGCGCGGAACGCGCAGCGAAAGGCGTCTTTCTTCATTGACTACGTTAACGCGGAGAATTCCACCGGCTTCCACGCCCCGGCCGAGTCCCTCCGGATTCTGAACGACGCGACTGACACAATTCGCCGCGGCCAGCTCGCTCTTCACGGAATCCGCTTGCCAGCTCCGGCGCGAAAGCCAGCCGCCGATCGGACCACCGGCAGCCAGCAGGATTCGCAAAAGCCGATGTAGCCGCAACCCTTGGCGGGCTCGCGATTCGGAAAGGCCGATCTAAGCGGTCCGGGGGACTGCCGTTCAAAGCGGCAACATCCACGCGCCCGATCTCATCGGCCGCGGCCCACTTCCCTGCCCGGATCTGAACGGGCTCCTATTTGACTCTGAGCAGCACGACGCCGTGGCGCGGCACGGTGGCGTTGTACACGCCGTTCTTGAATTTCACGCTGCGTCCGGCCCAAAGATCGTGAGCTTTTCCTTTCAAGCCTGAACCGAGGTCCGCAAGCTTCAGGCTGGCCTGCGCTTGTACTTCTCCACGGTTGAAGATGGCGGCGGCGACCGCTCCGTCAGCCAGCGTCCGGCTCCAGATTTCAATGTCTCCCGACTTCGAGAGCCGCTGGCCTTGCTTGCCAAGCGGGTCTTGATCGATGGCAATGACTTCGCGGTTCATCAGAATCGACCGGATCTCCGGTGTCATCGTCCGCAAATCGTTACCGGCGAGCAGCGGAGCGGCCAGGATGGACCAGAGCGTCATGTGCGTACGGTATTCATCAGCGTTCATGCCGCCGTTGCCGACCTCAAGCATGTCCGGATCGTTCCAGTGGCCGGGGCCCGCGTAAGGCGCCAGTTCGCTCTGACTGAATCCAATGTCAGTCATGCTTTTCCATGTGTCGCTGATGTCCCCGGTGGTGCGCCACAGGTTTCCGCCCACCGAAGTGCCCCATTTCCACACCTCATCTTTGCCGTACTGGCACACGCTGTACACGATCGGGCGGCCGGCTTTCAGCAGAGCCTCGCCCATCACCTGATAAACGCGCTGCCGGTCGGCGAGCTTGTAGACCTTGCCCGCGCTGCACCAGTCGTATTTCACGCAGTCGATGCCCCATTGCGCCCAGGTTTTGGCGTCGAGTTCCTCATAGCCCAAACTCCCCTCGTAACCGGCGCAGGTCTTCGGTCCGGGTGAGGAGTAGATGCCGAGCTTGAGCCCCCGGCTGTGCACGTAATCGGCGAGCGCCTTCATGTCGGGAAACTTGTGGTTGGGCTGCAGGACGCCGCTGGCATCGCGCTGTCCTTCCCAGGTGTCGTCGATGTTGAGGTAAATGTAGCCGGCGTCGCGCATTCCGGTCTTGACCATCACGTCCGCCATCTCCCGAACCACTTGGTCAGAAACTTTGCTTTGAAACTTGTTCCACGAGTTCCAGCCCATCGGAGGGGTTTTCGCGAGGCCATTCGACGCGACGGGGCGCATAGGCGGCAGCGCCGGAGCCGGGGGCGGGTTGCCTTCGCCGTCCGGGACGCGGTGCGCGACGTAGTCGACGACCTTGTCGCCCCAGGTATTGCCCTTGTACTTGAGTTCGTCGCCAACGATCTCGCCTTCCTGTGTCCAGCGCTCACCTCCTCCGAACTGCTGCACGAAACGGAAGTGCGAGCCTGCCACAGTGCCTTCGACAACGTGTGTGATGCCCCAAGGATGGACGACTCGCCCCTTGATCTGGGTCCCTTCCTGCTTCAACTGGAAGTAGATCTTGTAGTCAGTGCCGTCATCGAGCTTTTGGGTCGCCGTTGCCCAGTTCCCCGTGATGGATGGAGTCTGCGCGGCAAGCGTCGAGGCCGCGAGAATCAGGATCAAGCGTTGTAGCAGCATAGTCACCTCGATTATTTCACGAGGGGACGCGGCGCCAACTTCCTTGTTCGCCAGGATTCGGGGCCGGTTTTGCGGATGCGTCGTTGACAGGGGCGTACCTTGCCTCGGGGCAATAGGGTGAATGGATCTCGCAAGCCGCTTGACTGAACACTTCTCGGTGCGCTCTGATTACGAGAGGGGAGTTGCCTGAATAGCGCCTAATCTTCATGAGCTTAGCTCTCAGAAAAGTCGATTGCCCACCGGACGACGGCGAGGTGCTTGTCCCCGCGCTGAACGCAGCGGAATACGTTCCAAAGGAAATTCTGCCCCTTTCAAACCCGCAGACTGACATCCCGCGGATCGCGAAAGACGAACGGCTTGTTCGCTTGATAGACCAAGCAATCCAGCGTATTCCGACGTGCCACCACCTCTTACTCGGAGATGCTCGCCGGATGCAGGGCCTGAAGCCTGAGAGCATCCACCTCGTGCTTACCTCCCCGCCATATTGGACTCTGAAGCAATATCGAGACTCCCAGGGTCAGATGGGTCACATTGAGGGATATGAGGATTTTCTCACTGAGTTGGATAAGGTCTGGGCACATTGTTACCGCGCGTTGGTGCCAGGAGGAAGGCTTGTTTGCGTAGTTGGGGACGTTTGCTTGTCCCGGCGCAAGAACGCCGGGCGGCATACGGTCGTGCCACTCCATGCGTCAATTCAGGAACATTGCCGGCGGGTTGGCTTTGACAATCTCGCTCCGATCATCTGGCACAAGATTTCAAATGCCGTATATGAAGTCGAGAACGGATCGAGTTTCCTCGGCAAACCGTACGAGCCGAACTCCGTTATCAAGAATGATATTGAGTTCATTCTCATGGAGCGAAAGTCAGGCGGCTACCGCACTCCCGATACCATGACGAGGGTATTGAGCTTGATATCGGAAGAAAACCACGGAAAGTGGTTCCAGCAGATCTGGACCGGCCTGACAGGTGCTTCGACTCGGCATCACCCCGCTCCGTATCCTATCGAGCTAGCAGAACGACTGATTCGGATGTTCAGCTTTGTAGGGGACACCGTTCTCGATCCTTTTCTCGGAACGGGTACAACAACGGTTGCTGCCGCTAAGTCTGGCAGACACAGCATTGGTATTGAGGTGGACGCGCACTATTTTGACCTGGCGCACAAGAGGATAGCCAACGAGACATCTTCGCTGTTTAGCCAAACAACAATCTCTGCGCGGAGGATAGAGTAATCCCAATGGGCCTCAGCTCGCGACTGGATCAGAGATTGCGCAGAGCCATTAAGCAGTTTTGGACCACACGTGCAAAGCAGGCAAGAAAGCAGGGATCTGCCACAGGGGCAAAGGACGCGGGAGCCCGAGCCGCAGTGACCGGTGGTGCTCAGATGGACGGTTTTGTTGCCCTTGTCCACGATCTTCTCCGCGAGGGCGGCATTCCACATGCACAGATATTCTGCGAGAAAGCCCTGGAATTGCCAGGTTGGTACCGGCCCGAGAAGAAGTGGGACTTGCTGATTGTAGTGGACGGCCGTCTCATTGCTGGGATAGAGTTCAAGTCCCAGGTTGGATCCTTCGGCAACAATTACAACAATCGGACGGAAGAGGCCATAGGCAGTGCAACCGACCTTTGGGCGGCCTATCGTGAGGGCGCATTCAAGCTGTCAGCCCGACCATGGCTCGGTTATCTCATGCTACTCGAAGAGGCTCCCCGTTCAACGAGCCCGGTCACGAATCGCGAGCCGCATTTCGAGGTGTTTCCCGATTTCAAGAATGCTTCGTACGCCCAGCGTTATGAGATCCTTCTCACCAAACTGGTCAGAGAACGATTGTACGATGCAGCTTGCTTTCTTCTGTCCGACGCAACTAACGGGCCGAAAGGGAATTATCGCGAGCCTGCGCCAGAGTTGGGCTTCGAGAACTTCGTGACTTCGCTTCTGGGGCATGTCATTGCTGTGGCCAGGGCCAAGCAATGATGTGTCGACCGCTCCGTTACGAATGAATTGGAAAGATCGATTCAAGAGTCCGGCTTCAAGCGACATATTGTCTGTCCTTCAGGTACTTGGCCAGTACCTGCACCAGGTGTATACAGACCTCATGAACGTCGTCATACCGTTTCTGCAAGTCAAGCACTGAGTATCGCCCCCCGACTGTAGCAGCCGATTCCCGTCCGTGTGCAACGGCATTCCTGTTTTCGACAAGTTCGTCGATCCTTCCCATGAGTGGCGGGCGGGGGACTACTGGGGCATTGATGCACAAGGTATCCCACAGACACTTCAAGTGTTTCGTTCTGAAATGACTTCCGTCTGTCGGCAACAGGCTGTCATTGAGTTGAAGAGGTGTGTTTGACTTGATTCCTTGGAACAAGACCCGCCGCTTCTCCCAACACCTCTTGTTACCCGATTGACCGACAGATCTAAGTTCGGCGTCGAGTGCCACGCTGAGAAAGGCGGGGTGACACGTAGCGAGCGTCAACCCTGACCTGCCGAGCACCTGCAGTGTCGTCCTGAATGCAGTAGTGACCGTGAATTCATAGGCTGAGTACAGATGAACAAAAAACAAACCCTTTGCCGCGATCCAGTCCGACCTCAAGACGGGTACGACCGGTTGAACTGATTGAATCAGATGAAGGTAGTCTCGGACTTCAATCAGACGCTTCGTTGAGGTGTTGGCAACGACACTCAGCATTTATCTTCCCAGAAACTGGTCACGACAGAATTCGATGCGACGAGCGACGTTCTGACGAGTATTGCTACCTTCGCCGGTGACCCGTCGAAGTTCGTCGCTATCTATCCATTCAGCGATGTTCTTCTTGGTGATCTTGGCTTTCGCGTTAAGTGCAAGTGCAGCGCCCACGCAGACGGCCTCATACAGGTTCGCCGGAGTCCTTGTCCTGCTACCTCTGCGTACAATCCCGTCCGGGAACAACGGGGTCAAGGTCTTGCAAACCATGGCGAAAAGTTGTTCATTCGCCGCATAGTCAAAGCGTTCGGACGCGTGCTTCATATAGGAATTGAGGAACTCTGTCACGAGGTGATCAAACTGCTGATACTCGTGTAAGTAGGCGAAGAACTTGAGGACGAGTTCCTCTCGGGTTCCGTCATGTTCAGCGTCTCGCGGCAACCGCACCAAGTGCCGAAAGTTCGGATCCTTCGCCATCCGTCGAAGAAACTCGCTGAACTCACCTCGATAGATACACGCCCGGATCTCCTGAGGGGTAAGCGAAATACCGCCAGTGTTGAGACGTTCAAATAGGTCAAAACGGACAACAAGATCGCTCTTGTCGCTGACGGTCGTCACCTTCAGGGGTTTCAAGAGAAACTGCAATTGAACCGATTGGGGGAGCTCTTCAAACGTGAGCATGTTAAATTCTGACAATTTCTGCAGCTCGGTGAGGCGCAGGGCATCCTTGAGGCCAATACGGTCTCGCAGCTTCTGCTCGCCAACGAAGTGTATGAGCGTGCTCAGTCGCTGTACGCCATCTATCAGCTCCCAGGTGCCATCCTGGTTGGCCGCCGTGTAGAGACTCGGAACAGGAATTCCAAGGAACACCGATTCGATGAAAACCGACTGGCGGCGTTCATCCCAGCGAAATCGCCGTTGGTACTCGGGAGCAATGTTGATCAGCTTGTCAAACGCCATGCTAACGAGTTCTTTTACGGAGATGTCGAAGGTATCGAAGTCAACCTTGCGCTTCTGCTCGTTCAATTGATCCAGCAAATTGGACATATGCTTATCTTAAACGTTCTCCGCGATAATAGCCGTTCCTCTGCTGACCTTCTGCATATTTGAGCAACTTGCTGTGCGAGCTTCGGACCACAGATATTTTGTAGTTACGCGGTAAATGAGTTAAACATTGTTTCACAGGTCCTATCCGTTGCTCGTATCCGCTTGAATTCCACTCACTTAGAAACCTTCCAGCGTCTCAGGCCTGTATGGGTTATCAATCAAAGTCCTTCCCCCGCCGCGATGCGTCTTCGCACGGTCTGCGCTTTTTACCCCACCGCCCTCTCAATCGAATAACTCTCTCCCGCCCGCGTCCGGAAGGAAAGCACATCTCCGTCCCACTTCACAGGGACCGTGGCCGCGCTTCCGCTGGCTCGCACTACCACCTTCGAGCCTTTCCACGGGTTGAGCAGGCGTGCCGTTGCGCCGCGCTCGCTGTGGATGCTCACTTCGGACACGGTCTTGCCGTCCCACGCCGCGCTTACCAGGAACGCGCCGACCGCGCGTAGGCTGGCGAAGCGCGCCTTGCCCAGTCCTTGCGTGTTCGGGAACAGCCGGATCACGCCCGTATAACTCTGCATCATGCATTCGTTGAGCACCACGGGCAGTGAGAGGTTCTCGGTCCAGATGCCCATGCGCGTCATGAAGTCGGGCGAGGTGTTGTCGGAATAGCGGCCGCCGATTTGCCTCGTTCGGTCGTTGGCCACGCCGTTCGGCGCCAGGCAGTAGCGCACTTCGCGCTTGAACCACTCGAGATCGAGCATTCCCAGGCGGGCGCGCACAAGCGGCTGCCAAACCAGGTCGTTGCCGCCCTCCAGGCGCACCGTGCGGACCGTGTTGCGCGCGAGCGGAAGCATATCCTCGCGCCTTCCTAATCCCACTTGTTCGGCCGGGAAGACCGGCGATGTCGTGACCGGCACGTTATAAACGTATTCCACGGGCGCGTCGAGGACGTCCAGCCACACTTCGCCGTGCGGTCCGGTGCCCTTCGGATAGGGGGCGACGTTCTCGCGTATCTCGCGCCATCGCTCGCGTTCTTCGGCGTCAACACCGAGAATTCGCGACGCCTTCTCGCAGGCTTCGAGGAGGAACTCGGCCAGCGCCAGGTCGATGATCACGTCGCGATTCAGCCTGAAATCGACTGTCGAGCCCCAGTTCTCCGGCGAGTTGCTCGGGATGATGTGATACTTGCCGTCGTCGCCTTTCTTCATGAACGCGGCCAGGAAGCGCGCCGCCTCACGCAACGGCGTATAGGCCCGCCGCAGGAACTTCTCGTCGAGCGTGTAGAGATAGTGCCACCACAAGCTCTGCACGGTCCAGGGTGTTTCGCAGATTTCCAGCCCCCATGGCGGAACCGGATACGCGTTCACGCGGCTGGGCACCGGGTAAGCCGAGTGCGGAAAGTACGCGCCCGGCATTCGGAAGATCTCGCGCGCGTCGCGCTCCGCGATCGGCATCAGCCGTTCCACGAGGTCCACATAAGGCAAGTGCTGATCGACATGGTTTGAGCTGAACACACCCCAGAAAACCTGCTGGGTGTTGTAGTTCATGTGGTAGTCGCCGTGCCACGCCGTACCGATCGAGCCCATGGACCAGTTGGCAAACAGGCCCGGAGCAACCTTGCCCTCGCGCAAGCAACAGGCCAGGAAATATTGGTTGTGATACCAGATCCGCTCCAGTTCGCGATCCTGAAATTCGACAGCCGAGCGCGACCAGAACGAAGCCCACGCCCGCGCCGTTTCCGCCTGAAGCTTCGGAGCCGGCATCACCGCCAGGTTGCGCACGTCGGAGGGGGTGTCGCGCGGGGTCACAAGGGTCAGATCCAGCCGCAACGGTGATTTCCCATCAGGCGCGAAGCAAACGCTCGGACGGTTGGGACGCCGAGGCGGCTCGGTCTTGCGCCAGGAGCCCGCCAGCACGCCCTCCATGCGGAAATTCGAATCCTGATCGCTGGGAGGAGGGTCCGGCTGTTCGCTAGTGGGCGCGGTGGCCGGCAAGAGTTGGAAGCAGGAAAACGCCGCGTCGCCGGTTTCCAGTTTCGGATCGGGCAACTTCACTTTGGTATCGATATGGGGATAGTAAGCGACCGTAGTCACGGGCGACGGCCCATCCGACCACACCATGATGTGTCCGGCGTTCCAGTTCACCATCACGCGGATCTGGCAACGACGCGC
>JBDKSR010000389.1:0-10264 GCA_039680545.1 Bryobacteraceae bacterium | reverse complement strand
CAGAGGAAGCAGCGCGAGCAGGATTCGTTTCATCATGAATCAATAAGTATAGCCGCCCCCTTCCAACTTCATGGGTATCAGTATGCACCGTCCGAATCTACAAGACGTAGCTGCAGATATGCCCGCGACTCACCTGCCGGTCAAGGCCGGACTGCGGCGAAACGCCGCAGTCCTTACACCCAGTGTGGCTTACTCTGCCAGTCCAGAGCCGCGCTCAGGAATGTCCGGGCCTTTTCGGGGCCCATCGTCGGATTACGGAACTTCGAGCCCATGAGATCGACCATATTCTCGAAGCACCGGGTGTTGCGAATCTGTCCGGAGAAGCGTTCACGGCCCGGTCCAAGCGCCGTCACCAAGGTATAGTCAGATGTGTGATCGGTGCTCACCCAGCCGATTCCGGTGTGATTGCCGACAGCCTGTCCGAGGATGCCGGCAGCTTTGTCGAGCTGTTTGTTGAGGCTCAGTTTTTTCACGCCCGCGAGAGCGGCACGAACCGCCTCTATCTCATCCTCTGAGAGATCGAATCCGAACGCCTGTCTCGTCAGGCCCCTTATCGTGGAAGAAGCCAACTCTTTATTCCCGCTCCCGCCGTACCCAGGCACCAGTTCGGCGTATGAGCGGGTTGCCTTTGCCAAGGTGGCAAAGCCGTCAGATTGGCTCCCTAACTCCGCCCACTTCCCGCCGATTGCGGGGTTCGAGTTCCCGTGATCGGCCGTGATCACGACCAGCGTCTCAGGGTTATGCTCCGCGAACTTCAGGACCACTTCGATCGCTTCGTCGAAGGCGAGTTGTTCCCACAAGAGAGCCGCGGCATCGTTGACATGTGCGGCGTGGTCGACTCGCCCGCCCTCAATCTGTAACAGGAAGCCTTTGGGGGAGAAACGCAGCGCATCGAGTGCGGTGGATGCCATCTCGGCAAGCGTCGGCACCGAGTTGCTGAGAGCGGTGCTATGGTTGCGGTCGATACTGAAGGGAATCATTCCCTTGGAGAACAGTCCCAGCAACCTGGCCGGCGCCTTCCTTGCGTGCAACTGACCTCCTGCGGACAGCAACTCCTGCCTGGAGGAAACGAATGAGAAACCAGATTTCCTGAACCGGCCGATGAGATCGCTCTTATCCTTCCGTAGTGAAGCATCGAAGGACTGGAGGCCACCGCCAAGAAGCACGTCGACTTGCCCAAAGTACTGCTCCGCGATGGCGTCCTCGTCGCCCCTGGAGCGCTGGACCGCGACAAATCCGGCCGGCGTAGCATGAGTCACGGTGGTTGTGGTGACGAGGCCCACTCGTCTTCCCATGTCGTGGGCGACGCTGGCAACCGGAGTAAGCTTCGTGCCGTCCGGAAGCGTATTCACCCAGCCGTTGAAGATCCGCGCCCCGGATCCCCAGCTTGATGAAGCGGCCGAGGAGTCCGTCGTCACGGAATTAAGTGACGCCATGTCCATGAGGCCTCGCCCCACCTCAGGACGGTCGATCAAGTTACGCCACAACAGCCCTTTCCCCCGTACAAGCTGGGAGAAATGTTCCGCGAGCGGCAGCACGCTCGGGCTCATGCCGTCCGCAACCATAAAGACGATGTTCTTCGGCATCGCGCCGGGTTTGGCCGCCGCGTGCAGGACATCCACTGCGCCTGCCACCGAAGCCAGTGCCCCAGCGCCGCCCAAGAAGGCGCGCCGGCCGATGTTGTGCCTAGACTTGATCACCATCACACCTCTTCACTTGCGATGGCACAGTCTCTCCGTGCCATCAGAACTGCACCCAAATTTCATTTTAACTTTTCCGGTGTCGTGGTTTTCGGGAACCGGTTATTGGGGTGGCGACACAGGTGAGCCTGGATGGTAGCCTCACGGATCGGCTGTAGTATGCTGATCTCGGCTGGACGGCCTACTACGGAACAAGTAAGGATACTTTGGATGAGACTCACGACTATCCCGGCTTTTCTTCTTCAAGTCGCACTTGCGGGAATGCTGGTTCAACCCGCTTTCCCTGCCTCTCCCGAATTGAAGTTCAAGCCTGACGGCACTTTTAAGATCCTCATGGTCTCGGACCTTCATTTCACCCCGCAGCCAGATGCAGCGAGCATTGCTCTTGCCGAAAAGCTGATTGACATTGAAAAACCTGACCTGATGGTCATCGCGGGCGATGCGATCTCCGGAAAATCATGCACGACGCCGGATGAACTGAAGAAGGCAATCTCTAACGTCGCCGCGGCGCCGGAAAAGAAGAAAGTCGCCTGGGCCGTCGCCTTCGGCAACCACGACGAGGAACATTTCCCGAAGACGGGTCTCACAAAAGGGGAAATGATGAAGCTCTACGAGGCTTATCCATGCAACGTGAATTCAGGCTGGGTTCCTGGGATCCACGGTGTCGGCAACAAGAGCCTCGTTATCCAGGATGCGGCAGCCGCCAAGCCCATCTTCGTAGTGTGGCTGATTGATTCCGGGGACTACATCAAGATCCCGGACAACAACTATGAATGGATTCACGCGGATCAGGTCTTCTGGTATTACCAAACGTCGTCGAGCCTGGAGAAAACATTCGGGCACAATATACCGGGCCTCATGATTTTCCATATCCCGCTACCGGAATTCCAGGAAATGGTCAATAGCAGGAAGACGATCGGAGAGCGCCACGAACCCGAGGCTCCATCCAAGGTCAACGGCGGTTTGTTTGCCGCGGTTCTCGACCGGGGCGACGTCAAGGGGATCTTCTGCGGTCACGACCACACGAACAACTACATGGGCATCTGGCGTGGGGTTGCGCTTGGCTACGACGGAAGCGCCGGCCATCAAGCCTACCCTCACATCAAGACTGATGATGCCGGCAACAACCGGGCGCGCGGCGGTCGTGTCTTCCTAATTCGAGAATCCGACCCCTGGCAATTCAAAACCTGGATGCGCTTTAAGGACGGTTCCGCGAACTGGGAGTCCACCTCCGAGAGCCTCACGCAAGATCAACTCAAGTAGTGCGGTACGCTTGTTGCACTCGTGAGCCGAGGGGTTCAGAAGCTGGGTGCAAGCCACTCGACGCGAACCGGTCCCTGATGTTCGCGTCCAGGAAAAGAGACCAATCGCAATCGCTTCTGTGCTGCGTCGAAGCGGAGTCCGGTCAGTTCTTGCACTCGGACGCGGATTCCTCCAAACTCGCGTGCCGCCGAGGCGACAGTGTACGGATAGACCCACCCATCCGAAGTGATCAGGCGGATAACTGCGCCTGCGGGTGGGGCGTCCACTGCCCCCGCAATCAGCAACGATTCTCGATCTGCGGTCTTTAGCTCGAAACTGCTAGGCCCTTGCGACACACGACGGAACGAGCCACACCGCCACCCGCCCTGGCCGAGTGCATACGCGCCTTCGACTTTACCGGCGTTGAGGGAAAGCACCCCCACGGCACCTTGGAATTCCGCCTTGAGCCCACCCGCAGGAATCGCAACGCGCCGGGGCGCCGAATAGACAATATAGTCTGTCCGTGTTCCGTCACTGACCTCGACTACAAGCGCCGCCCCCTTCACGGGAATGCGCCTGACTCTTCTCACTCGCTTGTGTTCCGAAAATGGATCGAGAACGGCTGCAAAGAGGCTCTTTCCATTGGCTGACGCATCCCGCCACATGAGGAATGCACGTTGAAACTTCTCGAGTTGAGCGTCGTTCTCATCCGCAAGACGAATGCTTGGATTTGTGCCGAGCACCAGGCGGCCGCCGCCGTTGCCCAGCAGGTTGGCGGAGATTCCGGCTTTGTTGCCGGCACGAAGGACCACAGGAACCTCGCCGGGCGGCATCGCTCCTTCTCTCAGGTTTCTTAGAAAGCCGTACGGATAGCCCGGCTGCTCCATTCTTGTCTCCGCTTCATTGAGCGGCGGAGACCACTTCATGCCCGATGGCAGCAGCGTCGGCAAGATAGACAACTTGAGGCTTGTCTCTGCGAGTGAAGAAGTGTCCGCGTCGCCATGCAGAAAGTAGTCACGCGTTCTGCCTCCCTCCACTTCGAAGACATCCACCGCATAGGGTTCATCATGATTCACCACGATCAGGGTGCGCCGGTAGAGTTTTGCCTTCTCCGCGTAGCCGCGCGCGCCATTGGCACTGACAGTCTGCACCCAACCCGAACTCGCGTCGAACCACCTCAGACTACCTGCGGTCCCCAGTTCGGGCGCGCGGATTGACTGATTTTCACCGTCAACGACCACGGTGTTGTGCGATGCCGTATGGACGGTCCAGGCGTGATAACGGGTGTGAGTATAGCCTATGTCGGAAAGCAGTTCGCGACCGTATGCCCAAACAAGAAGGCTAAGGTTGTCGGCGTGCGCATGGATGTATCCACCGGACCAAGTCAGGTGAAACTGGAACTGTCTGTCTCCGGTTCCTCCGCCGAGGCAAGCATGGCCGAGGGCCGGTAGCAGGTAGGGTCGTGATTCCTTGGTCGGATCTTCAGCACGCGCGGGCCATGTATCGTGCACTGGGACCCTTCGGCCGTCCGGCAGCCTCATCTTGAGAAGACCTCTGCGAGAACGTTCCAATTCCGGAAACGCATCGCTGATGTTTGCATTGTCCAGCCGCGTGCCGTCAACTGGATCGCGATAGAAGGGAGGATCCGGGTACCCTCGGAGCATCCTGGCCGCATTGCCCATGTTTGTCAGAACCTGCCACCAGTAGGACGGAGAACCCTCGGCCCAGGACGCGTCATAGAAGAATCGGCGGTCGAAGAATTCCCGCATGCGGCGAACTGGTTCGTGCACATAGTGGGGTTCGCCAATCACGCGCCCCAGGAGGATCAGAGAAGTCCACGGGGATGGACTCATGTTGTGATACGTCTCCGGGTTCGCTAACACCATGTCGGCGGTGTTGCGAAACAGGTCGCGTTCGATACATTTGGCAACGTTCACACCTTTCTCTCGGGAGAGATCGGTGAAAATACCGCTGTCGTGAAGCCAGTCATAGGCGTCGATAAGCTCTTGTCGAAGATCGCTATAGCACCAGTGCGACCAACGGGCTGTACGGTATCCGTAGCGGAGTCGTGCTGGGGTGATGTCACCCTCGAAGAATTCCTTCTGCTGAAACGGCATGTCGTACCGGTAGCACCAGCCGGGAAAGACCTGCGCGAAGCGGAATAAGATCAACGCGGCGCGCCGTGCATAAGTACGCTCGCCTGTTGCCGCCCATAGCAGTGCGAGTGAACGGGCGCTCTCGGCGAGGTAATCCCGAACCTCTGCATCATGCCGGGCCAGGAAGAAGTGTCTGTAGCCTTTCGAATCTTCCCAATACGGATACTCTTGAACCTCTCCGCGGGGGTTCCGCACGCGGAGCGTCTTGTTCATCGGGAATTTCGGGCTTGGATAGCTGTGTTTGCAGTACCTGCAGTAGACTTCGTCCGGATGTTCAGGTGTCCAGGCGAGTTGCCCCTCCTGCCTGCCGCCTTCACAGTTGGGGCAATCGGTGAAGCGCAGCCCTGTCTTCTCAGGGACAAGTCGAAGCAGCGCGTCTTCATCTAGGCTGCGTACCCACTCGGTGGCCCGCATCAGCGAGGCTACGTCTTCCTTGGAAACTTCAGGCGGGAAGACGGTCGACAGAGCAGTCCCTGCCAGCAGGCACACCCAGACGCACATCGCCAATCGCTTCATCTTTGAGACTTTACCGTATTAATCGGGATTTTGTTCGCTATCAAAGAAGTTGCGAATATTCGATATTTCGAATATTCTAAACTAGTGCAGAACCTCCTTCGGGTCTACAAGGCGAGCGTCTTTCAAGCTCTAGCCCATCCGACCCGTATCGCGGTGGTAGAGGCCTTGTGCGACGGTGAACTGTCCGCAAAGGCGTTGGCAGAACGTTTAGGCGTCGAACAAGCAAACCTCTCCCAACACCTTGCGATTCTGCGCAGCCGGCAGCTTGTAACAAACCGAAAGGAAGGGAACCAGGTGTTCTACTCCTTGCGGACGAAGGTGCTGGTCGAAGTTCTCGATATTATGCGTCGATACTTTCAGACAAATCTTGCCGAAGCTGTTCGAATGCTCGGGGAAATCGATGCCGAGGTTCGGACGCGATGAGGGCTGACTTATTGGAATCCCGCAGCTTCCCATCTGCTCATCAAAGCCAATCCACGGTCCATGGCTGGAGGCGCCTTGATCCCGGCGCCTGAATCTCTCTTTACAGCCGCACTCATCATCTTTCTCGCCGGAGCTACTGCGGGATTGCTGAGCGGACGCCGTTTGTTTGCACGCACGGTCACGTTCGGGGCGGCGCTTGCCGGTTCACTTCTCGATGTTTTTGCATCCACCGTGGCTTTGGTGCGTGGCGCCACTGCGGTCTGGGCCCTGCCCTTTGGCGTTCCGATGTTCACCTGGACCGTCCGCCTGGATCCACTGACCTGTTACTTCAATCTTGCCCTCGGGTTGCTTGCCGCGGCGGTATCGCTTTATTCGTTCGGCTACTTGAAGCCGATGGTGGGGAGGCGTAACGTCGGCGCACTCGGATTCTTCTACAACGTCCTCCTTGCCAGTCTCGCGCTGGTCTTCGCCGCGGCAAATGCGTTCTCATTCCTTGTCGCCTGGGAGGTGATGGCGCTTTCCGCTTTTTGTCTGGTGAGCTTCGAGCACGAGAAAACCGAAGCGCGACGGGCAGGGATTCTGTTTCTCGTCATGTCGCACGCCGGGACCGGCTTATTGCTGATTGCGTTCCTCGTGCTCGGGTCCGCCGCTGGGAGCCTGGAGTTTCAGGCCTTTCATCTGCTCGCCCCAAAGCTCACGCCCCTCGCGAGCGGCGTTGTGTTCGTGCTGTTTTTCCTCGGCTTCGGTGTGAAAGCAGGTGTTGTCCCGGTCCACATCTGGCTGCCCGACGCGCATCCTGTAGCTCCGAGCAATATCTCCGCCGTGATGTCCGGGATTGTGATCAAGACCGGCATTTACGGTATGGCCCGGGTCTTCTTTGACTTCTATGGTCCGCCGTCGTTGTGGATGGGTGCCCTGGTATTGGCAATCGGTGTGATTACCGCTTTACTCGGTGTGCTCTACGCGCTGATGGAGCACGACCTGAAACGCCTTCTCGCCTTTCACAGCATCGAGAATATCGGCATCATCCTGATGGGGTTCGGCGCGGCGCTTCTGTTCCGTACGCTTGGGCACGCCAACTTGGCCGCGCTGGCGCTCATCGGCAGCCTGTACCACACGCTCAACCACGCCATGTTCAAGGGCCTGCTGTTCCTTGGTGCTGGGGCCGTGCTGAACTCCACGGGCACACGAAACATGGAAGAGATGGGTGGATTGATTCGCCGTATGCCAGCGACGGCGTTGTTCTTTCTGGTCGGGGCGGTCGCCATTTCCGGGCTTCCGCCGCTGAACGGTTTCGTGAGCGAATGGCTGACCTACCAGGCTCTGCTCGCGGGTTTCGGCACGACGGAAAGCCTGATTCGCGTGATGTTCCCCGTGGCGGGGGCCCTGCTTGCCTTAACGGCGGCTCTCGCGGCGACCTGCTTCGTCAAGGCATTCGGCATTTCGTTTCTCGCGCTACCTCGCAGCGACGCTGCGGCGAAGGCGCCTGAAGCTCCGCTGTCAATGCGCATCAGCATGGGACTGCTTGCAGTCGCGTGCATCGCACTTGGCCTCGGAGCTACATGGTTTCTACCGGTGTTCGACTCGATCACGGCGCAAACGTTTGGCGTCCGGATGAGCGCGGCACTCGTTCGGGCGAACGGCCTCGTGATTTCATCAGGACGGGATGGTGGGGGCACCGTGTCCAATGTTGGAATCCTGCTGACTCTGGTGCTACTTGCGGGTGTGCCTGCTTTGCTCCGATACGCAAGAAGGCGCCGGGAGCCCCGTACGGCCAATCCTGTTTGGGACTGCGGATTGCCGGGCCTGTCTGCGGAGAACGAATACACCGCGACAGCCTTTTCGAAGCCTCTCCGCATGATCTTCTCGGCGCTGTACAGACCCAGACGCGAGATTCAAACAGAGTATGACATTTCCCGGTTCTACCCCACCGCAGTGCGCTTCGAAAGCGAGGTTGAGCCGGCATTTCGGAAGCGTGTTTACGATCCGCTAAAAGACTGGGTGCTGGCCGCGGCGAACCGCACGCGAGCGGTTCAGGCGGGCAGCATACACGCGTACCTGGCGTACATCTTCGTGGCGCTGCTCGTGTTGCTCTTGTTCGAGGTGCGGGGATGACAGCCGTTCTCAGCGCATTCGCACAACTGGTTCTATTGCTGGCGCTCGCGCCTCTCATCAGTGGCTTCATTCGTAAGTTCAAAGCGCGATTTCAAACACGCCGTGGTCCCGGACTCTTGCAGCCCTATCGCGACCTGTTCAAGTTGTTCCGCAAGGGAATGGTCATCCCGGAAACGTCCTCCTGGATTTTCAGCGCGACGCCCTGGGTCGTGTTCGGGACGAGCGTTGCCGCCGGCTTGCTGGTCCCTATGGTCTCGACCGCGCCGCTCGGCCTGTTCGGGGGTGTGCTGGCCGTCGTCTACGTGCTCGCGTTGGGCCGTTTCTTCCTCGCGCTGGCCGGTCTCGATACTGGTAGTTCCTTCGGGGGCCTCGGCAGTAGCCGCGAAATGACGATCTCCGCGCTGGCCGAACCGGCGATGATGCTGGCGGTGTTCACCGTGGCGATCGGCGCCAGTTCCACGAGCCTCTCCGAGATCGTCCGCGCGGCCGCCGGACAGAGTTGGAGATTTCTTGCTCCGCCGCAAGTGCTGGCCTTCGCCGCGATGTTCATCGTGCTGATCGCGGAAACCGGGCGCATCCCGGTTGACAATCCGGCGACGCACCTTGAGTTGACGATGATCCACGAAGCGATGATCCTCGAATATTCCGGCCCGTATCTTGCGCTGATCGAGTGGGGCGCTTCTGTGAAACAACTGGCGCTCATGTCACTGCTAATCAACGTGTTTTGGCCGTTCGGTCTTCAGCCGGAGTGGTCAGGCGCCGGCGTGTTGGCCGGACTTGGCTGGCTGCTTGTGAAACTGTTGCTGCTAAGCTGCGCGATTGTTCTCGTGGAGACGACAAACGCCAAGATGCGTCTGTTCCGAGTCCCGGAACTGCTTGCCGTCGGGTTTACGCTGAGCGCGCTTGGTCTGGTATCCACATTTCTTTTATAAAAACCGCATGCCTCTTTTGGATAACCCGCAGTTCGGAGAAAAAATCGTCACGCTGATGGCAGCGCTGGTACTCGTGCTGCAAATCGCGATGGTCGCTCAAAGATGGATCATCACGAATATCCGCATCTTCGCAGCGCAATCGCTTCTTCTGGCAGCGATCGCCGGCATGGTGGCGCATTTCAATGGAGCCGCGCACATCTATGCCGCCGCCGTGCTGACGCTGGTAGTGAAGACGGTGCTCGTGCCTATTTTGCTCGAACGGCTCGTCGAGCGTATCGACATACGAAGGGAAATCGAGCCGATCCTCAACGTACCGCTTTCGATCTTGATTTCAGGGGGATTGACTCTGATTGCGTACATCGTGGCCGAGTCTTTCCACCGGCCGGAACAAGCCGGAGGAGCGGCGAACCTTGGCCACAACGCCCTCGCCGTGGCGATCTCTCTGTTTTTGATCGGATTCTTCATGATGATCAACCGCCGCAAGGCGCTTACACAGGTGCTTGCGCTGCTGTCACTCGAAAACGGGCTATTTCTCGCCGCGATCTCGCTGACTTACGGAATGCCGCTCATCGTGGAACTGGGGGTTCTGTTTGACGTTCTGGTGGCTGTTATGGTGCTTGGAATTCTCGTCTACCGCATCCGGGAGTCGTTTGAATCGATGGATGTGAGCAGGCTGCGGAGGCTGAGAGGCTAGCCGATGGTTCTTCTCGCTTTACTCCTGATTCCTCTGACTACCGGGGTGCTGTCGTCCATCGTGCCCGGCAGAAAGGCTATGGAGAGGGTCAATCTCGCCGGGGGCGGGCTTACCTTTGTTTTTGCTTTGGCCCTCGCGGCCGAAGTGTTGCGCGGCGGTCCCGTCGCGTTGTGGAACGGCTTCCTGTATGCGGATTGTCTGAGTGCGCTCGTAATTCTGCTGACTGCCTCGGTCGTGCTCTTATGCGCCGTGTACGCAGTCGGCTACCTTCGCGAAGACGAGCGCAGTGGCGCACTTGAGCCGCGCGGCGAGGAAGGCGAGGCGGAATCCAGGCTGCGAAGATACTACACGCTCACCCCGTTGTTCGTGTTTTCGATGATATCGATCGCTCTCGCCAACAACCTTGGTGTGATGTGGGCGGCGATAGAGGCCACGACACTCGCTTCGGTCTTTCTTGTGACGTTCTATGGGAAGGTCACCTCGCTG
>JBDKSR010000388.1:0-2021 GCA_039680545.1 Bryobacteraceae bacterium | reverse complement strand
CAGAGGGCGAATATGACCGTAAGCGCCATGGGCTTAAACATCTTGCCCTCGACGCCCTCCAGCGCAAGGATTGGCAGGTACACCATGATGATGATGCCGACCGCGAAGACGACCGGCCTCGCCACCTCGCGTCCCGCTTCGAGGATGGCGGGAACCGGATCCTGCCGCGTCTCACTCTTTCTCTCCGCCAGTTTGCGCACCACGTTTTCGATGAGCACGACGGAACCGTCAACAATGAGGCCGAAGTCGATCGCTCCCAGGCTCATCAGGTTTCCGGAGATGCCGGCATAAGTCATCCCCGTGAACGCCACGAGCATGGAGAGCGGGATTGCCACCGCCACAATGAGCCCCCCGCGCAGATTGCCAAGCAGAAACAACAGCACGGCGATGACGAGGATGCCTCCCTCAAGCAGGTTTTTTGAAACTGTACGAATGGTCTTCTGCACAAGGTCCGTCCGGTCGTAATACGGCTCGATTGTGACTCCGGGAGGCAAAGACTTCTGGATCTCTTTGAGTTTGTCTTTCGCGCGCTGCGCAACGATGCGCGAGTTCTCTCCCATCAGCATCATGACGACGCCGGTCACCACTTCTCCCCGCCCGTCTCTCGTCACTGCGCCCTGGCGCACACGCGGCGCGAATGCCACGGTGGCGATGTTTTTTACGTACACCGGCACTCCACCCGGAGAGGCGCTGAGCACGATGTTTTCAATATCGGAGATGTTTTCGATCAGTCCCTCGCCGCGGATCACCTGCTGTTCCTGGTTATGTTCGATGTACGCTCCGCCGGTCGAGAAGTTGTTTCGTCCCAGGGCCTCGATCACCTGCTGCAAAGACAGGTTGTAGCTCGTCAGCTTGTTTGCATCTACCTGCACCTCGTATGTCTTCAGTTCCCCGCCGTACGTGTTTACTTCCACCACGCCGGGGGTCGAACGCAGTTTGAATGCGATGTCCCACTCCAGGATCGACCGAAGATCCATCGCCGAATACCCGGCGCCTCTCACCTCGAACTGGTAAATTTCTCCCAGACCGGTCGTTATCGGACCCATCTCCGGACTTCCGAAACCAGGAGGGATCATCTCCTTTGCTTGCGGCAGCCGCTCCATCACCAGCCTTCGGCAAAAGTACATCTCCATGTCTTCTTTGAAGAAGACGGTCACCGAGGACAACCCGAAGCGCGAGACGGAGCGAATGTCTTCGATTCCCGGCAGGCCGCTCATCGCCGTCTCGACCGGAAACGTGATGAAACGTTCAACTTCCACGGGCCCCAGCCCGGGAGCGCGCGTAAGAATTAGCACCTGGTTGGGAGTAACGTCTGGATTGGCGTCAATCGGGAGCCGCTGCAGGCTATGGATACCGGTTCCCACAACGAGGCAGGCCAGCACAATCACGAGGAACCGGTATTTCACTGAGAGTTCGATGATGTGGTGCATCGGTTATTCCTCGCCGCCGATCTGCGACCGGAGTAGCGTCGATTTCAGAGAGAAACTGCCGTGAGCCGCTACGATTTCTCCCTTCTTGACGCCGCTTGTAACCTCGATCCAGCCATCGCTCCGAGCCCCCAATTCCACGCCGCGCGTTTCAAACCGGGTTTCGGCGGTTCGCACAAAGACTACCGGCCGTTCATTCACCTGCTGTACCGCCGTGGCGGGAACCAGCACTCCGTCGCGCCCGGCGGGAATCGGAATTTGGACGGCCGCAAACATTTCCAGCTTCAGCAAGCTTTCCGGATTCGGGACCTCGCACCTCACCTTTGCCGTCCGGGTTTTCGGATCCAGGAAGTCGCTGATATACGTGATTCGCCCGGCGAAGCTTCGGCCGGGATACGATTCCACGCTGACTGCGGCGCCGGTTCCCTGCCTGACCATGGCGATGTCTTTTTCATATACGTCTGCCTGTACCCATACCGTCGAGAGATCGGCGACGGTCATCAGGTCGTTCTCCGGGCCGATGGATTCACCCGGCGATGCTCCACAACTGGTGACGATCCCGGAGAAGGGCGCAACCAGAGTGCTGCGGGAGGC
>JBDKSR010000387.1:0-12224 GCA_039680545.1 Bryobacteraceae bacterium | reverse complement strand
CAGTGCCTCGTGCGCTTGGATCTACCATCCCGATTTTGGCGTCTGGAGGTGCGCTTGGATTGCCGGGCGCTGTTGGCGCTGGCGTGATCGGGGGAGCCGGTAGCGGCGCGCTAGAGGCTCAAGACTTCGGCGGGACGTTGGGCCAACGGGGGGCGGCAGCGGCCGTGGGCGGGGCGCTGGGTGCCACCGAAGGAATCCCAGTCGCTCGCATGCTGGGGCGGATCGCTCAAGGCGATGTTGGCCTGTTGCGCCGGATGCTGATGGGAGCAGCCGAAGAAGGTATTCAGGAGACGGGGCAGACGATCGGATCGAATATCGGAGCGCGCGAAATCGGTTATGATCCATCGCGGCCCGTGATGCAGGGAGTCCCAGAATCGGCCGCCGCCGGCATGCTGATCGGCGGCGGGATGAACACCGTGAGCGGTCGCTCGAATATTATACCGGCTCCGGAACCGGGGTCGCCGGTACAGCCGTCAGGCTACATAAAAACTCCGCAAGACTTCCAGTATGAGTTGGTAGATCCGGCTTCGAGCCCGGCGATAACGCCACCTTCGAGTCCGGCGATAACGCCCCGCCGCTTCACGCCCGGTGGCCGCGAGATTGGCGCGCCGCCTGCTGGCGATATGTATCCTGACGTTCCGCTGGCCGCGACTGAGCCGTTGCCGCCGCCGGTGATGCCGTATGCGCGGCCGTCGGGGCTGGGACGAATTGAGGCGCAGCGGCCGGTAAGAGGTACGCCGGAACCGGTGCCGAGTCCTTACCCACCGCGAACGGCTGATACAATGTCCGATGCGATTGCGATGTCTTCACCAAGCGGGAAGATGTCAAAGCGCGCCAGTCGGGCAGCGGATGAGGGGTTGAAGACGGATCTATTTGGCGCTGGTGGATTGCAGAAGCCGCAAGCGCCGCCGTCGACGCCTCAAGAGCAAGCCGAGACGCTACGCATGCAGGCAAACGATTTGCGGGCGTTGGCTGATCGCGGAATGCGTCCAAGAGTTCACCGCAAACGCGCCGCCGAACTGGACAGCCAAGCTGACAGCCTCGCGCCAGTTGTTCAGGAATCCTTAACTACTGCGCAGCCGATCACGGTATTCAGGGGATCGCCGACAGAGGAGATGAGGCCAGTCATTAAGCCGGAGACGGGACTATTCCCTGGCATTCATGTTGGGACAACTCGCGAACAGGCTGAAAATGCAGCGAGGAATTTCAAAGACAAGCAGGCCGGATGGAACGTTAAGCAGTATGCCTTGAACGTCAAGAATCCGTTGCGCTTGAACGATAACGATGTTTATGGAGCCCGGAGCATGGCCGAGGCGTTGACGGCGCGCGGGATGATGGACAATGCGGAAGCGATGTCCATCAGGGATACGCCCGAAGATGCGCAAAAAGTCATCGACGCGATCAAGAGCAAGGGATACGACTCCATCGTCTACCAGAACGATGCAGAGGGCGAAGGCGATTCTTACGTTGTTCTGGATCAGGGACAATTGACAGAGACTCCGCGAGAGGAGGTGATGCCAAATGAAGAAGGGCAAGGGCAAGGGCGGCAAGGGCTGCTGACGCCGGCCAAACAGGGGGCCGCTCCGGAACCGGCCGGGGCGGCTGCGCCGGAATCTATGCAGGTCGCGCCGGACGTGCAAAGCGAACTGGCTGTTGACGTTGCACAACAGGGCAAGCAGGCCTGGGAGATGACTTATGACGAAGTAAGGGATGCCGTTGCCCCAGGGACCCCCGAAGCATTGCAGGCGTCGCGCCCCATTATTAGAGATTTATACTCCGACATGTTGGGCGACCCTGGAGATCCTTGGGGACTTGTGCGAGCGGTGGAGCGCGGCGACGAATACCCGCGAACGCCAACCACGGATCTTTCCAAGCGGCACAAGGCGTCTATTCAAAAAGCACTCGCCGAAGCTCTTCCCGTCCCGCGCGCCGTCCTGCAAGACTATGCGGGCGAGGACTGGGCCGACGCGGCGCTGGCGAAGCTCCCCAACCCTTCGGAAACTCCGAACAGTTCGCCGATTGCAACCGAACCGGCCGCCATTGCAACCGGGCAAGCGGAGGTTGCAAAGCAAAGCATTGAAGAGATGCCGGGCGGGCGCAAATCGCTTGCTCGCCGAAAAGCCAAAATCGAATCAATTCAGCGCGCGACACAAGGGGCTCAAGCCATTGAGTTGACTGTCAGCCAAGACAACGGTGTCTGGCGGCACATTATCCATCCATCATCAAAAGAAAGTGGCAAGTGGCAGGTTTCGATTATCGCGCCGGACGGAGAGCCGTGGGGAGATACAATCCTCAATTCCCGCGAGGCCGCAATTGAGGACGTTTTTCATTCGCGTGACGATAGGATGATCGATCTTGTAGCGGCATCTCCTAGACCACAATCAACGCATCCAGCATCAAGCATTCCTGAATCCAAGCTCACCACGCGCGAAGCGGACCTCATTGAAAAGCTTTTGGGAGCGAAACCTCGCCAAGGGCAAATCTACCCGACGATTGAAGATGTTGGTGGGACAAAAAGGGAGCTGGCCGCACTGAAACGTAAGGGGATGATTGACGAGGGATTTGGTACCCCTTCAATAAACGCGCGCATCCACCTAGACTACGCTCGTGGGCGAAATCCGTGGGAGGGAATGCCCTCCACCAAGCCGCCCGTAGCTCCTCCCGAAACCGCCCCCGGTGATTCACAACCGACTCCCGCGCCCCTCCCCCGCAACCTACGCCCCAAGCGCCGCCGGGGGCAGTCCGGCGCGACCATCAATCCGGCGGCTGTCCAGTCCGCCGCAGCCCAGGCCGCCGGTGTAGCGTCCGAAGCCGTAAACACAGCGGCACGCCGCGCAGCCGCGCCTGTTGTAGCACGCGTGAAAAGCGCGGCCCTTGCTGTTGGGAACCGCATCCCAGCGTCAATCACGCGATTCATTAAAAACATGACCACCGAAGAATTCACGCAGACGCCAGCCATCAAAACGGCGCACGAATCGTTCATCGCCGAGACACGCAAAACCGATTCACAAGTTGAAGCTTTACTCAGGACCATTGTCAGGAACACAAAAGACAAAGCGGAAATGCTCGCTGCCGATCGGATCTTGCGCGGGCATCCAGCCGACATAGAAAACCTTTCCGACGCGTTCTTGAAAAGTATCAACACTAACAAGGCCGACGTGCGTATATTGGCTCAACGTATCACCGCCGACATGCAAGCTCTCGGGTTGCCGTTCCGGGAAGAATGGCTCAACGCCGATCGGTTCTGGTATCCGAACATATGGGGCAAGCACGCTGCACGCGGAGTGCTTGGAAAACTCTACGGTAAACCGGCAAAATCTATGGCGATTCGCCAGTCTGAGGCCGCGCATACAGTGCGCCGCACGTCAGACCGCTACACCGTAATCAATAAACGCACCGGCAAACTGGCGCGCCCCGATGCGATATTCACCACCGAAGCTGAAGCCATGAAGTTTGTCGGTGAACAGGGCGGACGTTACGGAATTCGTTACAAGGCGCGCGACAGCAAAGACGCCATGCGAACTGTCGTCGAGTATTTCGATACACCGAAAGAACGAACGGACTTCATTAACAGCCAGAACGAAGATGGCAGCATCAAGCTGGATGACGAAATGAAAATCGTCAACACTGTAGATCGCGACGCACTCGTTGTTATTCACCCGATGACTCCTGAACAGATGCGCGCGCACGGCCTGATCGAAGACCTGATTAATGACATGCGCCGGTTCAGGAATCCTATGAATCTTGTCGCGAAGACAAGGTTTTTCGATACCATAGCCAAACATCTAACCAAAGAGCCGGAATGGTTCCGGACCGGCGGTCAGATGGAAGAATTTAACGATCCTGATTTCCGCAGAGTTTCGGATCTCGGGCTCCGGCTTCCATCGAGTATTACGAATCCAGACATCAGACAGTTCATGGAAGGGTCAGTTCACAAAGACCTTGCCGCCGATCTGATCGGAGCGTTCGGGAACAAAAACAGTATCACGTCAATCCTTATGAGGCCCGACATTGCACTCGGATTACGCCGGTGGGTTACGTATCGCAATCCGTTCCGGTACCCGAAGCAGGTCTTCGAAAACAATTTGCAGCTCTACATCGCAGATGCAACGACGTTCGCAGACACTCCGCATCGGATCGCCGCGAATGCAGAATTCTGGTCGTGGGTTGTGAAACGTGACACGACAAATCCTGTCATGCGAGAGTTCACCGAATCGGGAATTCTTGAAACGGATTTCCTTCACAGCACCGAAATCGAGAATATTGGCCGGCGCATGAGCAAGGCTCAGTCACTCGAAGAGTTTGACGAAACCATGCTCGAAACAATCTCGCGGCACATGGCAAAAGTCCCTGTCGTTAACAAGGCGGGCGACGTTGACAGGTTCCTGCACACCCTATACAACCTGCAAGACGCGGCCTATAAGTATCAACTCTACTCACATTTGCGCAATCGCGGAAAGACTCCTGACGAGGCAAAACAACGCACCATCGATACGATGTTCTCTTGGGACCGCGCCCCTCGAATCATTCAGAAGCTTCGGTTCATCCCGTTCATGCCGTCTGTGTTGTGGCAGTTCTCGCGAGTGCTCACGAACAAAATGGCGCTCGACCCAGTGAGCACGCTGCTTAAGCTTGCCTTGACTACCGCCGCCTTCGCCATGGTCCGCGACGAAACTGACGAACTTGCGGGGATCACGAAAGCTGATCGCCAGAAGTCGATCCCGCTGTTGCGGTCAATGGAAATCGCTTTGCCTGTGACAGACAGCCAAGGACGGACGCTTAAATTCGATACGAGTTTCATGTTCCCATACAGCGACCTGGCTCCGCTCATGCCAAGCGATTGGTCGCGTGTCCGGCAGATCCGCCGGCGCGTCGAGCCGATGTGGATGCAGTCTGTCGATACCCTGATGACTCAGCAATCGCCATTTGGCCGTGATCTGTACTTCGACAAAACGAAAGATCCCGACAAGCAAGACGAACAGACGAAAGAAATCTTGCTGCAAGCCACGTCAGACATCATGCCGGGGATGCTGGGCGCATACTGGATTTCGCAATACAAGAACGCGCAGAGAACTCCGGGTCGGAAACAAGATTGGTGGGTTCAGGCGTTGACCGGACCGACAGGGGTTCGCGCTGCAATCGATTACAACCAGTCGCCGAGCCGTGGACGCCGCAAGAAGCTCAGCAACATCCCTAAATTCTGAGTCCGCCGGGTTGTCCCCCACCCGGCTGAAAGCCGCGCCGGCGGTCCCCGCCCATCCTCCCGCCGGCGCGGCACCATGATTATCCCAACAGTTTTTCCAGCCGCTGGCGTGCCGGCCGCAATAGGCGATGGACAAGTTCCAGGACTGCATCGCTCGCGCCTTCGGTCTTCAACTCGTCAATCTCGCGCTCCAGCCGGGCGATATACCGCCGCTCGACATCGATCATCCGCTCCTGTGCCGTCTTTATCTCCATCGTCATTCTCCCTTCATGATGATGTCTGGAAACGCCTGGTCCAGCGCCGCGGCGATCCGCTTCTGGCTCATGCGCGCATAGATCTGCGTGGTTCTGATCGACGCATGCCCGAGCACGGCCTGAACAACATCCAACGACGCGCCGGAGTCTACAAGGTGCGTCGCGCACGAGTGGCGCAACAGATGGACGTAAACGCGCTTGTGGATGCCGGCGGCTTTCGCGTAGCGCGGCAACTGGCGCGTCACGCTGCTTCCGCTGATCGGTCTGTCTGTCTTCGCTCCAATCGCCGGGAACACCCATGTATCGGACGGGCATTTCAACCGCCACAGGTTCAGCGAGCGCGCAGCCGGGACGGGGATAGTCACCAGTTGTTCTTTGCGCCCCTTGGTCTTAATGCGCGCTGTTCTGTCTTTCAGATCCACGTCAGCCCAACGGAGCCTTCGAATCGCGTCACGCCTGGCTCCTGTGTAGAAAATCGTTGTGTAGAGTGCCTTATCTCGGCATCCTCGCCTAGAATTAGGGATAACCCCCATGATGACATAGAACTCGTTAACCGATATGATTGAGGACTGCGGTGCGGCGGCAAAGCGCGGATGGTATTCAGCTAGCCAATCTGTTCCCATCCCGTGCTTTGCCGCCCACCGAATGAAGCAGCGAACCGATCTATATGCTGTCGAGCGGGTCCGATCGTTGCCGTACCGCCTGAGAAATTCCGCCAGCGCCGGCACGTCTCCCGTACTCGTTATCTGCTCTTTTTTTTGGACAAGTCCAATGAAGCCAGTCACATACCGAGAATAAATCCTGATGGTTAAGGGGCTTAGACCCCTCAACTCACAGTCTGCGAGGTACGCCCCGACAAGGTTCATGGATGAACTCCTTTGATTACGGGATGCGATGCATACCGTTGTATCTTGTGATGTTACATCTAAACTCATCGGGCGATTCTGCTATCAACTTTAGCTGTTGTTTCTGCTTGTACGGTGCCATTTCAGCGCCTTAGCGCGCCCCGCTGTCCGTTTCGGGGTATTATTGTGAAGAAGTCCCAGCCCAACGAGTGATTGCGCTCCGGTCTAGGCGGATACCTACGCGCCGCAGCTTCCTGGCGAATTTATCCATCAAAAGGATCTCCTTGTCTATGCCAGCCAGTTCGGCCAGCTTGACCATGATCTCTTCCGACGGGTACTTGCTTCCTTCTCGCCAAGTGCTCACGTTCACAGGGTCCATGTGTCCGACCCCTAGCTGAGCTAGCAGTTCCTTCCTCGAATACCCCTTGTTCTCGATCAGGTCCGCCACGATGGCGGCCGTGAGATTGGGGTGCTTCATAGAACAACCCTCCTTTATCGTAGAGAAATATACATCAACCTATGGGATGCCGCAACTTTTTTTTATTTTCTTCAATTTTGGGGGTTGACAAGCCGTAAACAAGTAGCTATCTTTCTACTCAGACAGCGGAGAAAGGGACATCGGATGCAGATCGACTCGGCGAAAATCAGGCAGATTCTGGCGGATCGGACCATGACGCAGCGCCAGCTCGCGATGCTTATGGGCCGCCATCCGGCCCAGGTATCGATCGTGCTCAAGTCGGCTGACGCTGGGGTCGAGTTCCAGCCGGCAACCGTGGGGCGGATCGCCCAAGCGCTTGGTGTGACGACGGAGGAGATCACGAGGGATGTGATGTAGTCCCCCCGCGCTGTGCCAGCGCAGGGGAGCCCGGCCGGTTCCGAGGGGGGCGGCCGGGCGAAGAAATCCAACAAGGGGAGCGCATCAGGGGGAAGGCATAGATAACCGGGACCACATTCCGCTGGATGCCCGGAAAGGCGATTGCCTATCTCGCCAGCGGCCCCCGCTCCCCGCCATGAAGGCCCGCAAGGGCTACCGAACGCCGGGAAATCAAGGCGTGACAGCCGGAGAGACGGCACAAGTTTTGAAATTCACGCCAAGGAGAATCCAATGGCAAAGACTCGACTGAATCAATCGCATCGCGACTATCTGCACAAGCTCGCCAACGAGACGGTGGAGCGGCTGCTGAGTCGGCTCGCCGCCAAGCGCGACGCGGCGCTCGCGGCCCTGCAAGAGGCGGCGCTGGCCGTCTTCCACCGCGAGTATCCGGAGGCCGACATGGAGGTCCTGCGGAAGTATGACAAGGGCCACACAGGCAACGATATCAACGTCGTCGCAATCGACAGCATGGACCGCGCCTACCTGCAAATCGGCCTCCCCGCCGACATTCACAAGCCAGACTACGGCACGCGGATTCCGGTCAAGCGCGCGTTGATCGAACGCTACACCAAGCTGCGCGACGACCACGCCAAGCAGACGGCCGACCGGCTCCGCCCCTACAAGAATCTTATCCGTTCGGCGGTCTACTTCGAGGACGTGCAAGATGCGTGGCCGGTCGCCCGCGAGATTTCGCTACCGGGCCGGGAGTGCCGCGCCCTGCTGACGCTTACCAAGAGCGACCTGGACGCCATCGAGGCCGACAGCGCGCAGCTCCGGCGGCTGCCCGAGGCGGATATCGTCGCGGTCGAGACGGCGTAACAAGTCTGGCGGTTCGGGGTCGGGACCATTCTGGTTAGTGCGCGCGCAACGTCGGCCCCGCCGCCAGTTCAGTTTTCATTCCAGTCCAGGAGGATAACCATGATCCGAGTCTGCTGTAAATGCAAGCGCGTATGGGTTGTCGCTCACCAGTCGTGGGCTCCGGCCACTCCATCCGAGCAGGCGATGATCGATTCCGGCGACGCCACGCACGGCTACTGCCCGCAGTGTTTCGAGGATGTCAAGCGCGAGATCGCGGCGCGGCGGGAGGGCAAGGTAAAGGCGCTTCGGCGCTGTTCCTTTCGTCGCTTCTGGCGGGGAGTCTTCGGACGCGCCGACCGCGCCGTCGGCCTGACGCTGCTCGCCCTGTTCTGGACCGCCGCACTCGGCACGGCCTACTACGCCGGGCTGGCGTCCGACCGCCTCGCTCTGGCCGCGCCGCCGGAGCCGACGATGGAGATTGAATACATGCCGGACGGCGAGCTGATTCGCCTCGATTCGGAGGGGCGGGCGCTGGTCAATTTGAAGCCGATTTTCAAGGGGGTTTCGCATGAAAGTTGAAATCAAATCGCGATGGAGCGGCGCGGTTTTGTTCGAGGGCGAATTCGGCTTGATGAAACTCTGCGTCATGGCCGCCGTGGAGGCCCGCGCGGACCTGAGTGGCGCGGTCCTGAGTGACGCGGCCCTGAGTGGCGCGGACCTGCGTGGCGCGGACCTGCGTGGCGCGGACCTGAGTGGCGCGGACCTGAGTGGCGCGGACCTGCGTGGCGCGGTCCTGCGTGGCGCGGTCCTGCGTGACGCGGACCTGAGTGACGCGGCCCTGAGTGGCGCGGACCTGCGTGGCGCGGACCTGCGTGGCGCGGACCTGAGTGGCGCGGTCCTGAGTGACGCGGACCTGAGTGACGCGACATACGGCGAGGGCGTTCCCATGACGCGCGCGCCGCTCTCCATATTGGGACTGCGTTGGCCTGTCCTGATCCTGGACGCGCACGTAAAAATCGGATGCCAGTTGCGCACGGTCGCCGAGTGGGACAGCGCGACCGATGAGCAAATCGTCGCGATGGATGGGGCGCCCAGTATCGCGCTCTGGCGGCGCTGGTGGCCCAGCGTGCGGGCGCTGGCGGTCGAGCATCAGAAAACTTTGGAGCCGGTGATGAAGGGGGAATCCGATGAGAACGATTGACGAACTTCGCAGGGACATCGACGCCGGCCGGAAGATGTTCTCTGGTGACGTGCTCGACCACATCGAAGCGTTGGACAGCCGCCTCGCCGCGCTGGAACGCCCCGCTCCCGCCATCGACCCAGCGGTGGCCAGCGTTCCGGAGGGGGACGCGGCGCGGGCTGCGCGGGACGCTGCGAAAGCGGCTGAGGGAGCCCCGGCGGACATGCTCAACAGCGGCACGATTGCGCCCGGCTACACGCGACCGGAGTCCACGTTCATCGGGACCGTGCCCGGCTACACGCGGGCGGATGTGGTGGTGCATTTTGATGAGGCCCGCGTCAATGAGCTGGAAGACAAACTGGCCACCGCCGAGGCCCGCGTGAGGGATCTGGAAGTGGCGCGCGAATGCGAAGACCTCCGCGCCGAACTCGCCGCGCTGAAAGCCGCGCAGCCGGTGCCGGGCGCGCTGGTCGAGGCGGCGAAGCGGGCGGTGATGGTTTTCAGGGACATGCGCAGGACGATAGAGAAGCGTGATTTGGCGCACAGATTTCAGAGTTCTTATCCCGAGTCCGAGATTGTGATAAACGCCCTCGAATCCGCCATCGCCGCCGCGCCGGAGCCAGAAGTCGGGCCGGTGGCTTATCTTTACCGAGACAATGATGGCGATTACCGCATATCCCATTCGAGCGAAATCACGCGCAACAATGCCGGGAATTGGTACGGTGCGAACCTGCTGGTGAATGTCGATGCGGACTTATCGACGCTCAACATCGCCCGCGGCGACGGCCCCGTCGAGGTCCGCATCCTCCGCGCATAACGTTTGACCGGGGCCGCGTCACAACGGCCTGCCATCTGGCGATCCTGCCAACAACAATGCGGCGCTCGCCGCGTTCACCCGGCGGCTCCGGTCGAAATTTCCTGGTCACGAAAGGAGTTGGTGCCTGATTCACGCGACTCGACAACCCCGGCGGGCATTGCCCCCGCCGGGGGACTAAACCAGACACCAGGACAAAGTATCATGGCAACCGCAACCACAACCGAAACAAGGGAACTGCTGACTAACAGCCGAACGGCGAGTTTCCGCCGCTGTCCGCGCCAACATTTCTATCGCTACGAACTGGCGATTCGTTCGACTGCCGAGCGTGCTCCGCTCCGCGACGGTTCCGCCTTCCACGCTGGCCGCGAGGCGTTCGCGATGACCGGCGACCCCGACGCTGCACTCGAAGCCGCGGCGAAATGGTTCGCCGACACCGGCGACATCGAAATCACTTACGCCCGTGCCACGATCCTTACGTTACTCACCGGATACTGCTGGCGCTGGGCGAATGACGGATTCGAGCATGTCGCGATCGAACTTCCGTTCGAGGTGGAGTTGCTCAACCCAGAAACCGGCGCGTCGAGCCGGACGTTCAACCATGCCGGCAAGATAGACGGGATCGTCCGCGACGGCGGCCGTTTGATGCTCTACGAACTCAAGACCACAGGCGAAGACATCTTGGGCGACTCGTATTGGATGCGGCTGCGCATCGATCCGCAGATCAGCGGTTATATTCTCGCTGCGCGGGCGCTGGGGCATGAGGTTCAGGGCGTGATCTACGACGTGGTTCGCAAGCCGTCGATCCGGCCGCACAAAGCAACGCCGATGGAAAACCGGAAGTTCAAGAAGGACGGCACGCTCTACGCCAACCAACGCGACACCGATGAAACCCCCGAGGAATACAGCGACCGTCTGCTCGCGGACATCCAGGAGCGCCCAGATTTCTACTACGCACGCCGCGAGATCCCCCGGCTCGACGACGACATCGCCGGCTGGATGCACGATACGTGGGGCACGGCGAAGAATCTGATGGACGCGAAGCGGCTTGGCCGATGGCCGCGTTACGTCTCGCGGATGAACTGCGATTACTGCGAGTTTGCCTCGCTGTGCATGCAGAACATCACTCCCACGGCCGACGATATCCCGGCGGGCTACGAGCACGCCGAACCGAATCAGGAACTCAAGACCGAGTAGCTACACGCTGCCCGGCTGTAACCTCCAGACCAGGAGAAGAATCATGGCTACTGAAATGGCGAAAATCCCAATGCCCCGCCCGATTCCAAAGCCGGGGAACGGGTTCACAAACTCAGCCGCTCCGGCGGTGGCTGCACCGGCGAAGACGTTTGCGCTGATCAACCCGCCCGCCGTTGTCGGCCACCGCGTCGGCATCTACGGACCTGGCGGGTCCGGCAAGACCACACTCGCGACGCTGGCCCCCGGACCCGTCGCCGTTGTCGATGCCGACGATTCGCTGGCCGTGTTGGGCGCACAAGTCAAAGTCGTTCCGGTCAACAACTACGGCGATCTTCGCCTCGCGCTCCGAGCCCCGATATGGGACGGCATTCGCACCATCGTTCTCGACAGCGCCACCGCGATCGAGGAGTGGGTCATCGCATGGACGCTGGCTAACGTGCCGCACGAGAAGGGGCATTCCATCAAACGCATCGAAGACTACGGTTTCGGCAAGGGCTTGCAGCACATCTACGATTCGTTCATGCCCCTGCTGGCAGATCTTGATACGCACGTCAAAGCCGGACGGAACGTCGTGCTTGTCATGCACGACTGCACGACTACGGTCCCCAACCCTACCGGCGATGATTACCTCCGCTACGAGCCTCGGTTGCAGTCGCCAAATTCGGGCAAGAACTCCATTCGGCTTCGCGTCCGCGAGTGGCTTGACCATCTGATCTTCATCGGGTACGACATCGCCGCCAAGGACAAAAAAGCAACCGGATCGGGAAGCCGGACGTTCTGGCCGACCGAGCAAGCACACTGCATGGCGAAGAGCCGGCGCATTGCGGATTCGATGGAATACGTCCAGGGCGACGACACGCTCTGGCGGGCGCTCATGCCCGAACAATACCCCGCGTCTGACGCGGAATAACCACAAGGAGAACGATCATGCCACTGTTGCAACGACCGGGCCGCTACCGCGCCCGGATCATCGAGGCGGGCGTCAGCGAACAGCCTGTGAAGGCAGCGCCGACGCACAAGATCGCCGTCATCACGATGCGTTACGGCATCGAGGAATAC
>JBDKSR010000386.1:0-9791 GCA_039680545.1 Bryobacteraceae bacterium | reverse complement strand
TACGCTTCGAGCGTTGTGTTCTTGAGATTGTTGTCTGTGTAATACGTGCCAACTGCCTGTTCGTCCCACTCAGTCAGTTGCCGGTGGCGGTTGTGTATCTTCGGCAGGAATCGCTCTGTGTATGGATTCAGGATTCCGATGAGTTCAACTTTCGATTTTTTCCATGTGTACCCGAGCACCGCAGCATTCGAGAAGATAGAGCGCGAACCATCACCTGAATCGCCTTCGAGCAACACAAACCCCTCACCCTTCATCACGTTCTGCCGGCCCACTTTCAGTGAGAGGCCGTCCACAAAGAGCTTCTTGAAGTCCAGATACGCCGTCTCGAAAAACACTTCGTCAAATTGAGCCGGGCGGTCAGGTATCAAGATCTGGTTTGTTTCCTGATTGAGCCCGACGTGGAAATCTATGTTGGAAGTAACTGGGCCATCGAGCCACATTCGCGTGCGGTAGCGGACCTGCACGCGTTGGTCATCGGACTGATCCGTCCAATCCGTGGCGTTGTTCCAGTTTTCATTACGGACGCGTTGTTCGAATCCCCATTCGAACACCCGGTCCTCCCCAGATTGCGCCCCTGCTCCGAGGGCGGCGCAAAGCAGCACCAGTGCGACGCGCCGTGGGTTCATCCGTGGCCACCGCCACTAGAGCATTTTTCAAGGGCGCGAGCGAACCCCGAAAAAGAGCCTTCGATAGTTCTTCTTGGCACAGTCATAGATAAGCGCATATAACCACTGCGTCCGAAGCCAGTACCCGGAACCGCGAGAACGCCTTCCTCGATCAACATGCGGATGAAAGCGACGTCGTCGGGAATGGGCGTGCGCGGAAACAGGTAGAACGTCCCCTCGGGCTTGAGCACGTCGTAGCCGGCGCGCTTCAGCCCTTGACACATCAGGTCACGCTTTTCCTGATAGGAGGCGACATCGACCTGTGTATCGATCGTTTCCGCGATTACTCTTTGCCAGATCGCCGGGGCATTAATGAAACCCAGGATGCGATTGCTGAAAATACACGCGTTGCGCAGGGCATCCGCTTCGGGCAGCCGGGGCGAGATCGCCAGGTAGCCGATCCGCTCTCCGGGAATAGCAAAGACCTTCGACCAGGAGTTGGCAATGACCGTCCGTTCGACAAGCGAACAGATCTCCGGGCACCGCTGTCCGTCAAACATGATCGACTTATAGGGTTCGTCGCTGATCACCGTCACTGGATGGTCAAGCCCGGAAAGCAACTCATTGAGCTGCACGAGCGACTCCGCAGGGTACACCCTGCCAGTCGGGTTATTCGGCGAATTCAGAATGATTGCTTTTGTGCGCGATGTGATGGCGGCGGCGATGCGGTCCACATCGGGCAAGAACTCACTGTCCGTCTCCACGGGCACCATACGTCCTGCGTGGTTCTCCACATAGAACGGGTACTCGGAGAAACACGGCATCAGCACGATGACCTCGTCGCCTGGATCAAGCAGCGACTTGAGCACCACATTGCACGCCCCGGACGAACCGACCGTCATCAGCACGTGGTCAACGGTAAAGGGAAGCCCCGTCTTCTTTGCGAGATGTCGGGCAACGACCTCCCGGACGCCGGGGAAACCGGCATTTGGCATGTATCCATGGAGACTTCCGCGATCCTTCGCAGTCAGTCTCTGTAATACGTCCAGGACCTCGGCAGGGGGGTCGACGTCAGGATTTCCGAGAGTGAAATCGAAGACGTTCTCTGCTCCCCGAGTTGCCTTCAGGCGCGTGCCCTCTTCAAACATGCGCCGAATCCACGACGAGTGTTCCAGTTGTCTCGCAATGCTTCTCGAAATGCTCATTCGAAAACACCGCCGTACACTTCCACGCTGTCCACAACGTTGATGCCGGCGGACTGCAAGAGGGTAATCGCTGCATCCGGCTGGTCAAACCGGAAGATTATGACGGCCTTATCTCCACGTCCGGAGGTGAAGGCGTACATGTACTCAATATTGACCGGGCTGTTTTCAAATGCCTCGATGATCCCGGCCAGTCCACCTGGGCGGTCGGGCACCTCCACGGCGAGCACCTCGGTGACATTTACGACAAAACCGGCATCCCGAAGAGCCTTTTCGGCCTTCTTCCAGTCCGAAACAATCAGGCGAAGGATTCCGAATTCCCGCGTATCCGCGACCGAAAGCGTGCGGATGTTCACGGCTTCCCGCGCCAGCAGACGGCAGGGCTCAATCAGAGCGCCCGGCTTGTTTTCGACAAATAGTGACAGCTGATGAATCTTCATGGCCGCCTCACCTTTAATCGGCAATATTCCTGCGATCGATTACACGCTTTGCCTTGCCTTCACTCCGCTGGATGCTGTGCGGCGCCACTAGCCTGACCGCCACGCGCAATCCCAGCATCTGCTCCAACGCATGAACCAGTTGCCCGTGCAGGTTCTCAAGGGCACCGATCTTGTCGCTGAACACTTCAGGAGTCACTTCGAGCTGCACTTCCACCTCGTCGAGACCCTTCAGCCTCGTGAGGATAATCTGGTAATGGGGCAGGACGCCCTCGACCGCCAGCAGCGCCGTCTCAATCTGCGACGGGAAGACATTCACGCCGCGAATGATAAACATGTCGTCGCTTCGACGCCCGATTCGCCGCATCCGGCGGATGGTCCGGCCGCACGGACAGGGTTCCGTGATAAACGACGTAATGTCGCGCGTACGGTAGCGAAGCATCGGCATGGCCTGCTTGCTGAGGGTAGTGAGAACCAGTTCCCCTTCCTCACCCTCCGGCATTGACTCGCCAGTCTCCGGATCAATGATCTCGGGCAGGAAATGATCCTCGAAAATGTGCAGTCCGTCCTGACACTGGCATTCGCTCGCCACTCCGGGGCCGATAATCTCCGAGAGCCCGTAGATGTCGAAGGCCTTAATGCCGCCAACCGACTCGATGTGTTTGCGAATCGAGTTGCTCCACGGCTCCGCGCCGAAGACGCCGACGCGAAGCGGGAGTTTCCGCACATCCACGCCGAGTTCCCCCGCGCGTTCCAGCAAGTGGATGAAGTAACTGGGCGTGCAGGCGATACCCGTCACGCCGAAATCCTTCATCACCATGATTTGGCGCTCCGTGTTGCCACCCGAGATGGGGATAACTGTAGCGCCAAGGCCTTCGGCTCCCTGGTGCGCGCCGAGGCCTCCGGTAAACAGGCCGTACCCGAACGCATTCTGGATCGTGTCGCGACTGGTTAGGCCGCAGGCGGCCATCGTACGGACCATGACGTTGGTCCAGACCGCCAGATCCTCGCGGGTGTAAGCGACAACGATCGGCTTGCCGGTTGTGCCACTCGACGCGTGCAGCCTCACAACCTCTTTCAGCGGGCTGGCAAACAAGCCGAACGGGTAGGTATCACGCAAGTCGTTCTTGATCGTAAAAGGAAGGCGGGAGACGTCCTCGACTTTACGTATGTCGGCAGGGGTCAGCCCCCGCTCGTCCATCCGCGTGCGGAACAATTCCACCTTGTCGTAAGCACGCCGCACTACGGCTTGCAGTCGTAAAAGCTGCAGGCTTCTAAGCTGCGAAGCCGGGATGTAATCAAGTGCGCTTGCCGGGTGGAATTCGATTCCGGCTTCCTGGACATTGGTCATGATTGTGCTCCGTGTCTCCGCGCGGCGCCCGCTTCACGGCCGGTGCGAAACGCGTTGAGATTTACTTCGTGGAAACGTGTGGGCAACTCCGCGCGGATGGCTTCGACCCAGTATTCATCTGGGATGTCGAGCCATGCGCTCAGTACGCCTACCAGCGCCACGTTCAGACTTTTCTTGTTCGTGAGGGTCACCCCGGTCAACATGTCGGGTAGCAGGAGGATCCCGCCGGGGCGGAGAAGACCGCGGTTCGATTCCAACTGGGTCGCATCGACGAGTACGAGGAAATCCGCTTCCCCGGAAGGCACCATCGGGCTGAGCACGCCGCGGCCAATGCGTACGTCGCTCGCTACCGAGCCGCCACGCTGGCTCATGCCGTGTATCTCGCTCTTTTTGACGTCGAAGCCGGCGCGAAATGCAGCACCCGCCACGATATCCGTAGCCTTCACGACACCCTGGCCACCGAGGCCGGCGACCACCACGTTAATCACCCTGTTCTCGGGTTCACCGCTGTTCATTGCACTTCTCGTACTCCTTGATCTTTCCCGCAGCGAGCAAGCAGGGCCGCCGGGCAACGATCAGTGATAGTTCGCCCGAATCGAGGCAGCGCTTTAGCAGCGACCGGAAACTCGCCGGATCGACCGCCGGATCGACGACATGCACGCTCCTGATGCCCAATGCACGCGCCACATCTTCGATCTTCACCTTGCCGGTCGGTTCGTGCCCCAGATTGCGCCCCGTGCCGGGATGCTCCTGGAGCCCCGTCATGGCCGTCGTCCCGTTATCCAGGACCAACACGACGTGGCCGTCGGGCGGCGGATTGTAGATCATCTCCACCAGTCCCGTGATCCCGCTGTGAATGAATGTACTGTCTCCAATGACACTTACGACGCGCCTGGCTTGATCGCGAGGCAGCGTGTGCCGCATTCCAAGGCCGACACCGATGGCCGCACCCATACAGACAAGCGTGTCCATGGCTTCAAACGGCGGGAGCGCGCCCAGCGAGTAGCAACCGATGTCGCCGGAGACAATACAATCCAGGTCCCGTAACGCCTGGAACGCAATGCGATGAGGGCAGCCTTGGCACAGTTGCGGAGGCGTCGCGGGAGCAGGCGCTGGTTCCGGCGTCGAATCACCGTTCAGAAGCCGGCGCGCACGCGGCACGTTCAGTTCACCGAGATAGAAAACCTCCGGCTTGCCGGTGACCGCGATACCCGCTGCGCGGATGGCGTTTTCGAGATACGGATCGCCTTCCTCAACCACAACGCACCGCTCTACCCCCGCGGCGAATGTGCGAATCGCCTCGATCGGCAGCGGGTTCGTCATCCCGAGCTTGAGCACGGCGGCGTCCGGAGCGGCCTCGCGAGCGTGCTCATACGCAACGCCCGATGTGATGATGCCGAGTTTGCCGTCGCCGGGAACGTTCAGGCGCGGGCCGGATGTCTCATTCCAAGCCGCGATGCCGTGGAGTTTCTGACGAAGGCGCTGATGGGCCGGCCGTGCGTTGGATGGAATCATGACGCGGCCGCGAATGTTCCGCTCGAACTTGACGCTGGGCGGATTCAAGCCATCCTTCGAGGGCCGAACCACTGTCTTCGAGTGGCAGACGCGGGTCGTCATGCGGAACAGGACGGGGATTCCCCACGCCTCGGAGAGTTCGACGGCCAAGCGGATGTAGTTGTACGCCTCCTGGGAGTCTGACGGCTCAATCATCGGCAATCCGGCAGCGGTGGCGTAATGGCGGCTGTCCTGCTCGTTCTGGCTGGAGGCAAGGCCTGGATCGTCAGCGACGACGATTACAAGCGCTCCACTGACCCCGGTATACGCAACGGTGAAGAGAGGATCCGCAGCGACATTCAGCCCGACATGCTTCATCGTGACGAGCGATCGCCCGCCGGAAAAAGATACGCCGATGCCGACTTCCAGTGCTACCTTTTCGTTCGGCGCCCACTGAGACTTGCCTCCGTACTCGTGGAACGCTTCGAGGATTTCGGTGGACGGCGTCCCAGGATAGCCGGTTCCAAGATTGACACGGGCATCGATGGCTGCCAGAGCAACGGCCTCGTCACCACTAAGCAGCAGCCGGTCCGCACGGCCCATTCACACCTCCAGAGGACGACTTCACTCCTGCCGGATCGTGACAGGCGGCACGGAAGAAAGCCCACACAGGTTTTCTCTATGTGGAATTCCACGTTCGCAGGCAACGCGGCAGAGAAAGGACTAAGGTTTTATTCTATCTGGCCGTGTTTGGTGCGGGCAACCTGAAAGGGCGAAACGAGATAGGCCCGCCCTACTGCTGTACGGCGGTTCGCGGCACGGTTACGGTTCCGATGGAGTTGGTTACCGTGGCCTCGAAGGCCCCGACCTGAAGGACATTACCGTTCACCGGGAAAACAGCTCGCAGAAGAAACTGCCCGCCAAGAGTCGCTGAGCTGAAGTATTTTTTGAAGGCGCTCTCCGCATCCACGGTGATGGATCCGGGAGAAATCACAGTTCCCGTCAAGTCGTAAAACCTGAACGTAAGACGCGATGCCGACTGCGAGGTATCGAAACCTGAGATCTGTAGGTCAAGGCTACTCGCGCCCCGTAGACATTTCGCGGAGTCCACAGCCACACTAGCGGCAGGGATGGTCACGGTCAGAGTCTCCGTGTGCGAACCGAGCGTGGCCGTGAATACGATCGAACCGGCGGTGGTCCCTGTCTGAAACTCGGTCTCTGTCAGCGAACTGAACCGTGCGAGTTCCTCTCCTTCGGTTACGGTGAATGCAATCGACCGGCTGCCGCTCGCTGGGAACAGCAATGCGGGGTCGTCACCACTCGTCGAACTGTCTGGCGTGAACGCCACGCTCAGTTTTCCAGCACCCGTCGATTCGGATTTCGATTCGAGGCTGATGCGGACTTTGACCTGCTTCCCGCCGGTCAGTGTTTCCGGCGTGAGAGAAATCGACAGCTTGGGGAAGACCGCCGCCTTTCCGGCCCCGCTGAGAGTGAAACTTCTGTGATCGATGGTCAGCGCCCCCTGCTGCGCTTCGGCAACCGTGGGTGCGAACGCCACACCGAACGACACGGAGGCGCCCGCTTCGATCACTAAAGGTGCTGAAACCCCGTCCGGCCCGGCGAAAGAATCACCCGAAACCGTGACGGCATTGATCGTGACCGGTTGCGAGGTAGGGTTTGAAATCGAGAACTGCCGCGACGCGCTCGAGCCCGTTGTGACAGTGCCGAAGTCGACGGTGTTCCCTGTGCGAAGCTCGACAGCCGTCGATTCGCCCGTCAATGTCACCACGTAGCTCGATCCGGCAGTTGCGACGAGTACCGTCAAGCGGGATCCATTCACGTTCAGGTACGCACTGTAGGTCCCGGATGTAACTGGCTGGAAGCGAATCGTGAAGTCGACCGTGCCGTTCGAGGCAACGTTCACCGGCAGCGTCGGGAGGCTCGCGAACGTGAAGCGGGAGCCTGCGACGTTCAGGCCGTAAAGGCTCACTGCCGATGACCCTGTGTTACGAAGCCGGAACACGGTATCTGTATAGTCGCCGGCAGCGGTTGTGGGTAACATGAACGAGTCACCGACAGCGTTCTCCGCACCCGGCTCGACAACAAAAAGTTTCAACTCGGCCATCAAGAGGCTGGGCCAGAGCAGGACCGCAGCCAACAGAGTTCGCTTCATTGTTGGGCCTCCGGCAAGCGGTACAACTCCTCGCGATCTTCCGATAGCCGCAACGCAAACTCTCCGCACTCGGCGGCAACGTGGATCCATCCCGAACCCATCTCGGCCAGGGACTTCACACCGCAGGCAAGGGTGATCCGCCGCTCGTCCTCGTTTTCCGGCCGGACGGCCAATTCGTTCGCCTCCGCAAACAGCAATGTTCCGTCGCCACGAAGCAGAATCGGGTCGACTGTGCCCTCCAACGGTGCCTTCAGATCGAATTGCCCGGTGGAGAGCGAATAGTCCAGTGGCACGATGCCGCTATCGGAACGGACAAGCAAGGTGACTCTGCCGGAATCCGGCATCGCGAGTGAGAGGACTTCCGTTCCGTTTGCGGTCCACGCGACAGGCAGTTCATCCGGAGTCTCGCTGCTCCAGTAACGCAATTCACCCGTTTCGAAAAAGAACGCCGTCACTTTCGTCCCGTCGGGTGAAATGGCAGCGCGTGCGCGCCCTGTCGGAACCTCCCACTCATGCAGGATCTTGCCCGATCCATCCCGTATCTGGAGCCTGTCCTCCGTCTTGACGACTCCTATGTTCGAAGAGAACGATGAGGACTCGACCTTTTCGGCAAGTGGATCTCCAAGGACGAAGGCTCCCGACACTCCGAACACGGGACGCAAGTCCCCTGCCCTGTCGCGGAACATCCCCGCGCGAGGGCGCCGAATGCCGGACTGCCCGAAGGCAAGTGCGGCACAAAGAAGAATTGCAAACGCGAGGCGTCTCATTCCGGCGCTCCAATCACGATGGTTGGGGGTGAAATGGTGACAGTTGATGAAGTCGAAGTTGAACTCGCTGAAGAACCCGATTTACGGGTGACGGCAAGGATGGCGACTGTTGCAGCCGCAACACCGGCAACAATCAGCGTTCGGCGAAGCCATTTTCGGCCTGATCCGCCCTCTCCCGCCCTGGGGTTGACCATCACCATGGCCGTCTGCCCGGCTTCGGAATCCACAATCGACTGAGGGACCAGTAGTCCGGCGCGCGTCGTGCCTTTCGCGGCGGTGATCCGTATGTCGAAAGCTCCGAGCGTCCGGCTCCATCGCACCGGAGGCATAACAGCTCGTCCATCCGCACCCGTGAACACAATTTCGCTGCCCAGTCCGTTCATGAATTGACCGCCCGGCCCAGCCTGGGGGAGGCGAAAGCTGATGGCAACTCCCTCGACGGGGTGCGACGCGTCATCGGTTACCTCGACCACAAACGCGTTACGCGTCTCCGATCCAGCTCTGTAAGCGGATTGTTCCCCTTGGGTTACGCGGATCTGCAGGACAGCGGGATCCCCTGCCATAAGGGGACCGCCGAGAAGGAACTGAAGCAGCAGGAGGCGACAGGCGTGTCTGTCCATTCACTCGTCTCCGCCGCATGGCCGAAGCGTGGAAAGCTGAACGCTGAATCGTGCTGCTCGATCGGGCTGCTCGTCAGGCCGCCCGCAGCAGCACTACAGTTATGTTGTCCGGTCCGCCCGCTCGTAGTGCGGCTTCGACAAGGTAGTGGGCCTTGGCCTCCAAAGTTTGCCCTGAATTTAGCGTTTCGAGGATTATTTCTTCATCAACCACGCCGTGAAGGCCATCCGTTGAGAGCAATAGCTGCGATCCCCGAGCGATTTTCACAGAATAGGCGTTGACTCGAAGCTCGACATCAGCGCCCACCGCCATCGTCAGGACGTGACGGAGGGGGTGGCGCTTCAGTTCGTCCTCGCTAATGCCGGCCGGACGGCCGAACTCGGCCACCCAAGTCTGATCGGATGTAATCAGATTAAGCTGCTTAGTTTCATTGAGATACGCCCTACTATCACCAACGCTGGCGAGCAGGAAGCCATCACCGGATTCGAGCACAGCCACCAGCGTCGTACCCATACCGTTGAGACTGGGGTCGGCTTCCGCCGCCCCACGAACCTGCCTGTGCGCTTCAACGAATGCGTCCACCAGGATTCCGTCGTATCGCTGGGCAAAGCGGGAGACGAAAGCACTCACGGTTTCGATTGCCAGGCGCGAAGCATGTTCGCCGGCACGGGCTCCGCCAATGCCGTCGGCTATGGCGTACAAGCCGAGAGCGGGGGCGATCAGATAGCAGTCCTCGTTGTTTGACCGTACCTTGCCGGGATGTGTGAGGCCAACCGTTTCCAGCATCGGCATCTGGAATTATACAGGTACACCGGTTAAGTGTGGCGATGGAAGCCGATGAGATCGTCCAACGCGCCTATTTTACGGCAGGTTCTGCCTCGACGGCGGGGCGTCCAACATTAACTTGCGGCCACACTAGTTCGTCGAAGTTCTCTTTCAGGCGCTCTCGAAGCTCCATGCGGGTTTCGGCCGGGCGGGGGCCTTCCTTCTTTTCACAGCGGGTAAGCATCGTCTTCGCTTCCGCGTCATCGGGGTCCTCTTCGAGAACAGCGCGAAATTCGTCGGCCGCTTCTTCGAAGTCTTCCTGTTTCCAAAGTACGTAGCCCAGGTTGAACAGATAGCACGGGTCGCTCGTATCTCCGTC
>JBDKSR010000385.1:0-5161 GCA_039680545.1 Bryobacteraceae bacterium | reverse complement strand
TCGAACAGAACGTGCCACATATCCGGCACTTCCTGGTCGGCATTCCAGTAGTACAGGTTGCCCTGCGTGGCGCACGTCTCCGGGATTCCCATTTCGAGCACCATATTGACGGAATCCCACAGGTGGCTCATCAGGTCGCCGGCGATGCCGTTGCTGTATTCCCACCAGTTGCGCCAGCGGAAGAAACGTTCCGGATCGAAAGGCCGCTGCTGGACGTTGGCCGTGAACCTCTTCCAGTCGATGGTCTCGGGGCTCGCATCTTTCGGCAGCTCGTGGATGTTGTAATCCGTGTAGAACTTCCACTGTGGCCAGAAAGCCGACCGGTCGATGTACGTGCGCACCAACGGCACCTTGCCCAGTTGGCCCGTGCGATACATTTCACGCGCCTTGTGGAACTGCGGCATGCCGTTGTAGTTGTGCCCCAACTGCATCATGACCTTGTTGTCTTTGACAGCCTTGCGGATCGCCTTGGCTTGGTCGAGAGTGAGGCAGAGGCCTTTCTCGACGTAGATGTCCTTCTTCTGATTGGCCGCCGCGATCGCCATCGGGGCATGCCAGAAGTCCGGCGTCGCAATGATGACGGCTTGAGCGTCGGAGTCGGCAACCGCCTTCTCCCACTCCTTGGTCACCTTGGCCCGCGTGTTCGTGCAGAATTCCTTCGCGCGCTTGATGTTGCCGTCGTAGAGATCGCAGATCGTCCGGATCTCAACGCCGGGGATTTGTTGGAACTGCTTCATCAGATAGAAGCCGCGCGTCCCGACTCCAACTATCGCAACGCCAACCTTCTTGTCATCGCCTGTTTGCGCCAGCAGAGCGGGAGCCGCCAAGGTCCCGGTCGCAGCGGTTTTCAAGAATTCACGTCTTTGCATGATCGTCACTCCTTTAGACGGCACGAGCGCCCATTTCCAGGGCCAATTTGATGAACGCCGCCCGCCGGCGCGCGGTCCGTATCCCTCCGGGCAGCCCGGCGGAACCGAGTCCCGCTAACCGCGGCGTCGCGCTGGCCTGATTGCGACAGCCGTACCGTTCCCAACTAAAATCGAAAGACTCCGTCCGTACATCAATCACTAACGTCCACTATTGCGGCACGCGCCGCACGCCGATTTATTTTTATATCAGAAATAAAGCTACTACGGACGGCTGGAGCGAAGCAACAGAGCGCGCGGACCGCGCCACTTCTTGATTGATGCTTTGGCCCGATAATCGCGATTTTCCGCCATGCGAACCGGTGTGCCAACAAGGCTTGCTTTCGATTCTTAGTCAGTACTAAAATACGGCGACACGAAGTAAGATTGCGTCGTGCTCTAAAATGCGCTCAACAAAAGCGGTAGCGACCGCCACTCCCTCCACGGTTCGAGAGATCAACCGGGCGGTCACGCTGAACCTGATCCGGTTGCACGAGCCCGTGTCCCGCAAGGAACTGTCCAACCTGTCCAAGATCTTCCCCAGCAACATCTCGGCTATCGTGGACCAGTTGATCGAAGAGGGATTGGTTCTGGAGAAGCGCTCGCGGCGGCTGGCTCGCGGCCGGACGCCAATCGATCTTTACCTGAATCCCAATCACCTGCGTGTCCTAGGCGTGAACCTGCGCGGCGACCGGACGCGTGTGGCCTGGGCGGGCATGTCCGGCCGGATACTGGGCACCGTTTCATTCAAGACGCCCTCCAGCGTCAACGGCTTGATCGTCGCCTTGAAGCGCGCCGTCGAGCTTGCCAGGAAATCAGGCGATGAGGGAACAGAGCCCCAAGTACACTGCATCGGGATAAGCGTGGCTGGTCTGGTGGAACCTGGAAGCGGGACCGTGGTGATGAGCCCGGCGCTCCCGCAATTCTCCGGATACGCGCTCGGCCGCACGATATCCAAAGAGCTGGGGCTGCCGGTTCTCGCGGACAACGACTGCAACGCTGGAGTGTTGGGCGAACTCTGGCACAACGAAGGCGAAGCAGCCGGCGCTGGTAACGTGGTGTTTCTTTCGTTCTCCGAAGTTGGTGTCGGTTCGGGCCTTGTGATCAACTCCGAGCTATACCGGGGCCACAACCTCGCGTGGGCGGGCGAATTCGGCCACATGGTGGTCGATCCGGCCGGGCCCAAGTGCCGTTGCGGGCGGCGGGGCTGCTGGGAACTCTACGTCTCGAACCAGTCCACCTGGCGGAGGTACGACGCGGAGACCGGTTTCACTGAGGAACGCTTCCGGGACCTCCTCCACTTGGCGCAGGAAGGCGACTCCCGGGCCGTCTCCGCCTTCGAGACGACAGCCGAATACATTTCGTTGGGCCTCTCCAACATCACCTTCGCCCTGAATCCATCCGTCATCGTGGTGGGTGGCGAGATCACGAAGGTCTGGCGGCGCATCCGGCGCACCATCGAGAGCGCCTGGACGTCACCGAGCGTTCACACCGAGATCCTCCTCTCGCGTTTCTCGCTCGGGGACCTCTATATTCGCGGCGCCGTCGCTCTCGCGCTGCAAGACATCTTCGCCGGCCCACGATTGGGTAGTGGTAGTGCAGCGGTGCTGTAGTAGAAGAACGCTGTGAGAGTCCCCCAGGGGAACTAAGTAAGGCCTGCAAATCGCGTTTCTTGTAGCAGCGTGCTAAGACTCTCGACCCATTCATTGCGGGAGACGCTACAACTATCTTTGAAGCGGCTTAGATACTTCGAGCGGAGATGACTCTGCAATCGAGGGCTGAACGGCACGTGGCATTACTCCGCGAAAATACATAAAACACCGTTGTCTGATTTTGATTTTGGTATAATTATCGATAGGTTGAGTACCGCTTCGGTAAGGGAATGACTGAAAACCCCGATGTCGTCCCCAGATCGGCCATACTCCAGTCCATCACGACTGAAGCTAGCGGTTTTTATACAACTATCACGAGCGTCGCCAGCGCGTTCTTGGGTGCAAGTCTCCTATTCGCTGACAAATTTCAAATTTCCGGAGGCATCTTTTCACTTGTGATGCTGGCCGTGTCATGGATCTTACTCGTCGCCTCAATCGGGTGTGTTGCACGTGTCCGTTTCTTGAATCTGAAATCAGGGCAGCTCGCCCTTCAAGATAAGTTTAATGATGCCGCCGCCATCGACATCCGAAGTTGGAGGTTTTCCACTTTGGCGCAATGGCTTCTTATCGCCGGTATGGTTGCACTTGTTATCGTCGGACTTGCTAATGTCAATAATTTTGTAAAGAAGGAGGATCCCGCCATGAGTAGTCCGAAGGGCGGTAACCCGCAGAAGTTCGAAAAGACAATTCCGTACGGTAGTTTGAAGCCGCAAACTAACCCGATCCAACAAACATCCGGGCAAACGGCTACACAGACGTCAGTCTCGACGTCACAGCCTTCGAACCAGCCGAAGAAGTGAGGTTGAACAAATGGCAAGACAAGGTGGGCCGACCAAGAACCGTGAAAACACTATATACGAATGCATCGGTTACGGCAGTCTGAAGCCGAACAAAATACAGGCAGTGGCGCCCGAAGGCGGCACGAAGTTAACGATCCCTTTTAGCGACTTGAAACCCATCACTTCCCACCCCGGAACGCAGGCGCCTTCGCAGGAGGAGTCACCACAAGTCACACAACCATCAGTGCCATCGCCATCGAGTGAACAGAAGTAGCTCGCGATACTGGCGCTGAATCATGTACCTTTTGTACACCGATGAGGCTAACCTCGATCCTGAGCACTCTGACTTCTTCATATATGGTGGAGTGGCTATCAATGGCAACGAAGGTGAGGCTCTCTGCGCAGGGATCTCACAACTGCGACTCAAGCATGGGTATGGCCCTGGCGACGTCTTGAAATTCAATACTCACCAACGTCCCGCGCACATCGGAGTCGATGCTCATCGAATGATCAAGCAGGAAGTCATGCAGTTGGCAGGACAACACCGTGTGAAGCTATTCGTATCAACGGTGCTCCACGATCTAGCGAAGAACCCCGACAAGGCGAGGCGGTATGGAATCAATACAATTTGCTTCCACTTCAATTGTTTCCTGAACCAGGAGGCCGACGTCGGAATAGTGCTTATTGACACCTTCAATGAAGGTGACTTGCGTGAGATCATCCGGGAAAAGTGGGCCGTAGGTGTGAAGAACCTGCCGTACTCCAAGACGATGAGACTCACCCGAATCTTGGGCTACCATGTCGCCATGATTGGTGGCTCCCATCTCTGTTCATTGACAGATATAGTTCTCGGCGCTCTCGGTTTCGCAATCAACAATCGGGATGATGAAGCCAGAACGCCCATTGTCACCGCCATCATGAAACAGCTTTCGCCACTATTCCTAAAGTGCGGCGACGGTGACGTATCCGAGTTGAGCCTGTTTTTCAGTCCAAAGGTCGTCACGGCCCCACCATTCCTGGCTCGGTATGAGTTCCTGCAGGACTTCTTTAGAGAGCACGGTCTGCCTCCGGCCCAGAGCATCATAAGCTCGGCAATATACTAAGACCCGAACCACGCTTTGCACCTGTTACTTGCTGTTGAAACGTGAAGGGTGAGCCCGAAGAAACGAAACGATCTCGGAGAGTTCGCGTCCGCACTTCATGTGCCACCGACGTTCAGATAGGAGGAGTGACAGATGTACTTTGGGCAAGAGATTCAACTTCGTCTGTGCTCTGCCTCCGCCCGCTCCAACTCCAGCATTCCGTAAAGCCCTCTAACTGCCTCTTCCACCCACGGCTGCAACTTACCCGATCCAGGGTCCACTGCCGCGCGGAGGCTGCACATCCGCACCAGGGTCGCGCCCGGGGCGAGCGGACGGCCGGGGCGTGGAATCCCGCCGTTCACAAGGATCTCCTCCGGCGAGGCCAGTTCGTGCAGACGCAGCCCTGGCCTCAGGTACTCCATCAGCGGTGAATAAACGCCAGCATCGATGGTAGCCAGTGTCTTCCGGAAGCCGTCCGAAAAGTTCCTGGGGAAGACCTGCGATCCTTCGAACGGTTCAAAGAACGCACCGGCCAACTCCATCACCTCACGGCCGCTCACTAAACCCGCCTGGTAGGCGATCTCGACGGCTGCCAGCGGCGCCCGTCCGCTGCGCCGCTCGGCCTGCGCCTGCAAAGACGTCGAGGCTTGCCACCTCGGGTTCAGGTCCACAGCGCAGGGCACGCCTGTCCTTTCATCCATGACAAAATCCAGCCCGAACAAGCCACGGAAGCCACGCGCCGC